>NZ_DBGBQB010000260.1:0-7568 GCF_048470075.1 Cetobacterium sp. | reverse complement strand
GTCCTATATCATCAATAACTATACCATTTTTATTGCTTAAAGTTCATAAGTTTTCCAACTATGAGTTTGGACTTGTAGAATCATCAACAATTTTAGGAGCTGTTATAGGTGCTGCAATTGTGATTCTAAAAAATAAAAATTTAAAGTTGTTAGTTCTATTAAATATAAATTCAATTTTAATAATAGTAATAGGGATAACATCATGGTTTTTATGGGGTTATAAAAAGGAGTTGTTCTTTATAGTTCTTTTTATGCAGTTTTTAATTGGTTTTTTTGCAAACTTAATAAGCATACCAATAATATCTAATTATCAAAGGAGTGTTCCAGTATATATGCAATCGAGATTTTTTGCACTTTCAGCATTTTTAGATGGAGTTTTGATACCCATAGGGGAGTTTGGAGTTGGAAAGATGAGTTTATTTATAAATTCTAATCTTATTTTAATAGTGGGCGGTGTGCTTATGATTTTCATAGCTTACTTTTTATTAAAAGAGAAAGGGGATAGGGTGTAGCTTAAATATGGCTAGATATAAAATTAAGTTCTGAAAATAAAAAACTCTTTTCAGGAATAACATATAAATACTTTATTCCTGAAAAGAGTATTAAAAACAGTGTATACTATCTATTTAAATTTTGTTTCTCCATCAAGAGTTAAGATAGGTCCATATAGATCAGGTCTTCTATCTCTAAATAGACCCCAGAAAGCTCTATAGTCATCGATGGCAGCTAAGTCTAACTCAGCTATAGCAAATCCTTCAGAATCTCTATCCATCTCAGAGATTTTAGCACCTGTATGATCAGCTATAAAAGATGAACCGTAGAATTTAACACCAATCTCATCAACATGTTCCTGTCCAGTTCTATTAGAACATACCAATGGAGTTAAGTTAGCTCCTGCATGTCCTTGCATAACTCTTTGCCAGTGATCTTTTGTATCCATAGTGGGGTCACTAGGTTCTGATCCAATAGCTGTTGGATAGAATAGAATTTCAGCTCCCATTAAAGCCATACATCTTGCTGATTCAGGGAACCATTGATCCCAACATATAGCAACACCAATTTTTGCGTATTTAGTTTCCCAAACTTTAAATCCAGTGTCTCCAATATTGAAGTAGAACTTCTCTTGATATCCACTCACATCATGGGGGATATGACTTTTTCTATAGACTCCTAAAATCTCTCCATCAGCGTCAATAATAGCTATAGAGTTATATCTTGCACCATGTTTTCTCTCATAAAAACTTATTGGAAGAACAACTTGTAGTTCTTTTGCAACCTTTTTAAAGTGATTAACTGCTGTATCAAGCTCTAACTCTGTAGCAAATTGCATATATTCAGCTTTTTCTTTAGCACAGAAATAAACTCTTTCAAATAGTTCAGAAAGTAATATTATTTGAGCCCCTTCAGCTGCTGCTGCTCTAACTTGATTTTCCGCTTTTCTTATATTTTCATCCACATCCCATCCAAGAGACATTTGAACTGCTGCTACTTTTACTTTTCTCATCTTCTTTAATCCTCCTTTAACTAAAAACTTTTACCATAAGGCATTTGTTGAGTTATACAGTGAACACATCCCCCACCTATAATGATAGGCATTCCATCAATAGGAACAACTTTTCTATCAGGATAAGCTTTTTGAATAGCCTCCAAGGCTTTTTTATCTGTTTCTTCGGCGTCTCCACCAAAAGTTGGAACAATTACAGCACCAGTAACAGGTAAATAGTTTATATAGCTCAATGTTAAAAGTTGACCATCATAGTATCTAATAGGTGGTTTTTCAATTTCAATAATTTCAAAAGGTAGTCCACTTGATCTATCTTTAAACTCTTTTAATATTTTCATATTCTCTTGGAAAATCTCATAGTCAGGATCATTTTCATCATAACAAGCTTGGATTATAATAACTCCTGGTCTTACAAAACATGCTGTATTGTCAACGTGTCCATCAGTCAAATCTCCATATAATCCAGATTTTAACCAGATAACTTGTTCACCACCTAAGTACTCTTCCAATAGGTGAGTAACCTCCTCTTTTGTAAATCTAGAGTTTCTAGAACCAGTAAGTAAGGCTGATTCTGTAGTCAGTATTGTTCCCTGTCCATCAGAATGGATTCCTCCACCCTCTAAGGCCAGTGGTGAAGTAAATATAGGAATATCATAAAATATACCTAAATGATAGGGAACTTTACCATCATTATAGTGTGTTTGATATTTTTCTCCATAAGAAGTAAATCTCCATTTAACTGCTGCTACTTCTTGATCATCATTTAATAAAAAAGTGGGACCATTATCTCTAACCCACGAATCATCTATCGGTAAGCATAACACTTCTACTTTTTCTCCACACATCTCTTTAACTTCGTGTAGTAGTTCAGGAGGGGCAATCATAACTAACTCCTCAAATTCAGCGATAGCTTTTGCAACATTGGCATATCCTTTTCTAGCGGCTTCGATTCCATCGGGCCAAAGAGGAGTCCTGCTATTTTTTCCATCTCTAACAGGCCATTGCATAAAAGTACGTCTTCTTTTTTCCCATTCACCAGGCATTCTATAACCAAGTTCTCTAGGTGTTTTACCACAAGTTCCAAACATAATACTAACCTCCTTGATAACGATATTGATTTTGAAATAGATTTGACTATCATAAATCACTTGCATTATTCATTTTATTTTTGGGATTTCTTTTTTATTTTAAAAAAATTTAGAATAAAATTGAAAAAGGTATAAAATTTCAAGGAAAATAACTTGGAAAACGGAATATTTAAATAAAGTACAGTTGGGTGATATATATATGGATAATCTTAGAGAGGATTTAACAGTTATCAATGAAAATGATATCTTATATCTAGCGAGCTATGTAGGTAAGCTAATATTGGAATCTGGAGGAGAGACTTATAGAGCTGAAGATATGGTTGATAAAATTTGTAATCACTATGGACTCGAGTCAAACTCCTTTGCGGTGTTATCAAGTATTTTAACAACAATAAGAGGGAGGGAAAGAAGATTTTTTACAAATATAGAAAAGATACGTATGAGAACTATAAATGTGGAAAAAATATCTAAACTTAGTTCTCTAGTAAGAGATATAGAATGCTATAAATTTAAAGAGTTTTTAGAAAAAGTTAAGGAGATAGATGATGAAAAATCCTATAGCTTTTTTTATGTATTAATTGGAAACTGTATTGCTGCAGGAGCTTTTGCTTACTATTTTGGAGGAGATAGAGGAAGCTGTATAGCTTCAGTTATTGGAGCGATTTCAGTTTCATTTTTAGGATATTTTTCTACAAAATTAATGATAAATAAATTTTTCTTGAATTTGGTGGGAGGAATGACATGCTCATTTTCTGCCTATATATGTTTTTTGCTGGGAATAATACCTGAAATTTCAGTTACAATTATTTCAACTCTGATGTTATTAGTGCCTGGAATAGCTTTTACAAACTCTATTCGTGATTTGATAACAGGAGACCTAGTATCTGGAATTGCAAGGGGGGTTGAAGCTTTCATGGTAGGAACAGCATTAGCCATAGGATCTGGAATAACTTTATCTATTATAAAAACATTGGGAGGCCTATTATGAATACTATAATAGTTCAAGTTATAGCTTCGATTGTTGCAACATATGGATTTGGAATAATATTTAATGTGAGAGGAAAGAAAAATCTATATGGTAGCTTCGGTGCAGGGATAGGTTGGCTGGTATATAGCTTACTGAGTGAAAGAGGATTTACATACTTTATCTCCTATACTGCGGCCTCTTCTACTATAACTATCTATTCAGAGATTTTATCAAGACGATTAAAAGTGCCAACTGTTTCATTTCTATACCCAAGTATGATTCCCTTGGTTCCAGGAGGGGGAATCTACTATACCATGTATTATATAGTACAAGATAATATATCTAAGGCTGTGGGTAAAGGGATTGAAACTTTCATTATTTCAGGGTCAATAGCCATAGGAATTTTAACAGTTTCAACATTTTCACAGATTTATTACTACGTGGTAAAGAAAAAAGCAAAAGAAAATTTATAAAAGGAGTTTTATTATGGGGATTTTAAAAGTTTATATACTCGCTATTTTAACCGGGTTTGTAACAGGACTTATAACCATACCATACAGATGGATTATAGAGAAATCATCAGTTATAAGAGATACTATTTTTAATCTAAATAACCCTATATATTATCTGATTTTAGGATTTTTAGGTATATATATAGTTGGTGTTTGTATAAGTAAGATGGTTGAGGAGATGCCAGTGGTAACAGGAAGTGGAATTCCACAGGCAAGAGCACAGATATATGGAAGAATAAAAGTAAAGAATCCAATAAAGGGACTGATATTAAAATTCTTAGGTGGAGTTTCAGGGATATCGGCTGGATACTCTCTTGGAAGAGAGGGACCTTCCGTACAGATGGGCGCTTTAATTGGAGAAACAGTGTCACAGGTATTTAAAGTGGATAGAGTTGAAAGAAAATATTTAATAATGAGTGGAGCAGGTGCTGGTTTATCCTCTGCATTTACAGCTCCTCTTGCTTCTGCAATCTTTATAGCAGAGGAGTTACAGAAATATTTTAACTCAAGATTGACAATTTTTTCATTTTTAGGATCAATAGTTTCAGGATATATGGCAGCTAAATTTTTTGTAAAAAATGATTACTTAAATATAGCTATTAATTATCCACAGAATCTGAATTATTTTCAATATTTTTATATATGTATAATGTTTGCAATCTTTATAAGCTTTATTGGAAAGAGCTTCTCCTTTCTTTTGATATATTTTCAAAAACTAAATGGGAAGATAAAAATTTCTAAATATATTAAAATATTTTTTTATACATTAATGGTTGTTGTAATTGGAGTTTTTTATAAGGATTTAACAGCTGGAGGAGAGAGTTTTTTAATCAGAGAGGGAATGGTAAACGATCTATCTATAGGAGCTTTAATATTCTTTATAATTTTAAAATTACTGTTCACAACACTGTCTTACTCTACAGGATTTCCTGGTGGAATTTTTTTACCTCTTTTAGTGATTGGGGGATTGTCAGGAAAACTATTTGGACTTATACTTCTATACTTTAATATAATAGATGTAAGTAATTTAGGTGTATTTATTTTTTTAGGTATGGCATCGGCATTTGTTGTAGTTGTTAGATCACCAGCTACTGGAATTATACTAATATTGGAGATGACTTGGGATTTTACATTGTTACCAAGTATGGTAATTGTTGTGGGATTGGCATATACAGTGAGCAATCTGCTTGGAGTAGAACCAATATACGATCTATTATATAAACCTCTGATAGAGAATGATAATAATAGTGAGGTTGTGGAATTAGTATTTGAAGTGGGAAGTGAATCCTATTTAATAGGAGAGGATTTAGAACAACTGGAGCTACCAGGAGATTTAAAAATAAGTTCTATTGAAAGAAAAGGAGAGCTTATAAAAATAAGTGGTACAACTAAAATAGAGAAGAATGATATAATCGGAATTCCAACTAAAAAAAGAGATATTGAGAAATTTTATGATTCTTTAAGGTCATTAGCCCAGGAAAATTAGGAGTAGACAAGAAAATAAAAAAAGATATAACTTTTTCAGAAGGAAATGTTCTACCAAAAGTGAACAATATAATGACAATAATAAAAAAATGTATAGGAGGGTTTGATTATGGATACTAACACTAGTACAACAAAAAAACAGTTGACACTATTTGGATTTTTCACAATAACAGCCTCAATGGTTATGGCCGTTTATGAATATCCGAGTTTTGCAACTTCAGGATTTTCATTGTTATTCTTCTTACTGTTTGGTGGGTTGTTTTGGTTTATTCCAGTGGCACTTTGTGCAGCTGAAATGGCAACAATTCCTGGATGGGAAACTGGAGGAGTGTTCACTTGGGTTTCTGAATCTTTAGGTGAGCGTTGGGGATTTGCAGCAATATTTTATCAATTTTTCGAAATAACAGTTGGTTATATTCCAATGCTTTATTTTATCAACGGATCATTATCGTATCTGTTTGATTGGCCAGAGCTAAATGTAAATCCACATTTAAAATTAGTTTCTATTTTAATCGTATTTTGGATTTTAACATTCTCACAATTGGGTGGTACTAAATATACAGCTAAAATAGCAAGAATTGGATTTATCTTTGGTATTGTAATACCTGCAATAATTTTAATAGGTCTTGCAGGAGCATATATAGTAGCTGGAAACCAAATCCATATGGAAGTTAGTTGGAACGCATTCTTCCCTGACTTTACAAAAGTTAACTCATTGGTAATATTGGTATCATTTATCTTAAGTTATATGGGGGTAGAAGCATCAGCTTCCCATGCCAATGAGATGGCTAACCCTAAAAAACAATATCCAATAGCTGTATTTATTCTAGTTATTATAGCTATTACAATAAGTTCAGCAGGTGGATTGTCAATAGCAACAGTTATCCCAGTGAATGAGATAAACTTAAGTGCTGGTGTTAACCAAACTTTTGCTACATTAATTAATCACTATGGAAGTCATTTAGATTGGATTGTTAGAATTATAGCTGCTTTCATTGGACTTGGAGTTTTAGCAGAGATAAGTGCTTGGATAGTTGGACCATCAAGAGCTATGTATGTGGCTGCACAAAAAGGTATTTTACCTCCAGTGTTTAAAAAAGTTAATAAAAATGATGTTCCAGTTCCATTAGTAATGTTCCAAGGTGTTATCGTAACTATTTGGGCAATTGTTCTAACATTAGGTGGAGGAGGAAACAATATGTCCTTCATGACATCAATGTCTTTAACAGTTGTTATCTACTTAATGACATACTTCCTATTATTTATAGGATATTTAACATTAGTTTTAAAAAGAAAAGCAACAGATTCTCAGGCAGCTTACCAAATACCTGGTGGAGTTGTATTTAAATGTGTTGTTGGTGCAGTTGGATTCTTAACATCATTATTTGCTTTTATTATCTCATTCTTCCCACCAGATAATATTCCAGGTGGAAATACAGGAGAGTATGAAACTATTTTAACTATAGGATTTATAGTTGTGTTAGTTCTTCCATTTATAATATATGAATTTAGAGATAGAAGAAATGCAACAGGAATAGAGCCTACAAGAATTACAACAGAAAATGCTCCAGAACACCATTTCTTTGGACATCCAAAAGCTAGAGGAGAGTTCCATATTACTCCACATCCAGATGATGTTATGCAACAGGATGATGAGCCTAAAAAAGCTGATGATCAGAAGCAAGTAGAAGAAAAAAAAGAAGTTGAAACTAAACCAGAATCTAATGAGGAAAAAGAACAAAAATAAAAGTTCGTAGATATGGAGGCAAAAAAATGAATCAAGATGTATTAAGTAAAATAGTGGAGAACAATAAAGGATTAATATCTCAGGGTGCTGTGGCTACTTATATTCCAGAGTTGGCTAAAGTAAGTAAAGATTATTTAGGTGCAGTTATTGCATATCCAGATGGAACTATGTTATCAGCAGGAGATACAAAGGTTAGATTTGCTATAGAAAGTATATCTAAAACAGTTGTTTTAGCTTTAGCTCTATTGGATAATGGAGAGGAAGA
>NZ_DBGBQB010000259.1:0-2190 GCF_048470075.1 Cetobacterium sp. | reverse complement strand
GGGTATATCATTTTGATTACCTCTTTTTTATATTATAAGAATACTATATAAAGTTTTAAAAGTCAACGCATATTTTTTTATTTTTATAAAAATGCGTTAATTTTTTTATTAGTTACATTGTTTATAGTTGTTTATATATTGTTTATATTGTTATATATTGTTATGTACAAAAAAAAAGCCAAAAAAATGGCTGAGAAGCATTAATTAGAGAGGTATTTAATGGTATCATACTCATCTTCATTAGTTGGGACTATTTATCCTCGTTAGATGGGAGTATCTATCCTCATTAAGTGGGACTTTCTTCCTCGTTAGATGGGAGTATCTATCCTCATTAAGTGGGATATGTTTAATTTTACTATTTTTTTGTCATCACTTATTGGGAGTATTTTAATGAAATTTGCTATTATCCTCATTAAGTGGGAGTATTTTTCTTGAAAATTTAGTGTTTTTTAGGTATAATCTAATAAAATATTAAAGAATATGTATAAATAATTGAGATATACCCATGTAATGACGAAAAAAATTGTTGGAGTTGAGTTATGAAAATAGTAAAAAAGAAAAGCAACAATTTAAATTTTCAAGAGGTTATAGATACTCCAGAGACAGAAATAGTTGAAGAAAATATAACTTTAGATGAAAGTTTTATAAAAAATAGAGCATTAATAAGAATGGATATGAACATTATACAGTATCCAATATTTAGTAAAAATACAAAAAGAAAAATTAATCAAATAGTTAAATATTATTTTAATAATAATAGAGATACTTATATAACTGTTACCCCTGCATCTGGATATCATATTCCTGGAGAAATGGAGGAAAAAGTTTTTATAGTGTTAATGAAAATAATGAAAGATAAAGGGATGCCACAAAAATTTTGGGTTACACTGAGTGAACTTAAAAAAGAGTTAGGGCTAAATACAAATAGAGCAAATGAGCTTATAAAAAAAAGCTTGCTAAGAATTGCAAATACTTTTTATAGCTTTAAAAATACAATGTATTTTAATGAATTAAAATCTGTTTTAAAAGAGGAGATAACAAGATCTATTTTTGAACTAGATATTGTTAGTTTGGAAAGAAAAGAGAATGCAGATATAAAAGCCAAAATAAATGATAAAAGAATAAAGGAGATATATCAAATAAAAATATCAGATTTTTTTTATAAAAATATATTGGCAAAAGGGTATTTAGTTTACGATGCAGCGGTTTTGCTGGATATAGAATCCAGCACAGCTAGAACAATCTATATGCTGATAGAAAAACTTAGATTTAGTGAAATTTATTTGAAGATAGATGTTATGTATTTAATAAAAAGAATACCTTTGAAATATGATAAAAGTAATATTGGAAGAACTGTAAAAACTTTAATAAAAAGCTTTCAAGAATTAAAGGACAAAGACTTAATAAAAGATTTTATTTTAGAAAAAGAGGGCACTTGGGAAAATGCTGAAGTGGAAATTTTCTTTTATGATTTTACAGTTCAGGATAAACAACAGAGATTTTTTGATGATTTAAATGAATTTAGACACTTAAGTCAAAGTCAGTTATTGGTTAGTCATACAGAAAATAAAGATTTGCAGGATGATAGTAAGGATGAATTAAAAGATTTTGTTATTGTTACCCCAGAAATGATAGAGGATATTTTAAATTTAATGCCTGCAAAAGCTAGAAGTTTAAAAACAATGCCTAAAACCATCAAAGATTCAATAGAGAGTTATGGATTGGAAAAAGTTCAAAAAGTGGCGATTTATATGAAAAGAAATAGAGTGGACAAAGTTAGAGCTTATTTTATTAAAGCATTAGAAAATGATTGGACTAGGGATGAAGATATCAATGAGATCTCTTTAATGAAAACAAAAAATGAAAAATCTTCTAACGTTGAGCTTAAAGAGGAAACAGTTGAAGTTGTAGATAAGACACATAGATATAAAGATATATTAGAGAAATTTAACGCATTAAATGATAAAGAAAAGCTTGAAATAGAGAATGAAGCGTATAAATACTATATAAAAAAATGTGGTCAAGATACCAAGATACAAAAGATAGCTTTTAAAGCTGGAAAAATAACGATAATATGTGATTATTTGGATGAAATAGGATATTTTGATGAAAAGTTAAAAATGGTACAAAAGGATATTAGCCCACTAAATGAGCATAAAAGTGTTAAATCAAAAAATAAAGCTTTAGCTC
>NZ_DBGBQB010000258.1:0-5557 GCF_048470075.1 Cetobacterium sp. | reverse complement strand
TGAGCCAGGATCAAACTCTTCATTCAAATATATTTAAAGTCCTAAGACTTACGTTTACACCATTTATTGGTTGTGCCATTTCTGGCATTTGTTATTTTCATAACTTCTGACTATTTTCTCTATTCGGTTGTTAATGTCCTTACATTTAATTTTCGTCTGCGGTGTTTCCCGCTGACAAAAATAATAGTACCATAATTTTTAAACTAAGTCAATAACTTTTTTTATTTTTTTTATTTTTTTGTTTTAACAATAAAAAAAGATAGAAAGGCTTGTAACTTTCTATCTTTTATATGACTCTAAAACTATTTTCTTAAATCATCTACAAGCTTTGTTTTTTCAGATGTTTTCTCATCCTTCGTCTTTACAATTTTAGCTGGATTCCCAGCTACAACCGCTCCTTCAGGAACATCTTGTAAAACAATAGCTCCAGCTGCTACAACTGCTCCTTTTCCTATTCTTACACCCTCAATAACTACAGCATTTGCACCTATCATAACATCATCTTCAACCACAACAGGCTGTGCTGAAGGAGGCTCTATTACTCCTGCCAATACTGTCCCAGCTCCTATATGGCATCTTTTCCCTACTATCGCTCTTCCACCTAGTACAGCATTCATATCTATCATAGTACCTTCACCTATCTCAGCACCGATATTTATAACAGCTCCCATCATTATTACTGCATTATCTCCTATTTTTACTTTATCTCTTATTATAGCTCCTGGTTCTATTCTAGCATTTATATTTTTAGTATCAAGTAGAGGTACTCCAGAGTTTCTAGCTACATTTTCTACAAAGTAACTCTTTATAGTTGCTTTATTCTCCTCTAGTATCCCCTCAATCTCTTTCCAATCACCAATTAAAATACTACTATCCTCACCTTTAAAAACAAAAATACTCTCATTTTTAAACTCTATTGTTCCATTTATATAAACTTTTGAAAGTGTCTTTTTTTGCGAATTTTTTATAAAGCTTATTAGCTCCTCTGCTGTTTCTAATCTCATAGCTCCTCCTATTTAAACATATCTTTCATTGTGTATAATTTTGCTTTTTTTCCAACCATATAGTCAGCACATTTTAACGCTCCCACAGCGAATATTTTTTTTGATAGAGCCTTATGAGTTATCTCAATTATCTCATCCTCTCCAGCAAAAATAACTGTATGTTCTCCTACAATAGTTCCACCTCTTACAGCATGTACTCCAATCTCTTTTTTATCTCTTCTTCTCATACCTTCACGTCCATGAACAATGCTATATCTTTCAGATAAAGCTTTTTGAATAGTTTCTAAAAGAGTGATAGCTGTACCGCTAGGTGCATCAATTTTTTTATTGTGATGTTTCTCAATTATCTCAATATCAAAATTCCCCTCCAATTTTGGAGTCAACTTCTCTAAAATATCATTTATTGCATTAATTCCAAGTGAAGTATTAGAAGATAGCAGTATTGGTATCTTTTTAGAAGCCTCCACTATCTTTTCTAAAATCTCTCCATCATATCCAGTTGTTGCAATCACTAAAGGATAACCTCTTTCCACACAAATATCCAATAGTTTACTGATTTTACTAAAATGTGAAAAATCTATAACAACATCTATCTGCTCATCTTTTTTTATTTGATCCAAATCATCAACAAAGGCAACTATTTTATCTCCACCAAGTTCTTTGATGGTAGTTCCCATAGTTCCAGTTCCATGCATAGCTATTCTCAAACTGCTTCACCCACTTCTTGAAGCTCTTTTTTTACTATCTCTCTATTTTTTTCATCTAAATCACCTAGAGGTAAACGACATTTTCCAACATTTTTTCCCAATATATTCATAGCCTCTTTTACAGGAATTGGATTGACCTCCACAAATAATGATTTAACTAATCCATTATACTTCAACTGTATTCTTTGTGCTTCTTTCACATCTCCATTTAAAAAACTATGAACCATATTATGAACAACTTTAGGTTCAACATTAGCTAAAACAGAGACTGTTCCAACTGCTCCTATGGACATCAAAGGAACTGTTATATCATCATTTCCAGAGTAAAGGGCCAATTCCGGTATCAATCTAGCCACTTCACATGCATAGGATATATCTCCACTAGCCTCTTTTATCGCTACAATATTCTTCTGTTTTGCCAATCTTTTCAATAGGTTTATAGATAAATTTACTCCAGTTCTTCCAGGAACGTTATACAACATTATAGGAAGGTTTACAAACTCCGCTATTGATATGAAATGTTTATAGATCCCATCTTCATTTCCCTTGTTATAGTATGGTGTTACCAATAACAATCCGTCTACTCCCATCTTTTCATATTTTTTTGCCATTTCAATAGCCTGGATAGTGTTGTTACTTCCAGCTCCAACTATTATAGGTAGTCTTTTCTTATTAGCCTCTAAAACAGTTTCAACAATTTTTACTTTTTCATCATCTGTAAGTGTACTAGCCTCTCCTGTTGTCCCTAAAACTACAAGAGCATCTGTACTATTTTCACAGTGATATTCTACTAACTCTGATACTTTTGAATAGTTTACACTCATGTCTTCATTAAATGGTGTAATCAATGCTACTCCTGACCCTTTAAACATACGCTACCCTCCATTTTTATAAGTTGTAATACTCGAAACAGCATAATTTTGCTGCCCCCTATCTTATCTTATCCTCTAGCTCCAGAAAATTCAATTCATTTTTTATTTTTATTTTCTAATTAGTTATATAAGTCCCATTTTCACTTCCTAAACTTTCCCCAACAAATATTGGTACTCCATATTTTTTCCCTATTACTACAGCTTTTGTTTCCATGACTTTAGCACCATTTCTAGACATTTTTTCCATTTCATCATAGGATATTCTCTCTATTTTTGTAGCCTGACTATTTTTTCTAGGATCGTCTGTGTAAACTCCATCCACATCAGTATATATTTTACACTCACAATTTAAAACTCCAGCTAACGCCACTGCAGTAGTATCCGATCCCCCTCTTCCCAATGTTGTTATATCACCTAGGCTATTTACCCCTTGAAATCCAGCAACTATCACTACCTTATTGCTCTTTAACGCTTTCTCTAACAGCTCTTTATCTATACTTACAATCTCACTATCTCCATGTTCTCCCTCTGTTCTTAACCCTATCTGGTACCCTGTATATGATATAGCTTCACAGCCAATAGAGTTTAAGGCTAGTGATAGTAGCGCTATACTCTGCTGTTCACCAGTGCTTATTAGCATATCTATCTCTCTTTTATTTGGAGTGTCAGTGAAATGAAAAGCTTTTTTCAACAACTCATCTGTTGTTTTTCCCATAGCTGAAACTACCACTACAATCTCTTCCACTCTCTCTTTTAATCCCTTTATATAATTGGCTATTTTTGAAATTTTTTCCAAAGTTGCCACTGAACTTCCACCATATTTTAATACTAATCTCATAATTCCACTCACCTCATAGATTTTTTTCTATATTTTACTTCTTTTAAATCTGATTTTTAATTTATCAATTTTTTATTTTTTTTGTTCATAATATATTTTATAGGATATCTATTTTACTATATTTTTAAAAAAATATATGTTCATACATTTTGAACTTTTACTTTTTATGTTTGTTTTTATTAAAAAAAAATAATATGATTAGTTAATTATTCTTTAGGAGGTAGCTATGGATTTTCTATTAAATGATATTATTAAATACAGAAGAGATTTACATCAAATACCTGAAGTGGGTTTTAAAGAGTTCAAAACTCAACAGTATATAATCGATACTTTAAAAAATATGGGATACTCTCCAAATATAATCTGTGAAACTGGAGTATTTGTCTATATCCCTGGAAAAAAGGAGGAGTGTATAGCTTTTAGAGCTGATATTGATGCCTTGGCAATACAGGAGGAAAACAGTTGTGAATTCGCTTCAAAGCACTCTGGTTTTATGCATGCCTGCGGACATGATGGACACTCTGCAACTCTTTTAGCATTTGCTAAATATTTAACTATAAATAAAAAAACTGACCACAGTGTTCTTCTTATTTTTCAACCTGCCGAAGAGGGACCTGGTGGAGCTAAGTTTATTTGTGAGACCAATATTTTAAAAGATTTTAATGTAAAAGAGATATACTCTTTCCATCTTTTTCCAGATTTGGAGGAGGGTATAGTTTCAACTAAACCAGGACCTTTCTTTGCTCAAGCCACTGAGTTTGATTGTAAAGTTATCGGAAGAGGTGGACATGGTGGAATGCCTCAAAAGACAAATGACCCTCTTATACCTTTTACTAAAATTATAGATTCATATCAGAGTATTATCTCTAGAAATATCTCCCCTTTTAATGCAGGGGTTATAACTGTTGGTAAAATAAGTGGAGGTACAGCCAGAAATATAATATCTAATTCAATAGATTTTTATGGTACAATTAGAACATATTCTCAAGAAGATACAGAGTTTATCATAAAAAGAGTTAAAGAGATACATAGTGGAGTTGAGATAGCTTTTAATGTTAAGGTTGAAGATGAATTTAGAATTCTTTATCCCCCTGTGATAAATGATGAGGCTCTTTATAATAAATTTTTAAAAATCTCCTCTGAATTTAAATTTATTCAGGGAGAGGCCCTAGCTTTAGCTGAAGATTTTGCTTTTTATCAGGAAAAAGTTCCTGGAGTATTTTTTCTATTAGGTACTAGAAATAAAGAGAAAAACTTTATCTCTCCTCTTCATAGTTCTTCATTTAATTTTGATGAAAAGGTTCTTCTTGAAGGAGTCAAACTTTTTGCAAAACTTTTGGAGGGAACAAATGAAATATAAAATGATTGTAACTGACCTTGATGACACACTTTTAAACTCTCAAGGGAAAATATCTTTAAAGGATAAAGAAGCTATAATGAAAGCTCAAAATGAAGGTGTTATATTTGTTCTTGCTTCTGGAAGACCTACATATGCTATGAGAGATTTAGCCAATGAGTTAGATTTAGGCAAATACGGAAGTTACATCCTATCCTATAATGGTTCTATCATAACAAACTGCAAAACCAATAAAAATATTTTAGAGGAAACTCTTACTAGAGATGAGATTCATACCCTCTATGATTTTAGTAAAAAAAATGGTGTGGAGATAATAACATATTTGGATGATACTATTGTTTCTGAAGATTATAGCTCCTATATTGAAGTGGAAGTTGAGCTGACAAAGATGCCTTTTGAAAAAGTAAAAAATTTCAAAGCTACAGTGGATAAGGATTGTGTTAAATGCATAATGCTAGCTGAACCCACATATTTAAAAGGAGTTGAAAAAATTTTAAAAGCGGAATTGGGAGAGCAATTTTCCATTGCAATTTCAAAACCTTTCTTCTTAGAGGTTACAAAATTAGGTGTTGATAAAGGAAGTTCACTTTTAAAATTAGCAAATAAATTGGGAATAAAACAGGAGGAGATAATAGTTGTTGGAGATTCTTATAATGATCTTCCAATGCTTAAAGTAGCAGGTCTGCCTGCCTGTGTAGAAAATGCAAAACCTGAAATAAAGGAGATTTGTAAATTTATATCTACCTCTAATAATGCCAATGGTATGGCAACTCTCATTG
>NZ_DBGBQB010000257.1:0-22557 GCF_048470075.1 Cetobacterium sp. | reverse complement strand
GAGTATACTGCAGAAGAGGATTTTATTTTGGGAATCATGTTAGGATATGACAGAAAAAAACAGTGTGATCGATACATCCAGTTTAAAAATAAAGAAAATATAAAAGTTTCATAAAGGAGGAGAGAAAAATGATTGCTATTGTTGGGGGTTTAAAAAGAGGAGAAAGAGAGTATTTAGAGTTATTAAAAACCTATAATTTAAAGGGAAAAGTTTATAACACTCAATGTCCAAATTTTTGTAAAAAAATTAAAAATTGTGAAATGTGCATAATTTTTACTAACTTAGTAAGTCATAATCTTTTGAACAACTGTAATAAGGTTTGTAAAACTCAAAATATTCCAATTGTTCATTTAAATAATAATAGTATCTCAAAACTAAAGGAAAACTTAGATAAGATGTATAAGTAAAAAAGATTGCACTACACATGCAATCTTTTTTTTATAAATCCAATCCAACTTAAAACCCTTTTGTTTTTTAATATAATTAACAATAAAAAATATAAAACTCCATATACTATAGGTACAGTTATCAAAGTTATTAAATTTCCTAGCTCTCTAATATAACCAATCTCTAAATATAGTCCATAAGCTATTATAAATCCTATAAAAACTGTTAACACTCTATCTTTTGTCAATATCTTATAGTCACTATACAGTCTCTTCATCTTATGAATTTTTATTAGAGCTACTATTATTTCAGTGATTAAAGTGGCTAAAGCTGCTCCATTTCTTAGATAGGCTGGAATTAAAAAGTAGTTTAATCCTATGTTTAAAAACACTCCAAATATGGAGATTATCAATATATCTTTTTCCAAATCATTCGGTAACATCACCTGTCCACCAATAAAAGTTCCCAATGCTAAAAAACCTATGCATGGAGACATTATTATCATAGTTTCTATCGCACCTCTAAAATCAGGTCCCGAAAATAATAGCGTAAACTCTCTAGCTAATAACATCATCAATAACATAGCTGGAACTCCAACAATAAAACAGTAATCTATAAAGACATCCATATTTTTATAGATATTCTCTTTCTCTTTTCTTTTTATTGCTCCAATTATTCTAGGGGATAAAACTGTTCCCAGTGTCAATATCACAGGAATAACCATTTTATACATCTTAACTGCTGCTGTATACAGACCAACTTCAGTGTCATTTATCATAATCCCTAACATTGTTGTATCGATACTTCCATATATTCCTATTGTAAATATATACAAAAATATTATCAACATACTATTTGTATGTCTTTTAAAATTTAAATCTTTAAAATAGAAGTATTTTCTCACACTGAACACATCTATAACTCTTGCCAATACCTCTGGAATAACTAGAAGTAGTGCATATAGATAGTAATCACTTGGAGTCTTTATAAAATAAAATAGAAATCCTAAAGATAAAATCCTTATTGTAAAGGATCTTATAAGTCTTCTTTTATGATTTTCCATAACAATAAAAAAATGATTTATATGGAAGCATTCAAATAAAACTTGAATTGCAAAAATATAAAACAATAATTTTTCCTGATAAAACTTTCCATACATTTGAACTGTTACCAATAGAAGTATTAAAGAACCCACGCTACTTAAGATTGTCATTATGAATAGTTCAGTAAATATTTTTTTAAACTCTAACCAATCACCGACACCTTTGGCTTTAGATAACTCTTTTATACCATAGTTTGGAGCTCCCAGTACCGAAAGTATTAAAAAATAAGCTATAACACCCTGTACAAAATACACTTTACCCAGATACTCTGGCATCAATATTCTGGAAATATAGGGGAATGTTATTATAGGAAAAATTGTGTTACTTATTATAAGTAGAACATTATAAAGATAATTTTTAGAAACTGACATTTAACATCTTCCCTCTTATGATTCTTTTGGATTATATATAATATATCCTATTGTAAATATAGCTAATATCATTTGATACCACAATAGAGGTATTATATCAAATGGTGAAACTTTACCTCCTGCAAAACTCAACATTATAAGCATTTGAGCTCCATATGGAATAGCACCCTGAGCTATACATGAAAATATATCCAATACAGATGCACTCTTTTTAGGATCCACTCCATATCTATCAGATATTTTTTTAGCTATTGGTCCATTTATTATTATTGATACAGTGTTATTAGCAACAGCCATATCCGTTAGAGTCACCAAAAGGGCCATTCCCATTTGAGCACTCTTAACTCCCTTTATTCTTTTTTCAATTGCATTCATTATCCAGTCAACTCCACCAGCTTTAGTAACCAGTGCAGCTAGACCACCTGTTAAAAGAGATAGTAAAAATATCTCAGTCATCCCTGTAAATCCATTGTAGATCTCTTTGGCATATCCTAACCAAGTAAAATCTCCATAAAATAATCCAATAGCTCCTGACAGTGCAATTCCAGCTGTTAATACAACAAAAACATTCACTCCAATTAAGGACAGAGTCAATACAAATATATAAGGTAATACTTTTATAACATTAAAAGCGTATACTCCAGTTTCAGGAGCGATATCTGGCTTACCAAAAACTATCAGTAGGATCAATGTTAAAATCGCTGCTGGTGCTGCAATTTTTATATTTACTCTAAACTTATCTTTCATCTCAACGCCCTGAGTTCTTGTAGCCGCTATTGTCGTATCAGATATTATTGAAAGGTTATCTCCAAACATTGCTCCACCCATTAGAGCCGCTAAAACTAAAGGCATTGAAACACCACTTTTTTCAGCTAATCCAACAGCTATTGGGGCTAAAGATACAATAGACCCCACAGATGTTCCTGTGGCTGTTGAAATAAATCCAGCTATCACAAACAATCCAGGTGCTATATAGTGAGAGGGCACATATGTCAATCCCAGGTTAACAGTGGAATCAACTCCTCCCATAGCTTTAGATACAATTGCAAATCCACCTGCCAGCAAATAGATTATACACATTGTTATAATATCCTGATGACCACACCCTTCTAAGAAAGTTTCAAACTTCTCTTTTATACTGCCTTTAAATAGTAAAAATGCTACAACTATCCCTGGAAAAATTGCCACTGGAGCAGGTAATTGATAAAATGCTAACTCTACGCCCATGGAATCTAAAACTACTCCACTACCTAAATAAAATCCAATGAAAACTAAAAATGGAATCAATCCCTTAAAGTTTCCTTTCCTTTCTGTACTCATTTTTTTGCCCCCTTTTATTTTTTATACATTTTTACGAGTATACATCATTTTTTATTTTTTATCAAATTTTTAATAAAAAAAGTTCCAGCAGAACTGGAACCTCTCTAAATAAACTATTATCCTCTTATTTCAGAAACAGTTTTAATCTTATAGTTTTTAAATACAATTGATCCTACATATCCTGTTAAGATACCTGCAACTGCACATAATCCAGCTGTTATCAATACCTCTTTAGCAGGGTTAAATCCAAACATTACTGCGAAACCAGCGATTGGTGTTGCTGTTCCTGTAGCATTGTTAATTAATCCAAAGTAGTTAACGATCATACCAGCGATTCCTCCACCAATAAAGTTAGTAGCGAATACTGGGATTGGGTTTGCAGAGATTATATCTGCTTGAGTTAATGGCTCAATAGCAACAGCGATTGTTGTTGATCTATCTCCAAACTTCATTCTATCAAAGAATACGAAGTTCATGAATGATGAAGCCATTACTGATAATGCTCCAATTGCCATTGGTAAACCAGTTAATCCTAACATTGCTGTCAATGCCATTGAACTTATTGGAGCTGTTGCAACTACTGTTATAACTCCTCCTAAGATAAATGCCATTACATATGGACTAGCTGATTGAGCCGCTATAATTATATCTCCAATTGTTTGTAAAGCAAATGTAACTCCAGGAGAAACAAACTGTGCTATTCCTCTTCCTAAAGGTGCTGCTAAACAAATAATTACAATTAAATCTAATCCATCAGGGATTTTCTCTTCTAATTTAGGAATAATGAATGACATTACGTATCCGGCGATAAATCCAGGGATGATTCCCATTCCTCCACAAACTACACCTAACATAACTGCATAAACAGGGCTTACACCTAATGCTAATGGTACTAAAATTGCTGCTGCAACTCCTCCCATTGATCCTGCTGACGCTCCAACCTCTCCTAAAAACTTAATTCCTAAAAGATCTCCACCAACATATAATTGGAAAGCTTCTACTAGGAAACTTGCTGTTGCTGCTCCTGCTAGAGCACCCATAGCTTTCATTCCTTTTGGTGCTTTTAAACTAAATCCAGTAAAGAATGCTAAAACCAATAATAATAATACTGTACCTTTTAATAATTCCATTTTCCCTCTTTCCTTTGATATGCTTGTTAAAAAAATAACAATACATCAATTTTGACTTTTTTTCTCACAGGAGTCATTATACTCTACTTTTTACAAAAAGTAAAGTGTTTTTTTTATTTTTATGTTTATTTTTAAAACAATTCAATATATGTTTAACACATTTAACATATACTTTACATTGTAGAGACTTTCATTAATGCTGCAAAAACATTTTTTTATGAAAAATAGTTACTTTTTTCACATTTAATAGTTTTAACCCTCCCTTAAATTAATATTTTGTAGGTTGTGTATGTAATAGTTTTATGTTAGAATTTAACTATCTAAAACTAAATTTAATTGGGAGGTATTTATAATGAAGAAAGTTATTAACACTGCCAAAGCTCCTGCAGCTATTGGACCATATTCTCAAGCGATTGAAGTGAACGGAACTCTTTATGTTTCTGGACAGATTCCATTCGTTCCTGAAACTATGACTGTTGTATCTGAGGATGTTAAAGAGCAAACTAGACAATCTTTAGAGAATGTTAAAGCTATCTTAGAGGAAGCTGGATATTCTTTAAATGATGTTGTTAAAGCTGGTGTTTTCATTAAAGATATGAACGATTTTGCTGCTATCAACGAAGTATATGCTGAGTATTTAGGAGAGGTAAAGCCTGCTAGAGCTTGTGTTGAAGTTGCTAGATTACCTAGAGACGTTAAAGTTGAAATCGAAGTTATCGCTGTAAAATAGTAAAAAAGATGAGGTTTCCCTCATCTTTTTTTATAGATTTTGAATATTTATTTTTATAGCTGAGAATTTACACTTATCATAACATAACTGACAACCAATACATTTTGATTGATCAATTTTATGCTTTTGTTTAACCTCTCCCTCTATACATTTAACTGGACAAACTCTAGCACATGCTGTACATCCTATACATTTCTCCTCTATTATTTCAGCTTTTTTTATCTCTTTAACTTCACTATTAATAGCCTTAGTTGGACATTTTACAGCACATAATCCACACTCTACACACTTTTCTGGATCTATTCTTGCCACATTATTTTTGATTTCAATCGCACCTACTGGACAAGCTTTTTGACAAAGCCCACACGCTATACATGCCGCTGTACAAGCTTTTCTTGCTACAACACCCTTATCTCTTGACATGCAGCTAACTGTTACTCTTTTATTTGTCGGCAACATCTCAATCAATCTTTTTGGACATGTAGCTACACATTTTTTACAAGATATACACTTCTCTTCATCTATACTTACAATACCTTTTTCTGTAACTGTAATTGCATTCACTGGGCAAACCTTAGCACAATCCCCATATCCTAAACAACCATATTTACAAGATTTATCTCCACCTGCATATAGATTTATTGCAGCACAAGTTGTTAACTCTCCCTCAAACTCATATGTTTTACTTGTCTTTGTACAGTCACCTTGACATAGTAACTTTGCTACCATTTTAGGTCCTGATACATCAACTGTAGCTCCCATAACTTTTGCTATTTCTGCTGCTACTGCTGGTCCTCCAGGTGAACATGATGTCATCTCCGCTCCATTTAAAGCTATTGCTTCTGCATATCCAGAGCACCCTGGATAACCACAAGCTCCACAATTTATTCCTGGAAGTATCCCTTGAATAGCTTCTACTTTCTCATCAACTTTAACCTCAAACTTCTTAGAAGCATAGGCTAAAAATAGTCCCATTGCTAACCCTGTTCCTCCCAATGATAAAACAGGAAATAATATTGATTCCATTAACCTACCTCCAATCTATATTTGCATTCCGCTGAATCCCATGAAAGCCATTGCTAAAAGTCCTGCTGAAATAAACGCGATTGGAACTCCTTTAAATGGTCCTGGAATAGCCGCATATTCTATTCTTTCTCTTATTCCTGCCAACAGTACTAGAGCCAGTGTAAATCCAATTGCTACTGCAGCTCCATTTATTACTGATTCTATAAAATTATACTCCTGTTGAATATTTAAAATAGCAATTCCTAGTACAGCACAGTTTGTTGTTATAAGCGGTAAGAAAACACCAAGAGCTTTATATAAGTTTGGCGAAGTCTTTTGAATTGCCATTTCAACAAATTGTACCAATGAAGCTATTATTAATATAAAGGCTATTGTTTGTAGATATTCTAAGTGTAATGGTACCAATAAATAGTTATAAATTGTCCATGTAACTCCTGAAGCCAATGACATAACAAAAGTTACAGCCATTCCCATTCCTATTGATGACTCAACTTTTTTAGAAACTCCCATAAATGGACAAATTCCTAAAAACTTAGCAAATATTATATTTTGAATAAAAATTGCTGTTACTATTAAACTGAAAATTTTTGCAAAATCCATCTTTATTTCACCCCACTCTTTTTCGCTTTAATATAGTTCTGAGTAGCGATTATAAATCCAATTGTTATAAATGCTCCAGGTGCTAATATAAATATTAAAGCTGGTGTAAATGAAGCTGGTGTAACAGAGATACCAAACGCAGTTCCATTTCCTAAAATTTCTCTTATAGTTCCTAAAAGAGTTAGTGCCAATGTAAATCCTAGACCCGCTCCAATTCCATCTAATATTGATTTAAACACTGTATTTTTTGAAGCAAAACTTTCCGCTCTACCAAGTACTATACAGTTAACAACAATCAGAGGTATAAATAATCCTAAAACTTTATATAATTCTGGAACATATGCCTTCATAACCATCTCTACTATTGTTACTAGAGATGCTATAACCATAATAAATGCCGGTATTCTAACTTTATCTGGAATAAAGCTTTTTATCATAGATATCAACATATTAGAACAAACTATTACCGACATTGTTGCAAGTCCCATAGCCATACCATTTATTGAAGATGATGTAACTCCAAGTGTTGGACATAGTCCAAGTAAAAGCACAAATACTGGGTTTTCTTTTATTATTCCATTTAATAATATCTCTCTATTTGACTTTGCCATTATTTTTTATTCACCCCACTATTAAAGCTGTTAAGAGCTCTTTTTATCCCTGTATAAACAGCATTTGGTGATATTGTAGCCCCTGCGAATCCATCTGCTGATTTATTAAACTCATAAGAAGCATCCTTTCCAATAGCCTTCTTTTGCCACTCTGGATCCAATATTTTTGATCCTAATCCCGGTGTTTCTTGGCTTCCTATTATATTTAATCCTGTAACTCTTCCTCTTCTATCAATACCCAATACAAAATCTATATTTGCAGCATATCCAGGTTGAGAAACCGTTACAACATAACCTACTGGTTTTCCATTTGAACCATTTCCTGGAATAAACTCTAACTCATCCACCTTTACAGTGGCGTTCTCATCAAATGATACAGCCTTTGGTAAAACCATTATTCTAGCTGCATTTACTGCCGCTTTTTCATTTTCCTTTATAACTTTCTGAGTAGCTCCATTAACTACAGATAAAATTCCTGCTGAAATTGAAGCAATTAGAGTTAGAACTAAACCATAGTGTATAAATCTATTTTTCTCCATTACTTCACCTCCCCAAACTTTTTAGGGCTTGTATATCTATTGATTAAAGGCACAAATCCATTCATTATTAGTATTGAATATGCCACACCCTCTGGGTAACCACCTTTAAATCTTATTAAAGATACTAAAACTCCTATTCCAAATGCGAATATCGCTCTTCCCTTTGGTGTATGTGGAGATGTTACCATATCTGTTGCCATGAAAAATGCTCCTAAAAATAGACCACCAGAAAAAATATGTAAAACTGGATTAGCCCCAGCTATAAGAGAACCTACAAATACAGTTCCTATCATTATCACTGGTACTTTCCAGTCAATCTGCTTTTTATATATTAAATAAAGTCCACCTATAAGTAGTGCTAAAGCTGATGTCTCTCCTAAACATCCACCCATTCTACCGATAAATGTGTTTAAATATATGTTTCCATTTTCAATTAGAGCTATATCAGTTGACATCCCTCTCTTCATAGCATCTAAAAGAGTAGCTCCACCTACATCATCATACATAAATGTTGTTATTGCAACTGGCCAAGAAGCTTGTACAAAAGCTCTTCCCACTAAAGCCGGATTAAATATGTTATGCCCCAGTCCACCAAATACCATTTTTCCTAAAGCAATTGAAACAACTGCTCCAATTACAACATATACTAAAGACATATATGGCGGTATTACAAAAGCATATAAAATTCCAGTTATAATAGCACTTCCATCAAAGATTTGAACATCCTGTTTCATTAATTTTTGGCATACAAACTCTGTTACCATACAAGATAAGATTGATACAGCTGTAACCACTATTGCTCTAATTCCAAAAAAATAGCATGCTGCTAAAAGTGCTGGTAATAATGCTATTATTACATCATACATTACATCATCAACAGTTTCCTTAGTTCTTATATGAGGCGATGGCCCCATTTTTAAAATTTTTGCCACTTTCTTCCTCCTACTTTTTCATTGTTCTAAGTTTAGCTTTTCCAATTTTTATTGCTTCTGTTAGCGGTCTATTAGCTGGACAAATATAAGCACAAGAACCGCACTCAATACAGTCCATTAAGTTGTATTTTGCCATCTCTTCCCACTGTGAAAATTCAGCTAATCTAGCATACATTATAGGTTCTAAAGACATTGGACATGCGTCAACACACTTTCCACACCCTATGCAAGCCTTAGGTTTACAATAATTTGTTTCCTCTCTTGTTAAAGCCAATAATCCAGATGTTCCCTTGATCACTGGAACTTCTAAAGTTAACTGGGCCATACCCATCATAGGTCCACCCATAACTATTTTCTCCACATTCTCCTCATTATAACCACAACTCTCTAAAAGTGCTGAAATAGGAGTTCCTATAACCGCTTTTAAATTTTTAGGTTCCTTTATACCCTTTCCAGTAACTGTTACAACCTTATCTATCAATGGTAACCCATTTACAACTGCATCATATATAGCGGCTGCTGTTGTTGTATTATTTACAACTACTCCCACTGCTGATGGTAACTTCCCAGATGGAACCTCTCTATTTAAAATTGCTTTTATTAAAGACTTCTCTCCACCCTGTGGATACATAGTTTTTAATGGCATAACCTCTATATCTGTTCCTTGGCATGCTTTTTTCATAATCTCTATGGCTTCTAATTTATTATCTTCAATTCCAATAACAGCACTATCCACTTTTAAGATATGCTTCATTATTTTTATACCCTCAACAACTTTTGCTGATTCCTCTATCATAACTCTGTTATCAGAGTTTAAATATGGTTCACACTCAGCACCATTTAATAGTAACGTATCTATTTTTACATCAGATGGTGGATTTAATTTTATATGAGTTGGAAATGCTGCTCCTCCAAGTCCCACTATTCCCTTTGCTCTAATTATCCCTAATAGCTCCTCTTTAGTTGAGTTTTTCCATTCTGGTAACTTCTCTAAAGTGATCCATTCCTCTTTCTCATCATTCTCAATTACAATTGTTTGCACATTTCCCATCAATGGAAATGGTAAGTTTTCAATTTTTTTTACTATACCACTTACTGTTGCATGTACAGGTACTGATAAGAAAGCTTCTGAATCAGCTATTATCTGCCCCTTTAAAACTCTTTCTCCAACCTCTACACATGGCGTTAAAGGAACCCCTATATGCTGAAGAAGTGGGATGAAAATCATCTTTGGTGCAGCTAAAATCTCCACAGCTTGATTTTCTGTTTGGATCTTATTTTCAGGTGGATGTACTCCCCCTTTGAATCCGAAGAATTTCATAAAAATATTCCCTCCTTTGTAGTTAACAAACTATATTCCATTGTTAGAATAACATATTTATTTATATTTAACAACTTTTTTGAACTATTTTTTTGCTTTTTTGTGTTACTTTTTGTTATATTTCTGCATAATTTTATCTATTTGTATGTTTTTCAATACATCTTCCAACAATGAATTAACGGTCGAAAACATTGGATCTACAATCTCTGACTCCTCTTTTGTAAACCTACCCAGTACAAAATTTATATTTTCATCCTTACTTTTAGCTTTTCCAATCCCACATTTTACTCTTATAAAGTCTTGACCTAAATGGGAGATTATAGATTTTATTCCATTGTGTCCTCCTGCGCTTCCATTAACTTTTACTCTTAACTTCCCCAGAGGTAAATCCATATCATCATAAACCACTATTAGGTCAGTAGCTGGATCTATCTTGTAAAATTTAACCACTTGAACTATTGAGTTTCCACTTAAATTCATATAAGTTTGCGGTTTTAATAGGATAACCTTTTCCCCATCTATCGTTTTTTCAGTTATTAACCCTTGAAACTTATCCTTAAAAGAGTTAAATCCCTTTTTCTCTGCAAACTCATCAATTATATCAAATCCAACATTGTGTCTCGTTCTTTCATACTCTTTTCCTGGATTTCCCAATCCTACTATTAATTTCATTTTTCCTCCTAAATATCTAAACTATAAAGAAAGAGAGAATCTAAGATTCTCTCTTTCAAAAGGTTTTATTAGCAATTTCCATCAAACTGGTATTTTGCAAGTCCTCCTAGAGAAGTTTCTTTATACTCCTCTTTTAAGTCTCTTCCTGTCTCTCCCATTGTCTTTACAACTTGGTCAAATGAAATGCTGTGCTTTCCATCTGTGTATAGAGCGTATTGAGCTGCATCTAATGCTCTAACAGCCGCTGCTGCGTTTCTCTCAATACAAGGTATTTGAACATATCCTCCAACTGGGTCGCATGTTAATCCTAAGTGGTGCTCTAATGCCATCTCTGCTGCATATTCGATCTGCTCTAATGATCCACCTAATATGAAACATGCCATTGCTGCTGCCATTGCACAAGCTGATCCAACCTCTGCTTGACATCCACCTTCTGCTCCTGAGATAGTAGCATTTTCTTTTATTATATTACCTATTAATCCCGCTATTGCAAGACCTTTTAATACCTCATCATTTGATAAGTTATACTCCTCTTTTAATGCATACATTAATCCAGGAATTACTCCAGCAGCTCCACAAGTAGGGGCAGTAACAACTCTACCTCCTCCTCCGTTCTCCTCTGATACAGCTAGTGTATAAGCGAATATTCTTCCAACAAATCCACCTCTAGATTTATCATTTCTTGCTTTTCTGTAGAACGATTGAGCTCTTCTTTGTAATCTGATAGTTCCTGGTAAAATACCATTTTTAGAAAGTCCTGATTGAACTGATGCTTCTAAAGCAGTTCTTATTTGGTCTAAGAAATACCAAATTGATTCCCCTTCATTTTCAGTAACAAATTCCCATAACTCTTTTTTATTTTTTTCACACCATGACATTATCTCTGCCATTGTTCCAAAAGAATAAACTCTTGATCCACCCTGTCTTTGTTGTCCTTCTTCCATGATTGTTCCTCCACCAACAGAGAATACCAACCAAGAATTTAACTCATTTCCATCCTTATCTAAAGCGATAAACTTCATTCCGTTAGTGTGATACGGATGAACATACTCTGGCATCCATACTATTTCTGTAGATTTAGGTTTTAACGTTTCTATTATTATATAGTCAGTTAAATGTCCTTTTCCTGTAAGTGCAAGTGATCCGTATAACTCAACTCTAAAACTTGCTGCTTCCGGGTTTTCTGCCTTAAATCTTTTTGCCGCTCTCTCTGGCCCCATTGTGTGAGAGCTTGATGGTCCATTTCCGACCTTAAATAATTCTCTTAGTGAATCCATTTTTCCTCCTGAACTTTTAATTAAAAATTTTACTGTCTAATCTCTCCATTATAGTTTTTAGCTATTAATTTTAAGATTTTATCAACAGTTATATTGATATCGTTTTCCTCAAGAGTTCCATCTTTTTTTCTCATAACGATGCTTATAGCAACTGATTTTTTGTCAGCCTCTATCTTCTCTCCTTGGTAAACGTCAAATATAGCAACACTCTCAATTAGATTTGATGACTTTTTAATGTCTTCTAACATCTTTCCAACCAGTACATCTCTATCTAAAACAACTGCTAAGTCTCTAGTAACTTCAGGATATTTTACAATTCTCTCATATTTAACTTTTTTAGCTCTGTAATTAAGTAGAGTAGTTAAATCAAGTTCAGCTACATAAGCTCTCTCTCTTTTAATGTCCATATTTTCAGCTAACTCTGGGTGAATCTCTCCAAAAGTTCCTATTTTAACTTTTCCTATTCTTATATCAGCACTTCTTCCTGGATGGAAGTTGTTATCCTCTGATCTATCTAGTTGATATCTTGTCACTCCCATATACTCTAGAAATTTTTCTACAAAACCTTTTAGTGTGTAAAAATCCATTGCCTCTGGTTTTGGATCCCATAAAGTTTTGAAAGATTTTCCAGCTAGAGCAATTGAAGCTCTCAATGTCTCATTTGCTAATCCATCCTCTTTAGAAGTAAATACTCTTGATACTTCAAAGAATTTTAAACCATTTTGATTTCTATTTAAATTATCTCTTACATTTGTTAATAAACTATATACTAAAGTTGGTCTCATAACAGCCATATCATCACTTATAGGATTTGTTATCTCTAAAGTTGGCTCTGTTATTCCCAGCATTTTTATAGCATCTCTTGATATAAAGCTATAGTTTATTACCTCTTGTAATCCTAATTTTGCCAATATCTCCTTAGCCTCATCAACAACAACTGTCATTGAATCTTTTACACCAGGTCTTATATTCTCCTCTGGCATCTTGTTTTCTATATTATCAAAACCATACATTCTTATAATCTCTTCATAAAGATCTGCTGTTCTAGTCAAATCTCCTCTATAAGATGGTGGCGTTGCTATTATTGTAGTAGAGTTTAATGTTTTTATTTTAATTCCTAAGTTTGTAAGAATTTTTCCAACTACATCAATCTCAATATTTTTTCCCATAAACTTTCTTAATTTTTCAATGTTTAAAGGGATCTCTATTTTCTCATACTTCTCGATATATTTATCGATATATCCTTCTAAAATCTCTCCACCTGTTAATTGAGATATTAAATCTGCCGCTCTTTCTAAAACTTCAACAGTATTTTCTATATCCAATCCTCTTTCAAATCTATATGAAGAGTCACTTGATAATCCAAGCTCCTTTGATGTTCTTCTGATATTATCTGGAGTGAAATATGCACACTCTAGGAAAATCTCTGTTGTTTCCTCTGTTACTTTACTAGATTCTCCACCCATTATTCCAGCTATTCCTAAAGGCTTTTCAGCATCTGCTATAACAAGCTCTTCTCTATTTAACTCTCTTTCAGCTCCATCTAATGTTACTATTTTCTCTCCCTCAGCAGCTTTTCTAACAATGATTTTTCTATCAGCAATCTTTGTTAAATCATAGGCATGTAAAGGTTGGTTACATTCAAATAATATGTAGTTTGTAGCATCTACAACATTATTTATAGGCTTTAATCCCATAGAAAGTAGTCTGTTTTTTAACCACTCAGGAGACTCCTCTACCTTTATGTTTTTTATAACTTTTCCAGAGAATCTTTTACATCTCTCTTTATCCTCTATTCTAACATCTATATGACCAGTATTAATGCTCTCTATAATCTTTTTAGATTCAAACTCAGGCCATTTTATTTTTCTACCATAGTAAGCTGCAATCTCTCTTGCTATTCCAATATAAGATAAACAATCTGGTCTATTTGGTGTTATTTCCAATTCAAATATAACATCATTTAATTTTTTATAAGCTCTATACTCAACACCTAATGGAGCATCCTCTGGAAGAATTATAATTCCATCTCCATCATTTCCAAGTCCAAGCTCAACCTCAGAGCAAAGCATTCCTTGAGATTCAACACCTCTTATTTTACTCTTCTTTATTTTAAAATCTCCAGGTAAAACCGCTCCAATTGTAGCTACAACAACTTTATCACCAAGTTTATGATTAGGAGCTCCACATACTATTTGAAGTTCCTCCTCCGCTCCAATATTAACTTTTAAAAGAGTTAACTTTTCAGCTTCAGGATGTTTTCCATACTCCGTTATCTGACCTATAACAACTTTTGCTAAGTCTTTTCCCTGCTCATCTATTGCTTCAACCTCTTGACCTATCATAGTCAGAGTATTTTCTAGCTCTTTTATGTCCTCTTTTATATCGACATATTGCTTCAACCAATCCAACGAAATTAACATTATATGCCTCCACCTTTTATTTAAATTGCTTTAGGAATCTTACATCATTTTCAAAGAACGCTCTTAAATCATCAATACCATATCTTAGCATTGTTATTCTCTCTATTCCCATTCCAAATGCAAATCCTGATACTTCCTCTGGGTCATATCCCACGGCTTCCAACACAGCTGGATCAACCATTCCACATCCCATTATTTCTAACCATCCACTGTGTTTACAAAGTCTACAACCCTCACCTTTACAGATAACACACTGTACATCCATCTCAGCACTTGGCTCTGTAAATGGGAAAAAGTGTGGTCTAAATCTAACTTTTGTTTCACCGAAAACTCTTGTTACAAACTGTTCTAACATAGCTTTTAAGTTGGCAAATGATACCTCAGGACCCACCATTAACCCTTCCATCTGATGGAACATTGGTGTATGAGATATATCATAGTCATTTCTATAAACTTTACCTGGGCAAACCATTCTGAATGGTGGCTGATGTTTTTCCATATATCTAGCTTGAACTGGAGATGTATGTGTTCTTAAAACAACATTCTCACCCATATAAAATGTATCTTGTAAATCTCTTGATGGATGTGTTTCTGGAATATTTAACGCATCGAAATTATATGATGTAAACTCTACCTCTGGCCCTTCAGCTACGTCAAACCCCATCTCCACAAATATATTTTTTAAGAAGTTCATAGTCTCTGTTATTGGATGTAATCCACCAGTTGAAACCTCTCTTCCTGGTAAAGATATATCTAATGTTTCAGATTTCAATTGTTCTTTTTTCACTTTTTCTTTAATTTCATTTGTTTTCTCTTCAATTAAAGTTGTTATAACGCTTTTAACATCATTTACCATCTGTCCAAAAGCAGGTCTCTCCTCTGGCGATAGATCTCTCATTGATTTAGAGATCTCAGTAAACTCACCTTTTTTCCCTAAATACTTAACTCTAATTTCATCAATCTCTTGTAGTGTTTCTGCTTTTTGGATATTTAAACTAGCATCATCCCTCAAAGCATTCAGCTTATTTTTCATCTGTTTCCTCCTAAAACAAGGCTTTATTATTTTATATCTTTATAATTAAAAGTTAACTCTTTGTCCTTTATCGTCAATACTCCGTATCTATTATCCTTTAAAGCTCCTGGATTAAAATATTTTATTCCATTTTTCTCCTCACAGTAAGGGATATGAGTATGTCCAAAACAAACAGCATTCACTTTATATTTTTCAGCTATTGTCTCTAATGTATGCATCTCTCTTTTTACATTATAAAGGTGTCCATGTGTTATCAGTATTTTCACTTCATTGATCTCTACTATCTCATTATCATTAAATTTTCTATCAAAAACATCACAATTTCCTCTAACAATATAAAACTTTATATTTGGGAAGGCATAGGAACACTCCTCACCATCCCAACTATGATCCCCTGTCCATATTACTATATCAGGATTTTCTTGTGTTATTATATCATAAATTTTAACCATGTTTCCATGAGAATCTGTAATTATTAATAATTTCATTCCTCTACCCTATAAATATTGATGTCTCAGATTTTTCCATAATATTTAACCCTTTTTTTCCAGTTATCTTTTCAAAGAAGTACCCTCTGCTTAGATTTCCCATTATTAAAAGGTCCAATTTATTGACCTCTTTTAAGTAATCCTCTTTTGCTGATGCACCATTAAAGTTTTTCCAATCTACAACTTTCTCTTTACTTTTTAAATATCTCAATAAAGAGTTTTCCTCTATCTCATAAAGAAGAGTTAACATTTCAAAGTTTTTTATCTCTGGAAAAATATTTATAAAAGAGAATACACTCTTATTTATTTTTACTCCATCATCACTTGAAATACCAACCTTATCTAAAGAGGTTATAGCTTTCTCTCCAATCATAACTATAGGTTTAAAGTGATTCTTTAAAACAGTTATCGCTGATTCTGACAGAGCCTCTCCCTTTTCAAAAATTAGTAGATCTGCAAGTTTCATATACTCTTTTATTATATCCCAAGGAAAACCAAATTCCACATTTAGTCTAGAGTATACTCCTCTCACTTTAAGTTTGTCTTGTAAGTGCTTAACTTCCTCTTCTTCATAGGCATCTCTTTCCTGTGAAAAGGAGTTATTACTCAAGTTTACTATCATTCCATCCATTGTTGCTGGTATAATCTCGTCCCTTCTAACATCTTTAACATATAAAGGGACTATCTCGTATCCAAATTTCTCCTTAAAAAATATAGCGCTATCTATTAACACATTTTTTTTTGATCCTTCTCCAAATACAACTAAAACTTTTTTCATAATAACTCCTCCTATAGACTAAATTACTCTTGAGTTGCTTCTTCCTCTTCATCCTCTTTAAAACTTGCTATCGATACAACTTTTTCAGACTCAGATTCATTTACTCTCATAATTTTTACACCTTGAGTTGCTCTTCCAATTATTGAGATTTGATTTACTGAAGTTCTTATAACAATTCCAGAAGATGTTATTACCATTAACTCCTCCTCATCCTTTACAGGTTTAACTGCTACAACCTCTCCATTTTTATCACTGCATCTTATATTTATAACACCTTTTCCACTTCTAGATTGTAATGGATACTCGTCCACTCTCGTTCTTTTTCCATATCCATTCTCAGTTATAGTTAGAATAGTTTCATTTGCTGCGTCATCTATCAACAGTGCCGAAATTACTTTATCCTTTGCTCTAAGTGAGATTCCTTTTACCCCACTTGTATCTCTTCCTGTAGCTCTTACATCATCCTTAGAGAATCTTATTGAGTGTCCCAATTTTGTTGCTAAGAATATCTGTTCTTTAGAGTCAATTGGTAAGATTCCAACAAATATTATATCGTCACCATCTCTTAGTTTAATCGCCTTTAATCCAGCAGTATTTATATTTTTATACTCGCTTAAATTTGTCTTTTTAACCATTCCATCTCTAGTTACAAATACAAGCTCTTTATCTTGGCTAAACTCTCTTATTTTTATTATTTCTCTAACTTTCTCATCTTCCTTTAATTTGATCAAGTTTCCTATAAGTCTTCCTCTAGCCTGCTTTGAAGATTCTGGGATCTGATAGACTTTTAAGTGGAAAACTCTGCCTTTATCTGTGAAGATCATCATTGTATCCAGATTTGACATAACTTCCATTCTTTCAACAAAGTCATCTTCAATAGTGTTTTGAGTTGAAACTCCCTTTCCACCTCTTTTTTGAGCTTTATACTTATCTAGCTCCATTCTCTTTACGTATCCTCTGTTAGTTACAGTAACAAGAACGCTATCATCCTTTATTAAATCCTCAGGTCTGATCTCTAATCTCTCTTTTTCAATTGTCGTTCTTCTTGGATCATCATATCTATTTTTTATCTCATTTAACTCATCTTTTATGATCTCATAGATTCTATTATCATCTGCTAAAATCTCATTTAATTCAACAATTAAAGCTTTTAAATCCTCATGCTCTCTGTCGATTTTATCTCTTTCAAGCCCTGTCAATCTCTGCAGTCTCATATCTAATATCGCTTTAGCTTGCTCTTCACTGAATCCATACTTATCGATTAATGCCACTCTCGCTGCATTACCATCAGCAGACCCTCTAACAATCTCTATAACTCTATCTATATTTTCAAGAGCTATTATAAATCCTTTTAATATATGATCTCTTTTTTCAGCTTTATTTAAGTTAAACTTTGTTCTTCTAGTTATAACTTCAAATCTATGTTTTAAGTATTCATCTAAAATCTCTTTTAAATTCAATACTCTTGGAACATTGTTAACAAGTGCTAACATAATTATTCCAAATGTTGTTTGAAGCTCTGTATATTTATATAATGAGTTTAAAATCAGCTCTGACTCCTCACCTTTTTTTAACTCAATTACTACTCTAATTCCATCTCTATCTGATTCATCTCTTAAATCTGATATCCCAACTATTTTTTTCTCTTTAACTAAGTTAGCTATTTTTTCAATTAAAGAAGCTTTATTTAACTGATAAGGAATCTCCTTTATTATTAGACTTTCTCTACCGTTTTTTCCCTCTTCTATCTCAATTTTTCCTCTAACTCTAACTCTTCCTCTACCAGTTGTATATGCATCATATATCCCTGCTTCCCCATCAATTATTGCTCCTGTTGGGAAATCTGGACCTTTTATATACTCCATTAATTGCACTGGTGTAATCTCTCTATTATCAATTAGAGCTAATATTCCATCTACAACCTCCCCTAAATTATGTGGGGGAATATTTGTTGCCATTCCTACCGCAATTCCAGTTGCCCCATTTAGTAATAGGTTTGGAAGTTTTGCTGGCAATACCACAGGCTCATCCAATGAATCATCAAAGTTTTTTCTAAAGTCTATTGTGTCCTTATCAATATCCTCCAATAACTCATTACTTATTTTTGCCATTCTGGCCTCAGTATATCTCATTGCTGCCGCTGAGTCTCCGTCAATAGAACCAAAGTTTCCATGACCATCCACAAGCTCATATCTATATGCAAAATTTTGTGCCATTCTAACCATTGTATTATAAACTGCCGAATCTCCATGTGGATGATATTTACCTAAAACCTCTCCAACAATTCTTGCAGATTTTTTATATGGTTTATCACTTGTCATTCCCATTTCATTCATAGCAAATAAAATTCTTCTATGTACTGGTTTCAATCCATCTCTTACATCTGGTAATGCTCTACTAACTATTACACTCATAGAGTAATCTAGATAGGATTGCTTTAACTCTTCCTCTATATATCTATTATTCACATTAGACATTATTCTTTTCCTCCTAGAACATTATTTTTATTACTGTGTATATACATTTATATATCCAGATTTTTTACAAATTCCGCATGCTCTTCGATAAACTCTCTTCTTGGCTCTACTTTATCTCCCATTAGTTTATCAAATAAAATATCTGCTTCTCTTGCATCATCTATTGTAACTTTTAATAAAGTTCTTGTATCTGGATCCATAGTTGTTTCCCAAAGCTGTCCTGGATTCATCTCTCCTAATCCTTTATATCTTTGAAGAGTATATTTTTTATCCTCACCTTCAAGCCCTGTTATTATATCCTTTAACTGTCTGTCTGTATAAGCATAGGATACCGCTCTACCTTGAGTTATCTTAAATAGCGGTGGTTGAGCTATAAAAACATTTCCATTGTGAATTAAATCCACCATATATCTGTAAAGGAATGTTAATATTAGAGTTCTTATATGTGCTCCATCCACGTCCGCGTCTGTCATTATTATTATTTTTCCATATCTTCTTTTCTCTATATTGAAGTTATCTCCAATACTAGTTCCAAAAGCTGTAACCATGGCTCTTATTTCAGCATTTTCTAGCGCTTTATGTAATCCAGCCTTCTCTACGTTTAGTATTTTACCTCTCAGTGGTAAAATAGCTTGGAAAGATCTATCTCTTCCCTGTTTTGCTGATCCTCCTGCTGAATCTCCCTCAACAATATATACTTCACATTCATCTGGATTTTTTGAAGAACAATCCGCTAATTTTCCAGGTAAAGATCCAATGTCTAAAGCTGATTTTCTAAGAACTAACTCTCTTGCTCTTTGAGCAGCTTCTCTCGCTCTTTTTGAATTTAGTATCTTTTCAACTATAACTTTTAAATCATTGGGAGCATCTTCTAAATACATCTTTATCTGTGCTCCAGCAACTGTTGAAACAATACCAGTAACTTCACTATTTCCTAACTTAGTTTTTGTCTGTCCCTCAAACTGTGGTTGTGGAACCTTTACAGAAACAATTGCAGTTAATCCCTCTCTTATATCTGAACCTTGTAATTTTCCATCCTTATCCTTTAAAAGTCCAGTACTCTTACCTAAATCATTTACCACTCTTGTCAATGCAGTTCTAAATCCACTTACATGAGTTCCGCCCTCATGTGTATTTATATTGTTAACAAAAGAGTATATTGTTTCTCTCTGATTTGTATTATATGTCATAGCTATTTCCACTGAGACATTATCAACCTCTCCACTCATATAAAAAGGTGTTTTTATTATAGCTACGCTATCCTTCTCAATCTCTTTTATATAGTCTAAAATTCCACCTTCAAACTCTAAATTAACAACTTTTGCAGGCTCTTTTCTTAAATCAGATAAAACTATTGTAAGACCTTTATTTAAGTAAGCTAACTCTCTTAATCTTGTCTCTAAAGTTGAAAAACTATATACCAATGTTTCAAAGATTTCATAGTCAGCTTTAAATCTAACTGTTGTTCCACTATCCTCTGCTACACCGATCTCTGCAACATCTTTTTCAGGTACACCTCTATTATATTTTTGGTAATAAACCTTACCAGCTTTTCTAACTATAACCTCTGTCCACTCAGAAAGAGCGTTAACTACTGATACTCCAACTCCATGAAGTCCTCCAGAAACTTTATAGTTATTGTTTTCAAATTTTCCTCCTGCGTGAAGAACTGTTAATACTATCTCCAATGCCGATTTTCCATATTTTGGATGTATATCTACTGGTATTCCTCTTCCATTATCTACAACCTCTATTATATTATCCGGTAGTATTGATACTTCTATTTTTGTTGCGTATCCTGCTAATGCCTCATCCACTGAGTTATCTACAATCTCCCATACCAGGTGATGTAAACCTCTCTCTGAAGTTGTTCCTATATACATTCCAGGTCTTTTTCTTACAGCTTCTAATCCTTCTAAAACTGTAATATTTTCTGCTTGATAATTATTTGTTGTCATCTCCATCCTCCAATATCTTATCTGCAATATTTTTTAAAGAACACGGTTTACAACTGCTCCCTTCTCCAAAAAACATCATTCCACAAATATCACATTTCTTATACCCTTTTAATCTCAAGGCATCTTCTCTCTCTTTTGACTTCTTTTTTAAAATGCCTATTTTTTCCTCTAAACTCAAATCTTTAAGTTCCGAGATAAACTCCTCTTTCTTCTCTTCATTAGAACTTTTCTCTATAAAATCTATATAGTCACAATTTTGAACTTTTGAAACTTTAAATCGTATATCTTTCACATAATCCTTTTTTAAAATTTCCTGTATTCTCTTTAAATATTTATTTTTGTTCATAGACATATGATGAAGGTATATACTATCCTCAACCAACACGTATAGAATCCCCTCTTTAATCCAAAGAGGTTCACTTTTTTTAGAAAGTTTTTCAACAATTTCTCTCCAATGTCCTCTTATTATTCCCTCTTTTAACTTTCTACTTTTTACAATAGCCTCTTCCACTGCTTCACTTACATTCATGATGTCCATCTTGAATCTCCCCTTTATCAACCCTAAAGTTTTTAGATTCTATATTTAAATCAGTTGTAGAACTAATGAAAACTTGTAACTCTCTTTTTTTTAAGTAATTTATAATGCTCTCTTTTCTTATAGAATCAAAATATGAAGATATATCATCTATCAAAAAAATAGGTGTTTCTCTCTTTTCTTTTATTACCATATCAATTTCTGAAAGCTTTAAAGAAAATATTATAGACTTTTTCTCCCCTTGAGAGGAGTATGATTTTGCCTCTTTTTCATTTAAGAGAAATTTAAAATCATCTCTTTGAGGTCCTACCAACGAATACCCATAACGTAACTCTTGATATCTCAATCCTTCAATTTTTTCCCTTAGACTTTCCTCTAATTTGGTAAGAGTTATTCCTTTATACTCATTAATAATACTTTCATATTTTAATCCTAATTCTTTCTTATCATCAAAAAGTTTTCGATAATTTAAATTTAATATTATTGAAATGTTTTTTACATACTCTACTCTCTTTAGCATCACTTTGGCTGCTAGCTTAATAAATTCCTCTTCATAAATTAAAAACATCTCATCTTTAATATTTTTGTCTTTTAAATACTTATTTCTGATTTTTAAGAGTTTATTATAGTCTTTTAAATTTTTAAAATACTCATAGTTGCTTTGGGCTATCTCTCCATCAAAAAAACTTCTTCTAAAACTGGGACTTCCCACTATCAACTCTATATCCTCTGGAATAAATGTTACCACATTAACTTTTCCATAGAATTCATCAAAAGAGGTTTTTTTTCCATTATATTTATACTCTTTATGTTTTTTATCGATTTTTACACTTAAAGTTTTTTCAG
>NZ_DBGBQB010000256.1:0-4678 GCF_048470075.1 Cetobacterium sp. | reverse complement strand
CCATATTGTTAGGTATACTAAGTCCTGAAAAATTCTATAATTTAGAAAACTATATTGTTCAATTTGCTTTTGATAAATTTGGATGGTTATTTCAGTTATCTTCTCTATTTTTTCTATTAGTATGTGTATTTTTAATGCTTTCAAAATTTGGAAATATTAGATTTGGTGGAAAAGATGCGAAACCTACTATGTCAAATTGGACATGGTTTAGCATTACTCTATGTGCTGGAATTGGTACTGGGATTATGTTTTGGGGTATTGCAGAACCTATAACCCATTTCATGAACCCACCAGATTATCTAAATTTTGCTGCTGGAAGTGAATCTGCTGCCACATTTGCTTTGGTTACAAGCTATATACACTGGACTTTCATTCCCTATGCTATGTATTCAATAATTGGAATAGGCTCTGCGTATGTTGTCTATAATTTAAATATGCCTTTTCAAGTTAGTTCATTGCTGTATCCTATCTTCGGAAGAAAGATTAATAAAACAGTTATTGCAATAATAGATAATCTTTGTATTTTTAGTATGGCTGGAGGAATTGCTGCCATTCTTGGAGTTGCTACCATGCAATTAGGTAGTGGTATGGAAGAGTTAATTGGTCTTAGTCCAAATAGAATAGTTTGGATTGCCATTGTTGGAACAATAGTTGCATCCTTTATATTTTCAAGTTATATTGGAATTCAAAAAGGAATGAAGTGGTTATCAGATAAAAATTCAAAAATATATATAGCAATATTAGCATTTATATTTATATTTGGACCAACGACTTTTATACTATCTTTAGGAACACAAGCAACTGGTGAATTTATAGGAACTTTTTTTGAAAGAACAACAATTTTAAGCCCAATAATTGGAAGTCAATGGCCTCGATGGTGGCCTATATATTATTGGGCAATTTGGGTTGCATACGCACCTATTTCAGGTATGTTTTTTGGAAGTATTGCAAAAGGAAGAACCATAAGAGAATTTTTATTTTATAATTTAATATTACCTGCTGTATTTGGAATAATTTGGTTTGCTATTTTTGGAAGTGCTGCAATCCATCAACAATTAAATGGAACCGATTTGTGGGGTGTTATTCAAAATAAGGGATTGGAAGTTTCTATCTATGCATTCTTAAAAAACTATCCTTTAACTAAAATATTTTCATGGATAATGGTTATAACCATAGTTATCTCTGTTATAACTTTATGTGATTCTATGACTGGAACAATCTCAAAAATGTCTACAATAGGAGACTACTCTGATAGTCAAGAAGCACCGGGGTATATAAAAATATTTTGGGGTCTAGTTATGAGCTCTTTGGCTATAGTTAATCTATTATCTCCAGAGGGAAAAATTAGTGGTATTGATGCAACTAAAATGATATCTACTGTTGCAGGTTTCCCACTATTATTTTTAATGATACTTCTGACTTGTAGCATATTATATATGATTATCAAAGGAGATAAACATGAAATAGTTTGTGCTGAAGAAGATTATGAGTATAAGAGTCCAAATAGCGCTATTCTTGATTCGGAGATAAATTAGTTGTCTATATTAGGAGGAAAAATGCAAAATACTATAATAATTAATGGTCAAAATTTAAATATAGAGGATATTGAAAAAATTGCCAAATATAATTATAAAGTAAAAATAGAAGATGAGGCTTTAGAAAAAGTAAAAAAAGGTAGACAAAAAATATTTGATTTAGTGGATAGCGATGTTCCTGTATATGGATTTAACACAGGAGTTGGATGGAATAAAGATAAGAAAGTTTTTAAAGAGTTTTTTAAAAAATATAACACAAATCTTATTTACTCCCACTCTTTAGGTATTGAACCATTTTGTACTCAAACTGAGGGAAGAGCAATTTTGTTAGCTAGATTGAATACTTTCTTAGTTGGATGTACAGGCATAGCCGTGGAAATTGTTATAATGTATGAAAAACTTTTAAACTTAAATATTATTCCAGTAATTCCTAAAAGAGGATCGGTAGGGGAAGGGGATATAACAAATCTGTCACATATAGGATTAGTCTTAATTGGGGAAGGAGAGGTTTATTACAATAATGAAATCAGAGATTCAAAAGATGTTTTTGAAGAGGTAAACTTAAATCAAATCGATTTAGGCCCAAAAGATGGTTTGGCTATAGTTAGTTCAAATGCCTTATCCGTTGGAATTGGTGCTCTAGTTTTAAAGGATATTCAAAAAATGATGGATCTGGCTGACATTGTTTACTCTCTTTCTTTAGAAGGGCTAAATGGAAATACCTCTCCTCTTGATAAAGATGTTTATAAAGTTAGAAATTATAAGGGACAACTAATCAGCTTAAAAAATGTCACAAAACTACTTAAAGGAAGCACTGTTTATGACTCAGATTGGAAAAAGTCTGTGCAAGATCCTCTATGTTTCAGAGGAGGGGTTCAAATTAATGGTGCTATAAGAGATGCCTTTAAATATTGCCAAGAGTTATTTAATATCCAACTTAATTCAAGCGAAGACAATCCATGTTTATTATTGAAAGAGAATAAATTAATATCATGTTCAAATTATGAATCAATCTCTTGGGTTCTAGGGTTTGAAAATCTAGGTGTGGCTATCTCTCACCTATCAAAAAATAGTTGTCATAGGACTATAAAGTTATCAAATCCAGAGTTCACAAGATTACCAAGATTTCTATCACCTAGAGATAGTGTTCTAGGGTTCGCTACCACTCAAAAAGTCTTTACATCCCTTGATACAGAGATTAGACACCTTTCCAATCCTGCTACAGCAGATTTTTACTCATTAGCTGGAGAGATTGAAGATCATGCTAACAATACGCCATATGTTATAGATAAGTTGAAAAAAATAGTTGATAACATGTTCTATATATTAGCTATTGAAGCTATGCACGCAGTACAAGCTATAGACCTAAGAGATGACTGGATTTTAGGAGAAGGGTCTCAATTAGCATACGATAAAATAAGGAAAACAGTTCCCTTTTATAATGAAGACCGCCCTATTTATAGGGATATTAAGGAGATTTATAACTTAGTTAAATCAGATTCATTTGTCAATGAGATTTTGTTCTCATAATATAGGTTATAAGGAGGTTAGATGGAAGTAATTGGAAAGAGTTATCCTGTACATGACGCATATGGAAAAGTAACTGGAAAAATTAGATATGCTAGTGATATGGTTCTTCCTAAAATGGTCTACGCAGTGTTAATCGTTAGTTCTATTCCACATGGGAAAGTACTGTCAATAGATTGTAAAGAAGCTTTAAAGGTAGATGGAATTCTAGATATTTTAACTCCATTTAATACAACAGATAAAAAATATAGTCGTTATAAAACAAGAGATGAGCAGAAGGTGGAACTAACTGAACAAATTTTTAATAATCATGTTAGATTTATTGGAGATAAAATAGGAGCTGTTATAGCAGAAAGTGAAGATATTGCTAGAAAAGTGATCAAGCTATTAAAAATTGAGTATGAGGAATATCCTAGTTCTTTTTCAAGTGAGGATTCTTTAACTGGTAAAATTGATAATATTTTTGATAATGGAGCTGTCTGTGCATCGTATAACTCTAAATCAAATAATAAAATTTTGAAGGAAGAGGACTGTATTAAAGTTACGACTATATCGGAATTACAAAGATTACATCATGCTACAATGGAGACTCATGCTTGTGTAGTAGATTATGATTATTCCAATAATAATATTGTAATTTACTCTCCAAATCAAAGTGTATTTGGAGTAAGAACAATACTTTCAAATCTATTTGAAATTCCAAATCATAGACTTAGAGTTGTTAAAAGTCCTATGGGTGGATCCTTTGGAAACAAACAGGAGTGGATAGTGGAACCCGTAGCTGTGGCTTGTGCATTAAAAGTTAAAAGACCTGTTAAACTAGTCTTAAATAGAGAAGAGTGTATGGTTTCAACAGTGTCTAGGGCCTCTATGAAAAATACAATTACAACCACTGTTAATAAAGAGGGGTTTATTAAAAGGTTTGATGTAGATGTTTTAATGAATACAGGTGCCTATATAGGTAACTCTCTGCCTTATATTGCCACATTTTTAAGTAAGTTTTCAAGAGTTTATAAGTATGAAAATATAGACTATAGGGTGAAAGCAGTTATTACAAACTCCCCTGTTTCAGGAGCATATAGAGGCTGGACTGCTGGTGAAGCAGCTTTAACTATTGAGCATAATTTCAATGAGATTTCAAAGAGATTAGGTATCGATCCTTTGGAATTAAGACTAAAAAACTGCCTTTTAACTGGTGATAAAGATATTCAAACTAATATTACACTTGGTTCAATAAAAATAAGAGAGTGTTTAGAGAGTGGTAGTAAAAAATTTGATTGGTATAGATTAAAATCTGAATGTTCCCAATTTAATGATACAAATAAAAGATATAAAAGAGGAATATCTGTTGCTTGTGGTGGACATGTTAGTGGATTCTATCCAAAAGTTATAGACTATACAAGAGTTGATTTAGTTATGACAGAACAGGGTAAAGTTATTGGGAATATAACTTTACATGACCACGGTTGCGGAACGATAACCGCATTTAAAATGATTATCGCCGAGATTTTAACAATTGATGTAGATGATATTATTATAAATGAAGGAGATACTGGAAAAACCCCATATGATTTAGGATGTTATTCAAGTAGAACTACCTATGTTATCGGTAAAGC
>NZ_DBGBQB010000255.1:0-6604 GCF_048470075.1 Cetobacterium sp. | reverse complement strand
GGTAATAAAAAATATGGAAGTATAACTAAATATTAAGGGAGATAAAAAGATGAAAATTGTTATAATTACCTTATCACTTATTTTGTCTATTGCATCTTTTTCTACAGAAAATATAGATACTAAAAATGATCAAGTTCCCACAGTGGAGAATATATCAGTGTCAAATATAGCCAATGAGGAGTTTATTCAAAATGTGATGGGAAGTATTGAAGAGGATTCAGAAGAGACGAATAAGATGAATGAGATAGGAGACCTAGTTGATGCAGAGGTACAAAAACCAAATCCAGACTGGGTAAAAGTGGAGCAGCTATACAATGAGCTTTCAATATATACAAATAAATTAGCAGTCAATATGATGAAAACTTTGAAAGAGGGTGGACTTGAAAAGAGTGAACCAAATTTTGAAGAGGAGATGAACAATGAGCTTATGTCAGATATGGTTTTAGATGAAGATGTTCCATCTAACTCCGCAGATGAAAAGGAGATAATGACTGCCATAAAAAAAGGTATGACAGATAGAGAGCTTGAAAGAATGGAGTATTTAAGTTCAAAAATAGCTAGTGAAATAGAAAGACCAAATCCAGATTGGAAACAGGTAGAAAAAGATTATAATGAGTTATCAAAATACACAAATAAGGTAACTGTAATAATAATGAAAGCGGGAAAAAACAGAGATAGAGCTAAAGAATAGCTCCATTTCTGTTTTTTATTTACTACCTATCCTAAAGCAACATCCAAAAACATCATAACGGCAAATCCAAACATGACTCCAATAGTTCCAGAGTCATCATGTCTAATCTCTTTAGCAGTTGGAATAAGCTCCTCAGCAACCACATATATCATAGCTCCAGCAGCAAATGCAAGAGCATAAGGCAATAGAAAAGTCATCTTCATGACGAAAATAGCTCCAATAACTCCTGAAATTGGTTCTACAATACCTGAAGCTTGACCATAAAAAAATGCTTTTTTTCTACTCATTCCATCTCTTCTCAATGGGATAGAAACCGCTGCACCTTCTGGAAAATTTTGTAAACCTATTCCAATAGCCAAAGCTATTGCTGAAACCAGTGTGGAAGATGATTCAGGACCAGTTGCGGCAAGAGCTCCAAAAGCAACCCCTACAGCCAATCCCTCTGGAATATTGTGAAGGGTGATAGCCAAAACTAAAAGAACACTTCTTTTCCATTTAGTTGAAATCCCTTCAGCATTGGATATATGCTGATTTTGATGTAGATGTGGTAAAAATTTATCAATAGACCATAGGAAAGCTCCTCCGACAAGGAATCCTATAACAGCTGGCTTCCAACTGGGTAATCCAAGAGTTGTAGCTAACTCAATGGCTGGATTAAGAAGAGACCAAAAAGAGGCTGCAATCATTACTCCTGAGGCAAATCCAAGCATTGCATTTAGCACTTTTTGATTTATAGTTTTGAAGAAAAATACCATACCAGCTCCAAGTAGCGTTACAAAATATGTAAATAGAGTAGCTAAAAGTGCCTGTAAAATTGGATCTAAATTTTTAAAAGTCTCATACATATAAACTCCTCCTCATGATGCTTAACCTATTATATATTTACTTTTACAAATAGATTGAGAAAATCCTTCAAAATTAAAAAGGAATTTAAGCGGTTATATTTAATAATAAAGCACATACTCAAGTACAAGGAGGATTAGAAAATGGACTTTAAGAATATAAATATAATGGTAGGAATGGCAGCACTTTTCTCAACAGTTACTTTAAATTCACTTGCAAATGATTTGAGTGAAAATCATATTCATAAAATAGCTAACTATGAAATACAATCAGATAGTAAAATCTATACGGTACTCACTCCTTTAAAGGAGGTTATCCCACAGAACTTAAAAGGATTTAAAGAATATGATGAGTACGCACACAGTATAATGATGTCAAATAGCTCACAGATATTTTTAACAAAAGATGTGGGAAATAACTTTGTGATATATATGATTCCGCATCATGAAGCAGCTATCATAACAAGCATTGGAGCGTTAAAGTATACTCATAATTTAGAGGTTAAAAATTTAGCGAATAGAATAATACATGCTCAAGAGAGAGAGGTTGAGGTTATGCAAAAACTTCTGGAAACTGGTGAACTAAGAGGTAATGACAATGGACAGTTTTTAGATAAAATGAAAAAAATAATGACTGATATGATGGGTGAAATGAAATCTTATAATGGTCAGGTGAGCAGTGGTGAGGCTATAACAAAACACTATTTAGAAAATATGATTGTACACCATAAAGGGGCGATTAATATGGCTAACATGTATCTAAAATATGGTAAGAATCCAGAGCTAATAAAAATGTCTCAGAAGATTATTTTAAGTCAAGATGAAGAGATAAAAGAGATGGAGCAGATATTAAAAAGGGCAAAATAAAATTATTGCCCTTTTTTCATTATATTTGATTATTATAATAGAGAATATTTCTAAAAATTTTTTAAATCATCTTCAACACTGCCAATAGTACCCAAGTTAAATTTTTCTATTAAAACTTGAAGAATATTGGAACTTAAAAATGCAGGTATAGTTGGACCTACATGAATATTTTTAAATCCAAGATAAAGTAGAGCTAATAGAACTAAAACAGCTTTTTGTTCATACCAAGCTATATTGAACACTATTGGTAATTCATTTACGTCGTTCAATCCAAAGGCTTCTTTTAACTTTAATGCAATAATGGCTAAAGAGTAGCAGTCATTACATTGGCCAGCATCTAAGACTCTTGGAATACCATTGATTTCACCTAAATCCAGTTTATTATATCTGTACTTAGCACAACCTGCTGTTAAAATTATAGAGTCTTTAGGTAGAGCTAAAGCAAAATCTGTATAGTATTTTCTATCTTGCATTCTGGCATCACAACCACCCATAACATAGAGTTTTTTTATAGCTCCAGATTTAATGGATTCAATAATTTTATCGGCTAGTGTTAAGACTTGATTGTGTGCAAATCCAGCTATAATTTGTCTTTTTTCAAGTTCAATAGGAGGTTTACAAGCCTTTGCTTTTTCAATAATTTCACTAAAATCTTTCCATCCATTCTCATTGGCCAAGATATGTTCACACCCTTCCATACCAGCTGAGTTAGTGGTAAAGACTCTCTCTAAATAATTTGAAATAGTGCCTCTTGGAGGAACTAAACAGTTACTAGTGAATAAAATAGGACCATTGAAGTCTATAAACTCCTTTGTCTGATGCCACCATGATCCCCCATAGTTTCCAATAAGATTATCATATTTTTTAAAAAATGGGTAAGCGTGACCAGGGAGCATTTCAGAGTGAGTATAGACATCTACACCTGTTCCTTTGGTCTGTTCCAATAACATCTCTAAGTCTTTTAAATCATGACCAGAGATTAAAATTCCCGGTTTATCCCCAACGCCTAAATTTATTTTAGTTATTTCAGGATGACCATATGCAGAGGTGTTTGCATCATCTAGAAGTGCCATAGCATCAACACCAACTCTACCAACATCTAAGACCATTCCAAGTAGTTGTTCCGCAGTTAAAGAATCGTCATCAACATCAGCTAAAGTTTTTTCAATAAATCTATATATGGAAAGATTTTCCTTTCCCAGATTAAAAGCGTGCTCAACATAGGCACACATTCCCTTTAAACCATATATGATAGTTTCCCTTAAAGAACGTATATCTTCATTTTCAGTTCTTAGAACTCCAACCTTTTCAGCATATTCTAAAAGAGTGTCATCAGAGCTAAGATCAGCAGGGCAGTTGACATATTTTGCATATTTTTCTGGGACAGAGATTCTATGGTTTAAAAGTTCGATCTCCAAAGCAGCCCTATACATCTCTCCTGTTTCAATCTCCCTTATAATTGCATCATTATGAAAGTTGGCATTGGTAATGGTAACAAAAAGAGCATTTACAATCCAATGGTGAAGATCTTGATTTATAGGAATTGTATCATTTAAAAGTTCAATATAAGCAGAAACAGTTTTAGCAGTATGGATTAATAGGTCCTGTAGATTTGCAGTTTCAGCTGATTTTCCACAGACTCCCCTAACAGTGCAACCTTTATTCATTGCAGTTTCTTGACATTGAAAACAAAACATAGACATAGTTGACCTCCTAAAATAGTTATATTTTCATTGATAAAAAAAACTGAGGTATAAATCTACCCCAGTAAAAAAATTTATTCTTTTTCAAACTCATCTTTTGAAGCACCACATATAGGGCAAACCCAATCTTCAGGAACGTTTTCCCATGCAGTACCTGCAGCGACTCCATTGTCTGGATCACCAGTAGCAGGATCATAAATCCAATCACAAACTTTACATCTCCACTTTTCCATAAAAATACCTCCTATCTTAGTTAATGTATCTGTGCTATTTTTACAAAAAATTTATAAATTTCCTTTAATTTTACAAAAAAAATTAAAGGATATATTTGTCTTATCTATAATATAAATTACAGAGGAAGTATATGTTAGGAGGATTAATATGGAAGCATTTAATAGTTTATTACAAATTAAAAACAGTTCAGGGAAACCTATGTTGCAGGATTTGGGGCATGATGCAATAGAATTTTTAATAAGAGCAGTTATATTTATTCTTATTTTATATCTTGGGTCATATTTTGCAAAAAAAGTTGATAAATATATAGATAAAATTCCTGTTGTAAATCAAGATATAAATACAAAACAGTTCACAAAGTCTGTTACAAAATTGGGATTGAATGTCACATTTTTTTTAATAGGGCTATTGGCATTTGGTTTTAGCGAAGCATCAATAGCAACTATGATCAGTGCCATTGGATTGGGAGTGGGAATCTCATTAAAAGAGTTTCTATCGAACTTAGCTGGTGGAGTGGTACTTTTCTTTACAAGACCATTTAGTATAGGGAATTTTATAAAAATAAATGGAGTGATGGGTGAGGTCGCTAAAATAGAGGTATTTTCAACACATATAACAAGTTTGGATGGAAGAAGAGTGATTATTCCAAACAATGTAATGATAAGTGGAAACATTATAAATTATGATGCGAATCTATTTAGACGTATAAAGTTGATGTTATCGGTATCATATGATTCAGATATGAAGAAAGTGATTAGTATATTGGAGAATATAGCGAATACTTATGAGGGATTGAGTAAGGATAGAGAGAACTTTATACATACAATGGAGTATGGAGATTCCAGTATAAACATTTTATTTATGGTATGGACTCCAACAAAAGGTTACTATAAAGTTAGAGGAGAGTTAATGGCGTATATATTGGAAGTATTCAATAAGGAAGGAATCAATGTTCCATTTAATATCTTAGATGTAAATGTAACTGAAAATAAATAGATGAGGTGGAAAAAGTGAAAGATAGATTGATAAGGTTTCTATTTTTTTCAGTATTTTCGATTATAACAGGTTTAATAGTGGGATTTATAGATGTATTTTTTTCTAAAGGGTTGATATTAGCTGCCAATTGGAGAGTGGAATATTTTAATCAATTAATCATACTTCTACCTTTTATAGGGGTACTGATGATATTTTTATATAAAAAATATGGAAAGGGCTCATTAAAGGGTATGGGCTATGTATTTGAAGCTGCACATATGGAAAATGTGATTATTCCAAAGAGATTAATTCCATTCTCTATTATTTCCACATGGACCACACATCTTTTTGGAGGTTCAGCGGGAAGAGAGGGAGTTGCAGTTCAAATTGGAGCTACTGTAGCTAATACAATAACAGTTTATATAGAAAAAAAGGTGAGATTAAATATAAATGACCTAAAAAAAATACTTATTTCAACAGGTATATCAGCTGGATTTTCAGGGCTTTTTGGAACTCCATTTGCTGCAACTATATTTTCTTTAGAGATTTTAAATATGGGTATGGTTGAATATAAGGCTCTTTTTCCAGCATTTTTAGCGGCTTACACGGCATATGGAGTTTCAAATTATTTTGAAATGCATCATTTTACGTTTTTGGTGAAAGAGTTTCCAAAACATGAAGTTAGAGATATAACTATGTTCTTAATGGCAACTTTTATATTCGCTATAGTGGGATATTGTTTTGCATTTTTCCTAAAAAAATTTAAAAAAAATAGATATATAGTGGATTTAGATCCCATGAGAAAAATATTTTTTGGAAGTATTATACTTGCCATTTTACTATGGATAGCCTATAGAGGAAGATATAGTGGTTTGGGAACAAATCTTATAGATATAGCTTTTTCAAAGGAAAAACTGTACTCCTATGACTGGTTATTAAAGATGTTATTTACAGTATTTACTTTAGGAATAGGGTTTCAAGGGGGAGAGGTTACCCCAATCTTTGCCATTGGAGGGAGTTTAGGAGGAGTTTTAGGAGCTTGGTTTGGAATACCGGTGGAGTTTTTAGCTGCTATCGGTTACTGTGCAGTTTTTGCCTCTTCAACAAACACTTTTTTAGCATCTTTTTTAATAGGGATAGAGATATTTGGATACAATATGGCGGGATATCTTTTTATAGCTTGTGCTATGGCGTATCTTTTTAGTGGTGAGTTAAGTATATATGAAGGACAGAAAAAAGGGCATTTAAAAATTTAATAAATTTTTAATCTGGGAAGTGAAAAGAGATTACAC
>NZ_DBGBQB010000254.1:0-9340 GCF_048470075.1 Cetobacterium sp. | reverse complement strand
ACTATTAACTCAAAAAAAGCCAACTAATTTAACAATAGTTGGTTTTTTAACTTATAAAAGTTTATTGTAAGACTTTTCTATTGGATACATATACTCTAAATTAATTAAAATATTATACTAAAAAGTATTAATTCTATTAAGTTAGATAATAACTTTTAAGTTTCTACCGTTGTTATCGAAAGAAAACCTGACAGGCTCCCTCTAAAATCAATAGTTATGATACAGCTTTTTAATTATGAAAATAACTTTGACATACACACCACAAATGTGTATAATGTTGTATGAGGTGAATAGACATGTCATATAACTCAAAAGACCTCATTCAACTATTAAAAAATAATGGTTGGATTTTAGATAGAATTAATGGTTCTCATCATATTTTTTATAAAGGAAGTGTAACTATAGTAGTTCCTCATCCTAGAAAAGATATGAAAAAAGGTACGTATCTTTCTATCTTGAAGGCTGCGGGATTAAAATAATCCCGCTGACCTTATATATTAATATAATTTAGAGGTGATGAAAATGAAAAAAGATAGATATATTTATCCAGCAATTTTTCAGCAAGAGGATGAAGGATTTAATATTTCTTTTCCAGATTTACCTGGAGCATTTACATGTGGTGATAGCTTAGAAGAAGCTTTATTTATGGCTAAAGATTGTTTAGGATTATATTTATATTCTTTAGAATCTAGAGGATTAGATCTTCCTAATCCAAGTAAACCTCAAAATATAAAAGTAGATTCAACAGAATTTGTTCAGTTAATTGAAGTTTTTATGACTCCTATTAGAGATGATGAAAATAATAAATGTGTTAGGAGAAATGTAACGCTACCTAAATGGCTTAATGATTTAGCTAAGAAAAATAAGATTAATGTTTCTGCTATTTTAGAAAGTAGCTTAAAAGCTAAATTAGGTTTGTAAAAATTTTCTATTTAAAATTAAAAAGATTGAAATATTATATCTCAATCTTATTTTTATATAGTTTTGTATTATTAAAAACATTTTAAATTTATGATACAATACACACCTAGAAAAAGCAAGAAAAACAGTGGAAATGAGATATATTTTATATAAATTTTACTGTATTATCTGTGGTACAGTCTAAATAATGCACCAAAAAAAGAGGATAACTAAACTTGTTACCCTCTTTTGGTTTATTTCAACTAATTTATACTCTTCCACCAATTCCTTTAAACTTCTCTACAAAAGCTGATATTTTCTGGAATACAGTACTTTTTTTAGTCAAGTAATTAGGGTTAAGAGGACTCATCTTAGGAATGATTTCATTTAGCTCTGTTCCATTATTACTTGCATGTTCTTTCTTTAAGGATGTCATTATATATCTTTTAGCTGCATCAACATTAAGCTTCTCTTCTGCTATCAACTCCTCAGCTTCTTTCACTTGCTCTATTTGAGCGAATGAGAAAAAGGCATCTATAATACTTGCTTTATCATCATACGCATCTAAATCTGTGCTGTTGATAAAATCAACTATTAGACTTTCTTTTGCACGATTTCCTGTACTTGACCTAATTAAACGACGTACATCTCCAATTAATACATCTTTATCCTTTACCTTCTTATGCTTATCAAAAATTAATTCAAGGATATAATCTAAGTTTATCTCTTGTGATTTTAAAAGATCTATTTCAAAAACAACCTCATCCCATTCAAGCACAGAATCCTCTTCAACTCCATGCTTCTTTTCACGACGTAGCCATTCACGAATATCATTGTATGTAGAACGATAATCTTGAACCATTCTCTCTTTAGGCATCTCTATTTTCTGCATAGCAGCGATATCTTCATCACTTACATAATACGTAGCTTTGAACTCTTCAACAGCATTTAAATCTTCCATATCAAGAGATTGTAAAGCTTTTAATCTTGTAAACTCATCATAATTTTGTAATATGTTCTCAACTCTTAAATATTCACCAAAGAGTTTAGCAAAATCCTTTTTATCTCTTTCAGTAACTATATCATCAACATTAGGGAAACGAGAGTTTAACTCTCTAACTACTTCTATATAACCACGACGTACTACACCTGTACTAATATCAGTAAATCCTTCCATATATTCTTTATAACTTTTTTCAAGAACTACATTCTTTGTATTTTTATCACCAAATAGAGTTATAGCATCTATTGTAGCCTGTTCTAAATCTCTAAAAGTAACAATGTTTCCAAAAGTCTTTGTGGAATCATAGATACGATTTGTTCTTGAAAATGCCTGTATTAATCCATGATAACGTAAATTTTTATCTACAAACAGAGTATTTAATGTTGGTGCATCAAAGCCTGTTAAAAACATTCCAACTACAATTATTAGATCAATCTCTTGCTTTCTTACTCTATTAGCAAGATCACGATAATAATTTTGAAATTCTCTACTTTCAATTCCAAAATTTGTTTTAAACATTGTATTATAATCATTAATAGCAGAGCTTAAAAATTCCTTTGCACTTTGATTCATTGCAGAAGGTTCAAAAGTTTCATCAAGAATCTCTCCTATTGAGTTTTGCTCTTCATTAGCTGCAAAAGAGAATATAGTTGCTATCTTTAAAGGCTTTTTACTATCCTTTTGTAGATTCTTCAATGTTTCATAATAAAGTTTTGCTGCATCTACACTACTTACAGTAAGCATTGCATTAAATCCTTTTTCAGCATTATATATACGGTGAGTTTTAACTTTAAAGTTATTAAGAATATATTGAGAAATCTCTTTGATTCTTTCAGGATGTAAAAATGCTGCCTTTGCTTCTGCTGAACTTAATTTTTCTTCATCTTGCTCCATTTCAACAGATTTAAACTTAGGACGTACATCATTATAATCAACTTTAAATTTAAGAACCTTCTCATCTCTAATTGCATCTGTAATAACATATGAATGTAACTCAGTACCAAATACACTTGCAGTAGTTTCAGAACCTAAAGCATTTTCAGGAAATATTGGTGTTCCAGTAAATCCAAACTGATAGTACTTCTTAAACTTCTTAGCAATATTCTTTTGAGCTTCACCAAACTGCGAACGATGAGCTTCATCAAAAATAAAGACAACCTGTTTATTATAAATTGGTAAATCTGCTTCAGTTTTTATTAAATTATTTAACTTCTGAATAGTAGTTACAATAATTTTATTATCATCTTTCTCAATGTTTCTTTTAAGTCCAGCAGTATTTTCAGATCCATTAACACTATCCGGAGAAAAACGTTGATACTCTTTCATTGTCTGGTAATCTAAATCTTTTCTATCTACAACAAAGAATACTTTATCTATAAAATCTAATTCTGTTGCTAAACGTGCCGCTTTAAAACTTGTTAAAGTTTTTCCCGATCCTGTCGTATGCCAAATATACCCACCACTTTCAAGAGTTTTCCATTTCTTAGCTTCGTATGAACTTTTTATCTTCCATAAGATTCTTTCAGTTGCAGCTATCTGGTAAGGTCTCATAATTAATAATGTATTATTTACATCAAAAACTGAATAATGTAGTAGTATATCTAATAGCGTATTCTTTTGAAAAAACGTTGCTGTAAAATCTTTTAAATCTCTAATCAGAGTGTTATCAGATTTTGCCCAGTTCATAGTAAAGTCAAAACTATTTTTATCTCTCTTTGTAGTATTAGCAAAGTATCTTGTATCTGTACCATTTGAAATTACACAAATCTGAAGATATTTAAATAAAGAGTTATCAGCATTAAAGCTCTCTTTAGTATATCTATTAACCTGATTAAATGCTTCACGAATAGCAATTCCACGTTTCTTTAGTTCCACTTGAATTAAAGGTAATCCATTAACTAAAATTGTTACATCATAACGATTACTTTGAGTTCCTTTTTGTTCAAACTGTGAAATAACCTGCAATTTATTTCTACTCATATTTTTCTTATCAACAAGGTAAATATTTTTAATTCGACCATCATCAAAGGTAAAATCATAAATATAATCATCATGAATTTTACGAGTTTTATCTATATAGTTATCACTCGGTTTATCTAAATACTCCTCACAAAATCTTTTCCATTCAGAGTCTAGAAATTTGATTTCATTAAGAGTTTCTAGTTGTATTCTAATATTTTTTAACATCTCTTTTGTATTAATAAGCTTAGGTAAGTATTCATAACCTTGATTTTGTAAATCTTTTATAAGTTCAGCTTCTAATTGAGCTTCAGTTTGATAACTTACACCTTGTTGAGCTATTTTGTCATATTTATCTAAAACTATAAAATTATTAGTTTCTGTAATTGGTTTATAGTCAGCCATAAATTCCCCTTTGTTTTAGTTGATTTCACTTTCAATAGCAACATCTTTTCCACTAAAAGCCATTCCTATTTTTATTACCTTTGATACCCCATTATTTTTCATAGATATATCATATTTTTTCTCATCTATTTGAGCTAAAGCCTCTTTTGCTTTTTCTCCAATACTATTTTTATCCCCTATTTTAAACTCAAAAATTAGTCCAAAGTTCTTCTTATCTTTAGGCTCTAAAGCGATATCATATCTTCCATAACCACTCTCTCTATTAGAAGTTATTATATATTTATCACCTAGCGTTAAAAGAAGTCCAAGCATAAAATGATGATAATACTTCTCGCTATCTCCAGCATCGTGATAACTCACTGCTGATAGATACATTCTCTTAAATTTATTTACAAATGAATTTAATTCACCTAAAAATAAATCCTCCATCATAGTTCCATAAAAATGAACGTCCCCTTTTGTATAACTCTCTATAAAACTTTGTCTAAAGAAGCTTTTAATCTCTACATTAGGTATTTTTAAAGAGTATGATTTAAGCTCGGTTATCGGAGATATTCTCATTTTTTCATATGTTAAATATCCTGAGAATAACATTAAAGACCAAATAGTGTTTGTATTATTTAAATCATCAAAGATTATATTTTCTGAGATAGTTTCCCAAATTACCTCTCCTTTAAATATCATCTCCAACTCTTCAAATACTTTTTTATCATTTTTATCTAATAACTGTTTAATCAAAGCGTTATCACTTGTATTTATCCAGTAAGCTCCTAGTACATTTTTATTCATAAAATTAATCAATGACCAAGGGTTATATACAAGTTTACCTCCAAATGTATATCCGTTATACCATCTTTTAACATCTTCTAATTCATAATCCAATCCATAGTATTTTAAAGCTTCCTCTACTTCCTCTGTTGTTAAACCGAAATAGTTAAAATCACTATCTAAGATTGTAGATACAGTAAGATTATTAAGTCCTGAAAATATACTTTCTTTTGCTACTCTTAATATACCAGTAAGAACTGAAAACTCTAAATATGGATTGCCTTTTAGAGCTGCACTTAGAAAATTACGAAAGAAAAATATAGCGTCATCATAATAGCCTTGAGAGTGAGCAGTTACTAAAGGGGTATCATATTCATCTATTAAAATGATTACCTTTTTTCCATAAAATTTAAAAAGGTATTTAGAGAGATTTTTTAATGCTCCCACAAAATCTCCCGTTTCATTTAAAAACTCTATCCTATCAAAATCTATTTTTTCACTCTCATCTAATTTTTCTCTGATGTATCTTTTTGTATTAAATATATCTTTTAGCAATTTTTTTATCTCTTCAAAACACTCTACCCAATTACTAACTTTTATATCTTTTAAGCTGATATATATAACTGGGTATTCGCCTTGATACATCATTTTGTCTGTATTTGAAATATCTAGCCCATTAAATAAATTTCTATTAGCTTCTTTGTCTTCTATATTAAAGAAATAGTTAAGCATCGACATATTTAAAGTTTTTCCAAATCTTCTTGGCCTAGGTAGTAGTGTAACTTTAGATTTTTTGTTAAGTAACTCATCTATCATTTTTGACTTATCCACAAAATAATAGTTATTTTCTATTATCTCTTTGAAATTATCTATTCCAACTGGTAACTTTTTCTTAACCATCTTTTTTCACCTCACTTTATTTATTATCAAAAACTATACTATTTCTCCAATTTTTTAAATGTAAGTAGTTTATCTCTATAATATTCATATTGCTTTTGACGTGCTTCTATCTCTGCTGGTAAGCCTTCTTTAATATCATTTACAAGAGTATCAAATCTATCTAATATATCAACGATACGTTGTTGCTCTTCAAGAGAAGGGATAGGGAAAGAAATTTTATTTAACACTCCTTGAGTTAAACTTGGAACTCCACCAGCAATATTATATTGCTCAAGATGTTCTTTTTGGAGATAATAAAAAACAAATTTTGGAATTACAATATCTGTATATATTTCTGTATAGAAAATTGTATCAACTGTCCAAAATGGATTTTCTACATAATACAATTTGTCTATAGATCCTTTTCTTGGAATTAATACTGATGGCTTATCTAAAACAAAGGTATCTATATATGTCATTATTCCTCCAGAACCATAAACTGGAATATTACCTTCCTTAAATTGTTTGTAATCTTTTCCATTTTTTATTTTAAGAACATCTGAAATTTTCTTCCACTCAACCTCTTCTCCAAAAGTAAGTAAACTATCTCTATAATATTCATACTGCTGCTTTCTCATTGTAAGCTCTGTTGTAAGCTCTGTTGTAAGCTCTGTAAAACTATCTAAAATACGCACAATCTCCTCTTGTACTGGTAATGGAGGTAGGGGGATTTGGAAATTTTGTAACATTGGTAATGTTATATATGGAATTGACCCTTTTCTTGAATTAATCAATATATAATTACGCAGTGCTCCTTTTAGAAAATGTAAAATAAATCCTATTTTATATTTTTGGAAATTACTTAATACATATGTTCTTTGATAAGCATTAAATTTACCATTATAATAATTTATATGCCCTACTTGACTTCCATTTCCTGAAATTAAAATAGCTTCTGTATCAAAAGCATAGTCATTAATTTTATAAGGCTCTTTATCACAAGTAAAAAATGGGTATATTCCATCTTCAACCATAGCATTTGCATTTAGTTTTCCTGTTTGTATATTACATATACCACCTAACTTTATATATTCCACCCCATTAGGGCATAATTCATTTATTAACTGCTCTAACTTACTCATCTTAGACCTCCTCTGTGTTGTATTCACTATAACCTTCATAGTAGTAACTTACATCAATACCTTTCATAAATATATTACGGTCATTGATTTCAGTAGTAAGAGCTTGTTTTAAAAGATGCTTAATCTCAATATCTTTAACTACACTTCTCTCCATAGATGATAGATATTCATCTTTATCAACTAAATTCCAATCAATTACTACCTTGATATTTTCTTTTAATATAAGGTCAAGCCATATACGAGTTGATCTCCCATTTCCTTCACGAAAAGGGTGAGCAATGTTCATCTCAACATATTTCTCAATAATCTCATCAAATGTAGTTTGTGGCATCTTGTCTATATATTCTAAAGAGGGTTTAAGATACATTAATGGTGCAAAACGAAAATTTCCTTTAGCTATATTTACCTCTCTAACCTTTCCAGCAAACTCATATATATCTTCAAATAAGTATCTATGTATATATTGAAGCCCTTCAAATGTTCCTACCTTAACTTTATTTATATCTCCAGAATCAAATAGTTGCTTAACTTTTTGCTTACTAATTTTCTCTTCAACTTTTGAAAGTTCCACTTGATTAGTAATATTAAGTTTATTATCTAAAATCATACTTTATTCCACCTCAATCTCTGCAACTATCTTATCTATTTCAATACGAAGTCTATCTATATTGCTTACCGTTGCTTTTATCTTGGCATTTAGTTCCTTTATATCTATAATTTCTCTTGTATCTTTAGCTTCTACATAAGTATTTACAGAAAGATTATAATTCTCTTCAGCTATTTTAGAATTATCAACAGATTTTGAAACATGATCAATATCCTCTTTAGTATCAAATATTCTTAATATTTTTTGAATATGCTCCTCTGTTAAGATGTTATTATTTGTTTCTTTCTTGAAGAACTCCTCTCCACTAGCATCTATAAATTGAGTTTTAGAATCAGCTTTATGTTTAGAAAGAATTAGTATATTAACAGCTATTGAAGTACCAAAGAAAAGGTTCGGTGCCAACGATATAACTGTTTCAACAAAGTTATTCTCAATTAGATACTTTCTAATTTTCTGCTCTGCTCCACCACGATAGAATATTCCCGGGAAACAAACTATAGCAGCACGACCTTTACTTGAAAGATAATTTAAACAATGAAGTACAAAAGCAAAGTCTGCTTTAGATTTTGGTGCTAATACTCCAGCAGGAGCAAAACGTTCATCATTGATAAGAGTTGGGTCATCACTACCAATCCAATTAACTGAATACGGAGGATTTGATACAATCGCATCAAATGGTTTTTCATCTCCAAATTCTGGATCTGTAAGTGTATTTCCTAATTTAATATCAAATTTATCATAATTTACATTATGTAAAAACATATTCATACGTGCAAGGTTATATGTTGTATGATTAATTTCTTGTCCATAAAAACCATCTTCAATAACATGATCATCAAATTGTTTTTTAGCTTGTAGTAATAGCGAACCTGATCCAGCAGCAGGGTCATAAATTTTATTAATTGTTTCTTGATTATGTGTTGCTAATTTTGCGATAAGTTTAGATACACTTTGAGGTGTAAAAAACTCTCCACCAGATTTGCCAGCATTAGCAGCATAATTAGAAATTAAAAACTCATATGCATCACCAAATAGATCTATATGATTATCTTCAAAATCTCCAAAATTAAGTCCTTCAACCCCTTTAATAACAGCAGCTAAACGACTATTTTTATCTTTAACTGTATTTCCTAATCTATTGCTTGTAGTATCAAAGTCAGCAAATAATCCTTTTATATCTGACTCAGAAGGATAACCATTTGCAGAACTTTCAATAGCTGAAAATATTGTAGCTAAATCAGTATTTAAACTTTCGTTAGTATTTGCATCTTTAGCAATATTAACGAATAGTTCACTTGGATATATAAAATATCCTTTTGTTTTTATTGCATCCTCTTTAATTTCATCTGTTATAACATCATCACTTAAATCTGCATATTTAAAACTATCATCTCCAGCTTCAATATAGTTAGAGAAGTTTTCACTAATAAATCTATAAAATAACGTTCCTAAAACATATTGCTTAAAATCCCATCCATCTATTGAACCACGAACATCATTTGCTATCTTCCAAATTTGCGATTGTAATTCAGCTCTTTGTGCTATACTTGACATTTTTAATTCCTCCATTTATATAAAATAATTTTATACTCTACTAATGGTATAAAGTTACTTAATTTAATTATAATTTATGCTTTATTATAACATATATATTTTAAAAATTACATGTTGAAACAC
>NZ_DBGBQB010000253.1:0-4759 GCF_048470075.1 Cetobacterium sp. | reverse complement strand
ATATATAGAAGTTTATTTTTAATCTATACAATTGGCTTTTTAGTCTATAGATTCACTAAACCAGACCATATATATTTTGTTCCATTTGAAACGATGTATTTTTTAATGGCTATACTTTTTGCTAAAGATTTCGCTTTTTTAGCTACACTTATGGCAATAACATTTTTATTCCCAATTGTAGGGTATGATCCGATATTTATTATTGTGACTTTATTAGTTTGTTTAATGGGCTCATATTTAATAGAGAAAGTAACAACAAGACAGGAGCTAATAGCACTGGGAATGAAATTAGCAGTTACAAAGTTTTTTCTATATCTTTTATTAACATATTTTATAGGTAGAGAACAAAATCTGATTGTTTTACAAAGTGGAGAGATTGTAGTTTCAGGGCTACTTTCAGGAATGTTAGCAATAGCCGTTTTACCATACTTTGAAAGAACGTTTAATATTCTAACCACATTTAGATTATTGGAGTTAGGGGATCTATCCCATCCTCTGTTGAAACTTTTATCTATGAAAGCTCCAGGTACATTTCATCACTCAATGATGGTTGCAACTCTATCAGAGGCAGCAGCTGAGGCGATAGGAGCCAATGCGATTTTTGCAAGAGTTGCATCCTATTATCATGACATTGGAAAAATGAAAAGACCTAAGTTTTATGTAGAGAATCAGGAGGGAGGAGAAAATCCTCACTCAAAAATATCTCCATTCTTAAGTACACTGATAATTACATCACATACAAAAGATGGAAATGAGTTGGGAAGAGAGTATAAAATACCAAGAGAGATTAGAGACGTGATGTTTGAACACCAGGGAACAACAATGTTAGCTTATTTTTATAATAAGGCAAAACAACTTGACCCAACAGTTATAGAGGAGGACTTTAAATATGGAGGACCTACCCCTAGAAGTAAGGAATCAGCTATAATAATGCTTGCAGATTCAATTGAGGCAGCTGTGAGATCTTTGGATGAGAAAACTCCAGTGACAATTGAAAATATGTTAAGAAAGATTATAAATTCAAAGATAGAGGATAACCAACTATCGGAAGCTGCATTAACATTTAAAGAGATTGAGATAATAATTAAAACCTTTACGAAGGTATTGATGAGTATTCATCATGTAAGAATAAAATATCCAGGACAAAAGTAAGATAAGGAGTTAAAATGGAAGTAGTATTAGATTTTTCTTTAGAGATAGAGGGATTTGGTGAATATATAGATGAAGAGGAGGTAAAAGAGTATATATATGAGGTTTTAAATGATGAGTTTCAATCGGAAAAACCAGTATATATGTCAGTGGCCTTAGTTGGAAATGATGAGATTCAAAGAATAAACAGAGATTTTAGAGATAAAGATAGACCAACAGATGTAATATCATTTGCTTATCATGAAACAGAGGATTATATGATAGGTCCTTATGATACTTTAGGAGATATAATAATATCTTTAGAGAGAGTTGAGGAACAGTGTAATGAATATAACCACTCATTTAGAAGAGAGTTTTTTTATGTTTTAACTCATGGAATGCTTCATCTACTAGGATATGATCATATAGATGAAGAGGATAAAAAAGAGATGAGAGCCAGAGAGGAAGAGATTTTAGAAAAGTTTGGTCATACTAGAGACTAAGGGAGGGCTTATGAAAGATAAGGGAACAAAACAGGATATAACACAGAGCTTTAATGTGGCAATTGAAGGAATAATAGAAACAATTAGAACTGAAAGAAATATGAAGTTTCATGCATTTTGTACAATATTAGTTTTGATGATTTCAATTTTTTTAGGTGTTAGTAGAATGGAATTAATTGTATTGTCAATTAGTATGTCCCTTGTTTTGTCCGCAGAGCTTTTAAATACAGCTATAGAAAGCTTTGTGGACTTGGTTTCACCCGAGTATAATATTTTAGCTAAAAGAGCTAAGGATGTGGGAGCTGGAGCGGTTTTTATAGCAGCTAGTAATGCTCTTATAGTAGGTTATTTAGTATTTCATAAAAGAATAGCGGGAGAGTTTAGTGATTTTTTTAATCTATTAAAGGAATCATATGCAAATGTTCTCGTTTTTATAATTATATTTATTATAATTTTGGTGATAGCTATCAAAAGTTTTTTTAAAAAAGGTACTCCTTTAAGAGGCGGAATTCCAAGTGGGCATAGTGCACTGGGAGGAGCTTTATTTATGGGAATATTTTTTTTAACTCACGATGTTAGAGTTTTCTATTTATCGTTGTTTCTATTGGTTTTAGTTTTACAATCGAGAGTGGAAGGTAGAATTCATACAGTTCTAGAAACAATAATAGGAGCCGCAATAGGGATGGGTGTAACATATCTTTTTCTATCTCTATTAAAATTTTAAATTATTTAGGAGGTATATAAATGCAAAGAGCTAAAGATTATCTGTTGCTTAGTGTACTCTCTTATTGTAATTTTTCTCAAGAGGATTATAAAAAAAATTTAGATCAAATTTACAGAGAGAATGATTCATCTAAGCTAGATGGTGATGGTTTTAATTTTTCAAATTCCAAAACGAGGTACCTATTTTATGATTTTTTTAAAGATATACTTCACAATTGGGAGATATTTTATGTAGAGAGTAAGAGAGCTTCTGATGTAGAAAGAGATTCAACAGGATTTTATAGTGTGGTTTTTAAAAATGTAAAATATGACAAGTATGTGATATCTTATAGAGGAAGTGAAAAATATCCAATAGAGGATGCTTATAAAGATTTTATAGAGAATGATTTAAAAATTGGATTAGGGGTAAAACCAGTTCAATTTTATGATGGATTAGAAGTCTTTAATAAAATATATGATGAATTTAAAATACCTAAGGAGAAAATATCTATAACTGGACACTCTTTAGGGGGAGGAATAGCTCAATTTGTAAGTATTATGGTTGATAAAGAGAGAGGTTTTATTCCATATACATGCACATGGAATGCAGTTGGAATAAATAGAGATGGGATAATCAACCTCTTAGATTTCTTTAACTATGATAAAATTTTGGAAAAATTAAGTTTAGATGATATAGAGAAGCAGTATTTTATAGAGTTTAAAAATGAATATTTATCATTTTTTCTAAAGGAGTTAAAAAAGGGTAAGGTAATAAAGGACAGTAACACACTATTGATAACAAGTAATGTAGAGATATCCCCTCAAATTGATGATAATTTTATAAAAAGTTTTGTAAAAAGTACAAAGTTTGAGAGCTTATTGGGAAAACTTTCAATTGATACAAAAAATAATTTATTGGATAATGATAGAGTTTTTAATGCATTGTTTAAAGTTGATAACTTGACAGATGAGTTATTTGAAGCGGATTATTTTATTAGAAAAATAAAAGCAAATAAGGTCTATGAAGAGAATATTGTTAATTTTTGCCACTCTGAAGATTTGACTGTTTCCCTTTTTCCACACGTGGGAGCAGTCTATCAAGTTGATAAAGGTTTTTTAAGAAAAGAGGTAAAGAAAAAAACAATATTTTCAAGTTTTTTATTTTTTACAAAATCAGTTCAAGACTATCACTATCAAGATATTTTTCTACCATTTATTGAAGTGGAGGGAGATAGGGTTGGAATGTTTAGCAAAAATCTATCCATTGGATATTTAGGAACGGTAATAAGAAAGATATTGACCCTCGAGTACTGTGTAGAAAGGGAGCTGTTGGCAGACTACTATAGTTTAGTTAAAATAACAGATACAAATTATAAAAAAATAAAATCAAATGTATTAAATGCTATAAAAAAATGTGGAGAGGATATTCTATATAAATCTCAGGTATATAGTCAGATAAAAGAGATGGATCAGGAAACTTTTTCAAAGGTTTGGGAAAACTTAAAGGTCAAACTTCCTAGTCCATATAGAATCCAAGATATATATGATTTGATACTATTTTAAAAGGACATGAATTTCATGTCCTTTTATAGTTTTATTCAAATTAAAGTTTAAAGATATTTACAATTAGTTGAACTAATATAGGAACTGAAGTGGTTAAAACAACTCCAGAAAAAAATGCCACAACAGATATATCAGAACTATTACTTTTATTTATAACAGGGAGAAGAGTATCCATAGCGGTAGCACCAGCTGTAGAGATAGACTCAAAACTTCCAATGGATTTAGCAATGAATGGAACTGTTAAAATAGCAAAAACCTCTCTAAAAACATTACTAAGAAAGGCTACGCTTCCAAGTTCAGGACTTATTTTAGATAGTTCTATTGCAGAAAGGGAGTACCAACCTAATCCAGATGAGATAGCAAGACCTTCTCCAACAGATATAGATAAAAATAGTGAAGCTATACATCCTCCCAAAAGAGAACCTAAAATAGTTGAAACAGGGAGAAGCCAAACTTTTTTTCCATATTTTTTTAGATTTGAAAAAACAGCTGAGTTATCTCCAATATCAATACCGACAAAGAAAAGAAGTAGGCAAAGACCTAAATCAATAAAAGTATCCGACGAGTTGGATAAAAATGGAGTTTGAAAAAATAATCCTATGATAACACCAAAGGCAATTGATAAACAGATTCCAATCATCTACTTATCACCTCTTTTTCTAAAGAAAAATTTAGTGATAAAAACACTTCCTAAAATAGAGAATATGGCTATGACAATAGCTTGTAATCCAAGACTAGGAAACTCCTCTATAATTTTATTATCACTTCCAATTTTATATCCCATAACAGCCAATAGAAAGAAAAGAGACAGAGATTGCAAAAATGATGTTTTTAACTTTAATTTCAATGGTATTAAGTGATAC
>NZ_DBGBQB010000252.1:0-8818 GCF_048470075.1 Cetobacterium sp. | reverse complement strand
TTAATGGCGGGAGTGACGAGGGTCGAACTCGCGACCTCATGCGTGACAGGCATGCGCTCTAACCAACTGAGCTACACCCCCATTAATGGTGGAAACAACTGGACTTGAACCAGTGACCCCCTGCTTGTAAGGCAGGTGCTCTCCCAACTGAGCTATGCTTCCAAGTTATAGATTTTTTAGTGGTGCCCAGAGGCGGAATCGAACCACCGACACGGGGATTTTCAGTCCCCTGCTCTACCGACTGAGCTATCTGGGCATCTTTTTGTTACCTGCTATAGGTACCTTATATGGCGGAAGGTCAGAGACTCGAACTCTGAAGTCTTGCGACGCCGGTTTTCAAGACCGGTTCCTTACCAGTTAGGATAACCTTCCATATTAATGGTACCCCGTAGGGGAATCGAACCCCTGTTTATAGAGTGAAAATCTATTGTCCTTACCACTGAACGAACGGGGCAGGTTATGGTGCGTCATACTGGGCTCGAACCAGTGACAACACGATTAAAAGTCGTGTGCTCTACCATCTGAGCTAATGACGCATCTTTGTATGGAGCGGGAGACGAGGGTCGAACTCGCGACATTCAGCTTGGAAGGCTGACGCTCTACCAACTGAGCTACTCCCGCATCACTTACAAAGATATAGTACCACAATTTATAAACTTTGTCAACAAACTTTTTTATTTTTTTATAATTATTTTTTCTTTTACCGTTCCCTCATTGTGTACCTTGTCTACTGGAGCTATTTTATAGTAGTATGTCCTACCTTTTTCTACATTTTTATCCAGATATTTTAACCCATATTTTCTTTTTATTGTTGTTAAGAGGTACTGCGGATCAGTTCCTTTAAAATCTTTATCTGTACTTCTATATATAGCATAGTAATCTGTATAGTTTTCCACTGGGTCTTTCCAAGTTAAAAGTATCCCATCCTTTGTAGTTTTTCCAACTAAATTAGTTATAGGTTTAGGAGCTACAACATCTATCCAAGGAGTTTGTGGTGGTAATATCTGTGTTTCATAAACTTTTTCTTTTAAATTCGTTTTAATATTCAAACTATTTTTTTGAATCTTATCAAACCCAAAAAATACACTTCCATCAACTTTTTTAGACTCTCTATTATAGTTTATCTGTTTAATTAACTCATTCTCATTTTTCCATGCTTTAGTTGTTCCCAATTTATATGCTGCATGCCCTATGTAAAGATGAACGTTACTATTTTTCACCTCATTTATCCACCAATCTACCAACACATCATATTGAGCAACCTTTAGATTAAAGTCCCAGTATATTTGAGGAACTATATAATCTATCCACTCATTTTGTATCCATGTTCTAGTATCTGCATAAAGAGTGTCATAGTTTTCAGCTCCAGCTCTTGTTGCTGAACCAGTTGAATCTTTATCATTATTTCGCCAAACTCCAAAAGGACTTATTCCAAACTTAACAAATGGTTTTGCCTTTTTTATCTTCTTTGATAGATCCCTTACAAAAATATCTGTATTTTTTCTTCTCCAGTCCTCTACGCTCATACCTTTTCCATATAGCTTATAAGTTCTAGTATCTCCAAATGGAACCACTTTTTTATTTCTATCTAAAACTGGATATGGATAGAAATAGTCATCCATATGAACACCATCTATATCATAGTTTTTCACCACATCTACAATTACATCCTCTGTGAATTTTCTGGCCTCTGGATTTCCTGGATCATAGTAATATTTACCTCCATACTCTATAACCCAACTAGGATTTTTTTTGGCTATATGATTTGAAGGTATAGGTTCCCCATTTTTTAAAGTGATTCTATATGGATTAAACCAAGCATGAAACTCTAAATTTCTCCTATGAGCTTCCTCTATAAAAAATGCCAATGGATCATACCCAGGATCTTTACCGCTCTCTCCTGTTATATACTTAGACCACGGCTCTTTATTTACTTTTTTATAAAATCTATCAGCTGTAGGTCTTACCTGCATTATAATAGCATTCATATTTAAGCTTTTAATCTCATCCAGTATCTCTATATACTCCTGTTTTTGTTCCTCAATTGACAACCCCTGTTTTGAAGGCCAATTTATATTGTCAACGGTTGCTATCCAAACCCCTCTAAACTCTCTATTATTTTTACTAAATATTGCAGAAAAACTCATTAAAAATACTAAAAATAAAAAAGTTAATTTTTTCATAAAATCGCTCCTAGCCCTTTATTATTGAAAACTTCTCTTTTAACTCATCTTTTAATGCACAGATAAAATCAATTTTTTTCCCCATAATTAAAGGTATAATAATCTCTCTTTTATCTTTTGTTACAATTCTTACTATCACTTGTAATCTACTTGCTTTACCTACAACAGCCTCTTTTAAAGTACAACTATCAATCTCATCAAAAGATAGATTCAATCCCTGCCCCACTATCTTTTTATTTTCACAATCTAAAACTATTTTATACATAAGAATATTTTTCAGATGTTTAAATCCTAAAAATAGTAATAGAGCAGCTATCGCTATATACGGTATACTAAAATTTTTTGTATATCCTATATACCCTTGAAGCAATCCTATCAAAATCAATGGCACCCCTGTTCCTAACCACATAATCATCTTTTTACTCTCAAGTCCATATTTTCTTACTGGCTTATACTCTATTTTTGTTTTTTCAATTTTTTTTATAAAATCATCATAAAAAAACATTTTTCCTCCTTATTAAAGAAGAAAAGTAGAGAGTAATCTCTACTTTTCTATTCAATTATTATATTATTTTACTAATTCCATTATATCGTCAGGTTTATAATCTAAGTTATGAACAGCGTTTATATATCTAACTGTCTTACTTTTTCCTCTTATAACTAAAGTTTGAGTTCTGGCAATATTTCCTTTTCTCTTCACTCCCTCTAAAAGGTCTCCACTTGTTATTCCAGTTGCTGAGAAAATAACTTCATCATCTTTTACAAGATCATCCATTTTTAAAACGTCTCCCACTCTAAGACCCATCTCTTCACATCTAGCTTTTTCATATGCCGATATCTTATCATTTTCAAGTGAAACACCTTTCACTTCACTTCTTAACTTTAATCTAGCTTGCATATCTCCACCTAAAGCTTTTATTACCGCTGCCGATATAACACCTTCAGGTGCTCCTCCTATACCATAAAGTACATCTACATCAGAATCTACAACAGATGTTAAGATAGAACCTGCAACGTCTCCATCTGGTAATGCATAAACTTTAACATTTAAGTCCTGTAAATCTTTTATTATAGTTTTATGTCTTGGCTTATCTAAAATTACCACTGTTAATTCGTTTAATGGCTTCTTTAAAGCTTTACATATATTGTCAATATTTTCCATCAAAGGCTTTGATAGGTCAATAACTCCCTTAGCTTCAGGTCCAACTATTAGTTTTTCCATATACATATCAGGTGCTTTTAAAAAACTTCCCTTATTTCCAACTGCTAGAACTGCTATTGCGTTAGCTTGCCCTTGAGCTGTCATTCTTGTTCCTTCAACAGGATCTACAGCTATATCCACTTGAGAATATCTATCTTTATCTGGAGAATCTAAACCTACTTTCTCTCCAATGTATAACATTGGAGCTTCGTCTATCTCTCCCTCTCCGATTACAATTTCCCCTTGAATTTTTATCCCATTTAGCACAGTTCTCATAGCGTCTACTGCCGCTTGATCTGCTGCCTCCTTATCTCCTCTACCTACCCATTTGTAAGCTGCTAAGGCTGCTGCTTCTGTAACTCTAGCAAACTCTAAAGCTAACTCTCTTTTCATTTTTCCTCCTACTTTGTTTCAATTAATCTATAAATTTTTTCTCCTGGTAAAACCATTTGGAGTTGATTCCTAGCTACCTTTTCTCTGTAAAAGGGATTATTTATATTCTCAATCATCTCATCATATCTAACAATTAAGCCTTCAATCTCTTTTTTTTGTTTAATTTTCATCTCTTGCTCTATTTTTAATTTATCGATTTTAACAAATGATCTAAATATATTCTGTCCTAAAAATGCAAAATGTATTACTAATGGGATTATCCAAAGTAAATTTTTCATTAGTTTTTACCTGCCTCTTTTTTTAAAAGCTGTAATTTTTTAGAAACCATTCTTTTGGCAACTGGCGATATTTTATCAACAAATAAAACCGCATCTAAATGGTCATATTCATGTTGAAAAGCTCTTCCTAAAAGCTCTGTCCCCTCTTCAATAACCTCTTCGCCCTTTTCATTCAAGTATTTTATTTTTACAGTTACAGATCTTTTTACTGGCTTATAGATTCCAGGTACACTTAAACACCCCTCATCTATATTTTCAACTATATCCGATAACTCTATTAACTCTGGATTTATAACTTTTCTTACAACTCCATCTCCCACATCTATTACAAACATTCTCTTGCTTATTCCCACCTGAGGTGCAGCAAGTCCAACTCCATTTGCTTCATGCATTGTTTCTACCATATTATCTAAAATTTCAAGTATCTCTGGTGTTATTTCAGCCACAGGCTCAGCCACAGTTCTTAAAGATTCATTTCCATATATTTTTATATCATATACCATGTTTTTCCTCCAATTCTCTTTTTACCTAAGATATATTATATCATATTAGATTAATAGGGTCTATATCTACAATAACCCTATATTTTTTATTCTCTATTTTTTTTAGTTTTTCCTCTAATAACTTTTTATAACTATTTATATTTTCTCTGCTACCCTTTATAAAGATATTGCATCTATATCTTCCCTTCACTTTATATACCAATGACCTCATAGGCCCATAAAGTTCTACATTTTCACTCTCAATCTCTTTAAAAACCTCATGACAATACTCCTCCAATCCGTTCTCTTCCTGAGATGATATACCTATATTTATGATTTTTGAAAAGGGTGGATAAAAAAGTATCTCTCTTTTCTCAATCTCTTTTTCATAAAAGTTTACAAAACTATTCTCCTGAATCTTTTCAATTATATAGTTCTCTGGTTGGTAAGTTTGAATTATAACTTTTCCTTTTTTCTCCCCTCTTCCAGCTCTACCTGCCACTTGAGTTATCATTTGATAAGTTCTTTCACCTGATCTAAAATCTGGAATACTCATTATTGTATCCGCATTTATAACTCCGACTAAAGTTACATTTGGGAAGTGTAGTCCTCTTGATATCATTTGCGTTCCTATCATAATATCATACTTTCCGCTTAAAAAATCATTATACATATTCTCATAAAAATTCTTCTCTTTAGAAACATCTCCATCAACTCTTATTATATTAACAGGAAATCTCTTTCTAAGCTCTTCCTCTACTCTCTCTACACCTCTACCACTGAAAGCTATATTTTTACTCCCACATTTTGAACAATGGCCTAAAAATCTTTTAGATATACCACAATAATTACACTTTAAACTATTGCTACTCGCATAGTAGTTCAATTTTATGGAACAATGTTCACACTCCTCCATATGTCCACAATCTTGGCACTGAACCAATGTAGAATAGCCCTTTCGATTCAACAGAAGTATTATCTGCTCTTTTCTTAAAAGAGCTCCCCTAATCTCCTCTAAAAGTTTTTCACTGAAAAAGGTATCTTTCTCCTCTTTCATATCTACTATCTCAATTTCTGGCAATTTTGCATCCCTGTATCTATGTTCTATTTCAAAGAGTTGGAATATACCCTTTTTCCCATAGTAATAGCTTTCTATAGATGGAGTTGCCGAACCTAATACCACCTTTGCATTTTCTAGTTCGGCTTTTTTTATTGCCACATACTTTGCATTATATCTAGGTGTAGAATCCTGTTTATAACTATTTTCATGCTCTTCATCCACTATTATATACTCTAAATTTTTTACAGGAGCAAAAATAGCTGACCTAACTCCCAGTACAACTTTTTTCTCTCCAGTGTATATGCTATACCACTCCTTAGCTCTATCGGCGCTTGATAATCTACTGTGTAGTATTGCAACTCTCTCTCCAAACTCCCTTTTAAAACGTTTTACCATCTGAGGAGTCAAAGATATTTCAGGAACTAAAAATATCGATCCCTTACCTCTCTCTAAGGCTCTTTTTATAAGATGGATATATATCTCTGTTTTTCCAGAACCTGTAACTCCTCTTATTAGAAAGTGTTTTTTCATGGATACTTCAATTCCATTTTTTATCTTTTCCTGCTCCTCATTTAATCTAGTATCCTCTACAACTCCATCCTTCTCAAATTCTATTTTAAAATTTTCCTCATTAAAGCTTTTAATCTTTCTTTCAAAAATTAAAGTTCCATTTTTTAGATGTTTTTCTATGCTTTTTTTATCAAACTTTTTCTCTAAAGTTGACTTCCCTATCTCTTTTCTACCTTTAAAATAGTTTTTTAACCCCTCATCCTCTATCTCGATGTTTTTCTCCAAAGTATACCAGCCATCTACAACTTTTAAAATACCACTTTCAGTATAACTCTTTATCTTTTCTTTGGAAAACCTATCGACTAAAGGTTTTTTTCTAACTCTATATTTTTCGGAAAAATACTCTAAAATCTCATCTTTTATTAAAATATTATCCAAATCTTCAACTCTGTATATATCTTCATACTTTATTTTTACTCCAGCTGGCACCGCTGTTGAAAAGACCTGATCAAAAGGACTCATATAGTAATCCTTTATCCATAGAAGTAGGTCTATAAACTTCTGGGAAAAACTTACCTCTTCATATAAAACTTTTTTAATATTCAATACTTTAAAACTATACTCTTTATCTCTTTCCTCTTGAATAATTAATCCCACTCTATCTCTATTTCTAAAGGATACTAAAACTCTATCTCCCACTTTTATATTCTCATCATCACTGGCATAAGTATAGAAATCGTTTGTCTTTTCTATATAGACGCTATAATATCTCATTACTTTCTCCTAGTTTAATTTTATTTTTATTTTTTTTATATCAGTTAAATCCTTTTGAGGTTCTAAACTCTGGCTCTCTACCACTCCAGTTCCACTCAATTCAATCTCTATGTCGCTCCCTTTAAATATCTCTATTACCTCTCTAGCGCTCAATCCCTTTAAATCTGGCATCACAACTAGCTCCTCATTATTTTCAACACTTCTAAGACTTTTTTTACCTTGAACCCTTATGTTTTCAATCTTTTGAGAGTATATATTCTTTAATTTTGTAACTCTTTTTACAACTTCACCTAAAACTGGTGCTGCTGCTGTACCTCCATACTTATCATATAAAACATCCCCTTGAGGCTTAAAAAACATCGCTAAAAGTATATACTGAGGTTTATCCACTGGGAAAAATCCCATAACTGAAGATAGGTACTCATGCTTTACATATCTTCCATGCTCACTATATTGGGCAGTTCCTGTTTTTCCTCCAACTCTATAGTCATCCACATGAGCTTTTTTTACTGTCCCCTCTAAAACTGCTAACTCCATCATCGCTCTCATCTCTTTAGAAACCTCTTCACTCAGAACCTTTCTACTTTGAATAGGCAAATTTCTTCTGATAACTAATCCATCCTTATCTGTAATCTTTTCAACTATATATGGTTGATACATAATCCCACCATTAATTACTGCTGAAAAAGCAGTTATCATCTGAATTGGAGTTACTGCAATTCCCTGTCCAAAACTCATTGTACTTTTCTTTAATCCATTCCATCTTTTTACAGGTTCTCTTCTTGGCTTTTTTTCATATGGATAATCAACACCCGTTTTGTCATATAGACCAAATTTTTCTAAATATCCATCGAACTCCTCATTTGTAAATTTATCACCAATTAATACCATTCCAACGTTACTTGATCTTTTTAATATCTCCTCTGTTGTTAAAATACCTTTCACACTTCTGCTACTCTCTTTTATTGTATGCTTATATCTTTTTATTGTTCCATCGCCGATATCAAAATTTGTACCTCTTCTTATCTTTTTATCCTGCATAGCTGCTGCTATTACCAGTGGTTTAAAAATAGACCCCGGTTCTACTTGTGATTGAAATATTGGATTGGCCACATTTTTCTTATTTTTTCTAAAAAATGAGGTCGCTAACACTTTTCCATTATTGGGATCCATCATAACTGCATATGCTTCTTCAGCATCTGTTTTCTTAAACTGTTTTTCCATCTCATCATTTAATATATATTGTAGATCATTATCTATTGTTAAGTGTATATCCATTCCATCTAGATTGACCTTTGTCCTCGCTCCAGAGGTTGGTAACCCTATTCCAAGACTTCTTATACTTGGAATTATTTTTGACGTTTTATCCCCTTTTAGATACTTTTCATAGAAGAGTTCTATTCCAAATACTCCCTCTTTTTCAGTTCCCTTTTTAAATCCAATATTCCCTACTAGGAAGAAATATTGTTCTGGTTTATAGTATCTTCTTTCCTTTCTTCCACTTAAAAATATAATATTTTTTCCTTTTATCCTGTATTTTTCTAATATATCTTCAATCTCTTTTTTCTCAACATCATCTATATTTCTATTTAATCTTTTATATACTCTTTCCTCTTTTCCAAGCTTATTTATTGTGTTTAAAAGGGGTTTATAGTTGTCTCTAATATATTTTTTATTCACTAGCTCTTTCAATGCTGCCGGTGCAATATCTGATTTTATAAATCTCTTTGGGTCTACCGATAGCTCATACATATTTATACTATAGGCAAGTCCCTTACCTTTTGAATCATATATATTTCCCCTTTCTCCTCCCTCTTTTCTTTCTACATTAATCTGCTTATTTATAGCTTCTTTATAGTTATTTGAATCAAATAATTGTATTTGAATCATTCTAAAAATTAACACAAAAAAACAAAATAGAATTATATCTGATACTA
>NZ_DBGBQB010000251.1:0-19078 GCF_048470075.1 Cetobacterium sp. | reverse complement strand
TGATAATACTCAAAAAGAGATTTGTGATATATTCTATGGATTTGGAGCTACTGGTTTAAAAATTGATGAACCTTTAAAAACTAAAAATCCCTTGGATTTTTATAAAGATGAGAAACAATTTTTAATGGTCGATTACGCTGTTTCAGCTTATTTCCCATTAAATCCTTATTCTCAAAGAAGAAATGAGTTAATAAAAAACGCTTTTGAAGAGAGATTTAACGATAGAGATGACGTTGTTTTTACAATAGATTTCTATGAGTATAATGAAGAGGATTATCAAAATAGTTGGAAAAAATATCTATATCCTGAAAAAGTAAGTGAGAAATTTGTTGTTAAACCAACTTGGAGAGAATACGAGCCTGAAGATAATGAGCTTGTTATTGAGTTAGATCCAGGTAGAGCTTTTGGTACAGGATCCCATCCTACTACCTCCCTTTGTCTAAAAATTATGGAAGAGAATATAATGCCAGGAAACTCTGTTATAGATGTGGGTACTGGTTCTGGAATTTTGATGATTGCAGCTGAAAAACTAGGTGCTACTGACATATATGGAACTGATATTGACGAGTTAGCTGTTGAAGCTACCAAGGAAAATTTAGAACTAAATAAAATATCATCTGAAACTGCACAAGTTTATTTAGGTGATTTAATCTCTGTTGTTAAAGATAAACAATTTGATGTTGTTGTTGCCAATATTTTAGCTGATGTTATCCTATTATTATTAAAGGATATATTTAAAGTTGTTAAAAAAGATGGATTAGTTATTTTCTCAGGTATCATAGAGGATAAACTTCCTGAAATTGTTAAACAGGTAGAGGAAAAAGGACTTGAAATACTAGAAATAAAAAGAGATAAAGAGTGGAGAGCTCTTCTTATTAAAGCCTAGGAGGATTTTAATGAAAAACTATATTATTGCTTTAGATGGTCCAGCTGGAAGCGGAAAAAGCACTATCGCTAAAATTATCGCTAAGAATTTTGGGCTAACATACCTTGATACAGGAGCTATGTACAGAATGGTAGCACTTTATATTCTTGAAAATAATATTGATTTTAATAATGTAAAAGATATAGAGAGTATTTTAGATGATATCAAAATGGATATCATTGGAGATAGATTCATTTTAAATGGTGTGGATGTTTCATTAAAGATAAGAACACCTGAGGTTACAAAAATTGTTTCTCCTGTTTCTGCTATAAAAGCCGTAAGAACTAAATTAGTGGATTTACAAAGAGAGATTAGTAAAGGTAAGAAAGTTATTCTAGATGGTAGAGATATTGGAACTGTTGTTTTTCCAAATGCCGATTTAAAGGTGTTTCTAATTGCCTCACCTGAAGAGAGAGCCAAAAGAAGAGTTAAAGATTATGCTTCAAAAGGGATTAGTGAAGACTTTGAAACAGTTTTAAAGGATATCTTAGAAAGAGATCACACTGATTCTACAAGAAAGGAAAGTCCTTTAAAAAAAGCTGATGATGCCATTGAAGTGGATACAAGTTTACTTAATATTGAAGAGAGCGTTAATGCTATTTCACAATTGATCAAAGAGAAAATCGGAGGGTAAAACATGTTTTACAATCTATTGAGAGGATTTTTATATCCCTTTCTCTTTATATTTTTAATTTTTAAGCCTAAAAAATTAAAATTTGTCTTCCAAAGATTATTTCAAGATATTTCAGTTTTAAAAAGAGGGGAAAGATACATTTGGATACACTGCTCCTCTGTTGGAGAGATTAATCTCACTGATGCCTTAATAAAAAAGATTAAAAATAATTTTAGAGAAAATATTTTAATTACAGTTTTTACGGATACAGGCTATGAAATAGCTAGTAACAAGTACTCTAATGATGATAGAATATCTATATTAAAATTCCCACTAGATGATATGTTTATACTAAAAAAAATATTTAATTATATCAAAGTTTCTAAAGTTATCTTAGTGGAAACAGAGATTTGGCCTAACTTTATAGATTTAGGTTCAAAATATTCCAAGGTATTTATCGTCAATGGAAGAATATCAAATAAAAGTTTTCCTAGATATAAGAGAATATCTTGGATTATAAAACCTCTTTTTTCTAAAATAAACGGGTTTTTTATGCAGTCTGAAGAGGATAAGGTTAGAATAATAGCTTTGGGAGCGAATAAAAATAGAGTTTTTGTCACAGGAAACTTAAAATTTGATATATCCTTTGAAACTTTCTCCTCTGAAGAGATGTCAAATTTAAAAACACTTATAAATAGTGATTCCAGAAAAATTTTTGTCGCTGGAAGTACAAGACAAGGAGAGGATTCTATTCTTATAGATCTTTTTACAAGTTTAAAAAATACTATGTTAATAATTGTACCAAGACATCTAGAAAGAGTTAGTGAAATTGAAAATCTATTGAGAGATTCAAATTTAACATATAAAAAATTAACTGATTTAGAAACTGAACCCTCTTCAGAAAGAGTTCAAGTGCTTATTGTTGATAAAATGGGTGTTTTAAGAAAGTTTTACTCCATCGCTGATATTGTTTTTGTCGGTGGAACGTTGGTAAATATTGGTGGTCATAGTTTATTAGAGCCACTTTTTTATGGGAAATCCCCTATTTTTGGCCCATATTTACAAAATGTTAAGGATATATCTAAAGATATCCTCACTCTTAACATTGGTTATAAAGTTACTAATAAAGAGGATTTTTTAAATACTATTAATCACTTAGAGACAAATCCTGTCTCTGAGGATAAAATAAAAGCATTTTTCAAAAGCAATCAAAATGCCGCTGAAAAAACGATTAAATTTATGGAGGAAGAATGAAAGAAAGATTAGAAGACACTCTATGGAAACACTTCTTCACAAATCCTAGAACTAATTATAATCCATATATGGTTAAATTAGTTGACTATCCTAATCACATTATCTATGATAGTGAAATTATGGATTCTTATAGAGGAAACTGGAACCAAAAAGCTTTTGGTAATAGTAACCCTGTATATCTTGAAATAGGATCTGGAAGTGGAAACTTTGCAGTTGGAATGGCTGCTAAATATCCTGAGAGAAATCACTTAGCTCTTGAAATAAGATTTAAAAGATTGGTTTTATCTGCTAATAAAGCTGAAAAAAGAGATCTAAACAATGTTATTTTTTTAAGAAGACGTGGTGAAGATATTACAAAATTTATTGGAGATGAAGAGATTGAAGGTCTTTACATTAATTTCCCAGATCCTTGGGAAGGTAATGAAAAAAATAGAATACTTCAACCTAAACTTTTTGAACTTCTTGATGTTATAATGAAAGTTGGTGGAACTCTATTCTTCAAAACTGATCATGATCAATATTATGCTGATGTTTTAGAATTTGCTAAAGATTTAAAAAACTATGAAGTGATCTATCATACACCAGATTTACACAACAGTCCTAAGGCTGTTGATAATATCAGAACAGAGTTTGAAGATCTATTTATATGTAAACATAACAAAAATATTAACTATATTGAAATAAAAAAAATCAAATAATGAAATAATACATGGAGGTATTTAAATGGCAGGATACGTTGTAGTAGGAACTCAATGGGGAGATGAAGGAAAAGGAAAAATAATTGACGTTCTTGGAGATAGAGCTGATTACGTTGTTAGATTCCAAGGAGGAAACAACGCTGGTCATACAGTTGTTGTGAACGGAGAGAAGTTTATACTTCACCTATTACCATCTGGAATGTTACATGGGCAAGGAAAATGTGTCATTGGACCTGGAGTTGTTGTAGATCCTAAGGTTCTTTTAAAAGAACTTGATACATTAGAAGCTAAAGGAGCTAAAGTTGATCACCTATTCATAAGTGATAGAGCGCACCTTATTATGCCTTACCACATTCAACTAGATATCTTAAAAGAGGAGAGAAGTGGAGATAACAAAATTGGAACTACTAAGAGAGGAATAGGACCTTGTTACTCTGATAAATTCTCTAGAGTTGGAATCAGAGCAGTTGAACTATTAGATATGGAATTATTTGCTAAAAAATTAAAAATGAACCTTGAGGAAAAAAATGAGCTTTTCACAAAAATTTATGACGCTCCTGTTATGAACTTTGAGGAAATTTTTGAAGAGTATAAAGGATATGCTGAAAGATTAAAGCATAGAATCATCGATGCTACTCCTGAAATAAACAAAGCTTTAGATGAGGATAAGTTTGTTCTATTTGAAGGAGCTCAAGCTATGATGCTAGATATTAACTATGGAACATACCCATATGTTACTTCATCATCTCCTACAAGTGGAGGAGTTACTACTGGTGTTGGAGTTTCTCCTAGAAAAATCGATAGAATAATCGGAGTTATGAAAGCTTATACAACTAGAGTTGGAGAAGGACCTTTCGTTACTGAGTTAAACAATGATTTAGGAGAAAAAATCAGACAGATTGGTGGAGAGTTTGGAGCTACAACTGGAAGACCTAGAAGATGTGGATGGCTAGACCTTGTTGTTGGTAAATATGCTGTTGATATCAATGGATTAACTGACGTTGTAATCACAAAGATTGACGTATTAAGTGGATTAGATACTTTAAAAATTTGTACTGGATATGAAATCGACGGAAAAGTTTATACAACTGTTCCTGCAGCTACTGAAAAGTTAGCTTTCGCTAAGCCAATCTATGAGGAGTTACCAGGTTGGACAGAGGATATCTCTAATATGAAAGATTACAATGAGTTACCTGAAAACTGTAAAAAATACCTTGCTAGAGTTGAAGAGTTCTTAGGATGTCAAATAACTGTTGTTTCAGTTGGTCCTGATAGAAGTCAAAACATATTCTTAAAAGATATATAAGAGATTAATCCCCTAGTTTACTAGGGGATTAACTTTAGGAGGAGTTAAATGTTAGAAAAAATTCTTATTATAAATACTGGGGGAACTATTGGCATGGTTAACAGTGAGGAAAGCAATCCTAATAGTCCATTAAGACCTGCCAAAAATTGGTTTGAAGTTGCCAAAAATCACCCAATTTTAGAGAGATTTCCAGCTGACTACTGCCAAATCCAAAATCTGATTGATTCTTCTGATATGAATCCTGAAATTTGGCTTGATATTGTTAAAATTATTGAAAAAAATTATTATGACTATAGAGGGTTTGTTATTTTACACGGAACTGATACTATGGCCTTTACAGCTTCAGCTCTATCTTTTATGCTTAAAAATCTTGATAAACCTGTTGTTTTAACTGGCTCTCAAGTTCCTTTAGTTACTCCTAGAAGTGATGCCCTTCAAAATCTAATCACATCTATTCAAATTGCAGGAAACAGAATCTATGGTGTTAAAAATATACCTGAGGTTACAATATGCTTTAGAGATGAACTTCTTAGAGGAAATCGTGCAAGAAAAATTGATGCCACTAACTACTTTGGTTTTGCTTCTCCAAACTACAGACCTTTAGGAGAGATTGGATGTGAAATTAAAATTCATGACAGAAAGGTATTGGATATGCCTAAATATGAGTTTTATACAGACCCATGTATCAATAGTAATATCCTTATAGTTGAGATTTTCCCAGGTATAAAGCCACACTATATAAAAACACTTGTAGAAGCTCATGAGGATATAAAGGGTATAATTTTAAAAACATATGGTAATGGTAATGCGCCAACTTCTGATATCTTTATTTCTACTTTAAAAGCGATAATTGATTCTGGAGTTGTTGTTGTCAATATAACCCAATGTGCTACTGGAGCTGTTAAAATGGGTCTGTATGAAGCTAGCAGTGCTCTAAAAAACATTGGAGTTATAAGTGGTGGAGATATGACACCTGAAGCGGCTATAACTAAGCTTATGTATCTCTTAGGTAAAAATCTTTCGACTCAAGATATAAAATTCTTTATGGAGTCTGATTTATGTGGTGAAATAACTGTTTGAAGGAGTGTTATGAATAAAGAGCTTTGGAAAAATAATAAAAATGGTAAACTATATGAGGTTTTAAACTACAATATCTTAAATTGTACAAATGAACAGGATGGACAAGTTATGTATCTATATAGAGTTTTTTCTGAACAAGTCTTAGACTTAGAAGGAAATGAAAGACTTTTTGTTAGATCTGAAGATGAATTTAAAACTAAGTTTACAAAATACAATCTATAAAACAGCTAATAATTGGAGAGTTTTATACCTTAAAGTATAGAGCTCTCCTTTTTTACTTAACTCTTAATTAGTATTGACAAACCTGTAAAAATAATATATACATGATTGTAAATATCTATAAGAAAATTATGAGGTGATTAGCATGTGGAATTTTAATACAGATAAGACACAAGAAAGAATACAAAAACTCCATAAATATTATGATAAAAATGGTTTAAATGCAGATAATTTTTTTTGTAAATACTTTCCTAGTTGTTCTCAATCAGTGAATTTAAGAGAGTTTAAAAAACAATTCTCTGGAACCACAGCTGCAGTTATGCCCTTTTATGATTCAGAGTTTGGAGGAAAAGAGATTAGAATTTTAATTGTAGGAAAAGAGCATGGGTACATGCAAAATTTAGAGTTTGGAATTTTGCCTAACTTTGATTCTTTCAATGAAACAGTATTAAATTGTGTCAATTGGGAAAAAATGAATAATCACATGAAGGGAACAAGAGATATTCTTAAATATATATTTGAAGTAGATAGTAACAATGTGCTTTCAGCGTATACTTTATCTGATGCATATAGATGCTCTTTTCAGAAAATAGATAAATTTTCAAATGTCTCAAATGTAAATTCTACAAAATGTATGAAAAATAATTGTATTAAGCATTTACTAGCAGAAATAAAAATTTTAGAGCCCACTTTAATTATCACTCAAGGTGAGTGGGCAGTACAAGGAATCAATAATTTTGTAAAAACTTTAGAAGAGAACTTGAAACAAAAAGCAGAGTGTCTAAAATCTAGCTTCAATAAAAAATATGGGTTATATAAATTTGATGACTTTATATTAATGACTACACATCATCCAGCTATCTATGGACACTGGAAAGCTAATTTGGCACCTGATTCTGTTTGGCCTTTTATTGATTATTTAAAAGAAAATAAATATCTGCCAAGTAATAATCAGATATCCTCTTTAGAAAGTACCAACTTATTCAATGATTTGACCAAAAATGAGATTAAAAAAAGAACCGAACATCTACCATCAAATGATGGATTACGAAAAGAGAGAGTTAAAACAAAGCAATTAAAAATAGAACTAAACTGGTAAAGTAAAAACCTCCTTTAGTTAGTTCTAAAAGAGGTTTTTTATATTTTTAATAGTTTAAGTAATTACTCAATTTTTAGCCTTTTTTATTTATCAAACTTTATTGGTTTTATCCAATCACTATTTTTTCCCATTGCATAATTTTTTTCAAATTTAGCTTTAAATTCACTAAATCTTCCCTCTTTTATTGCAGTTCTTGAGTCTTTCATCAATTTTAATAGGAAATATAGATTATGATATGTTGCTAATCTTGCCCCTAAAATCTCTTGAGCTTTAAATAGATGTCTGATATACCCTCTTGAATAGTTTCTACATACATAGCAATTACATCCCTCATCTAAAGGTCTTGTATCCTCAGCATATGTAGCATTTTTTATTACCAATCTACCATATTTTGTAAATACAGTACCATGTCTACCGATTCTTGAAGGTTGAACACAATCCATCATATCTATTCCTGCTGCAACCGCTTCTAGCATATCCAGAGGTTCTCCCACTCCCATAAGGTATCTTGGTTTATTTTCAGGTAATTTTTCTACAATATAATCAAGAATTCTATACATATCCTCTCTAGGTTCTCCCACTGCAAGACCACCTACAGCATATCCTGAAAATGCTTCATCCATTTCACTTAATTCAGCTAAACTTTTATCTCTTAAATCTTCATATATTCCACCTTGAACTATAGCAAATAATCCTTGTTCATCTGGTCTTCTATGAGCTTCCACACATCTTTTAGCCCATCTTGTTGTTCTTTCTATTGATGGAATTAAATACTCCTTTGATGACATACCTGGTGGGCACTCATCAAATAGCATAACGATATCTGACCCTAAGTTATTTTGAATATTTATAGATTTTTCAGGAGATATAAAGTGTTTAGACCCATCTAAGTGTGATCTGAAATATACACCCTCCTCCTTAATATTTCTTAAATCACCTAAACTGAATACTTGGAACCCTCCACTGTCAGTTAAAATTGGTTTTTTCCAATTCATAAATTTGTGTAATCCACCAAATTTAGCCACTAGCTCATCGCTAGGTCTTAAATATAAGTGGTAAGTGTTTCCTAATATTATTTCAGCACCCATCTCTTCTAACTCTTCTGGTGTCATCCCTTTTACTGTTGCTTGAGTTCCAACAGGCATAAATACAGGTGTTTCAATCTCCCCATGAGGAGTTGTTATCTTTCCTATTCTAGCTTTTCCATCTTTACCGTATAGTTCATACGTTACTGGTAACTTTTTACTCATTAATTCTCTCCTATCTTTCCACTGACATTACATCTTTTATTTTTAATAGATGACTAACTAATTGCTTATACTCATCTTTACTATTTAATTCAACTGTTGCTTTTATTATCGCAATGGTATCCAGTCCCTTTTTTATATTATGAGAGTTTAGGGATAGAACATTGATTTTATGATTTGAAATCGTAGTTACAACATCCATGAGAATATTTTGTCTATCCATTGCTTTTATTGTAAAAGCAAATGTATATTTATTCTTTTTTGATGGTGTTTCTAAAAGTTTCTCATCCCAATGAACATCTATAACTCTAGCTGGATCATGATTTACCATTGATATATAGTTTGGACAATCCTTTCTATGAATTGCTATTCCAGTTAATTTGGTTACATACCCTCCAATATCATCTCCTGGAAGAGGTGTACAGCATCTTGCAAATCTTATTAATGTATTTTCAGTTCCATCAATTACAATTCCTTGATCATCCTTTTTAGCTGATTTCTTTTTTATTGGTTCTTTTATAAAGTCCTCTACGTTACTTTCTATATATGCTTTATTCTTATCTTGCTCAATTTTTAATTTAGCTATAACTACATCAACTTTACTTTTTGTTTCTCCCATATGGAAATAAAAATCATTTAAAGTTGGAATATTATGTTTTTCCAAGTGTTTCTTTAAAGTTGGACTCTCTTCAAACTCCTTTAATGTCATACCTAACTTTATGATCTCTTTTTCAATTAACTCTTTTCCAATCTTAATATTTTCATCAAGTTTTTGATCTTTTAACCATTTTTTTATCTTACTTTTAGCACTTTGAGTAGCTACAATATCCAACCAGTCATTTCCTGGACCTTTTGCAGTTTTAGATGTGATAATCTCCACTCTATCCCCATTGTTCAACTTATAATCTAAAGGCACAATCTTTCCATTAACTTTAGCACCTACACATTTAATTCCAATTTCAGTATGTATATTAAATGCAAAATCTATAGGTGTAGCACCTTGGGCTAACTCTACAACATCTCCCTTAGGTGAAAATACAAATACTGTCTCTTTTACTATATCTCCAGTGACCTCTTTTATAAATTCCTCAGTATTTTCAGCCCCTTGATTTAATTCCACAATGTTTCTAAGCCATCCATAAACCTGATCTTTTTTACTTATTTTTTTATTCTCTTTATAGCTCCAGTGTGCTGCAACACCCTCTTCAGCTACTCTATCCATCTCCTCTGTTCTAATTTGGATTTCAACAAATTTTCCTAGAGGTCCCACTATGGTTGTGTGTATAGATTGATAGTTATTGGATTTAGGAACTGCAATATAATCTTTAAATCTTCCTGGAACAGGTCTATAATTACTGTGTATAACTCCTAAAGTATTATAACATTCCGCCTCTGTATTTAAAATAATTCTAATTCCTATAAGATCATAGATTCCATCAAAATCTTTCCCTTTTTCAAACATTTTTTTATAGATACTATAAAAATGTTTGAATCTTCCCTTTACTTTTCCATAGATTTGAACTTCATTTAACAACTTAGTTATATTGTTTACCATCTCTTCTAAGTATTTTTTTCTTTCATCCTTTTTTTCATCAATTAAAGCCTTTATATCTTTATATCTCTCTGGTTCTAAATAGTATAAAGACATATCTTCCAATTCCCACTTGATTTTGGCTATACCTAATCTATGGGCTAATGGTGCATAGATTGACAGTGTTTCCTGAGCTATTCTCTTTTGCTTCTCTGGTATCATAAACTTTAGTGTTCTCATATTATGAAGTCTATCTGCTAATTTAATGATAATAACTCTTACATCTTTAGCCATAGCTATTATCATTTTTCTAATATTCTCATCCTGTTTCTTAGTTCCATTGGGTAAATGATCTAATTTTGTAACACCGTCTACAAGATGGGCAACCTCATCTCCAAAGTTATACTTTATATCTGCAATAGTTATTAAAGTATCTTCCACTATATCATGAAGTATTCCCGCTATTATCCCCTCTGTATCCATTTTCATATCTATCAATATTTTTGTTACTTCTACAGGATGTATTATATAGCTGTCACCAGATTTTCTGTATTGTCCTATATGGCATTCCTCTGCAAAAAAGAAAGCCATTTTGATTTTTTCTTTATCCACTTTTAAATTGTGCTTATCTATTTCACTTTCTATCTCTTGCCAATATTTCATAATACACCTCTTCCTATACTATCATACAAATAAGGCGACACAGTTTTGTGTCGCCTTAAAAGTTATTAATACTTCATTAAAGTTAATACTGGATAACCTTCTAATTTTTCTTTACCTTTTAAGTCCTCTAGTTCAATTAAAAACGCTAATCCTGCTACCACTCCACCTAGCTCTTCAACTAACTTCACAGTAGCTTCTATAGTTCCACCAGTTGCTAGTAAATCATCTACGATTAAAACTCTCTGTCCTGGTTTTACAGAATCTTTATGCATACAAAGTACATTTGAACCATACTCTAAATCATAAGCATACTCTATAACCTCTCTAGGTAATTTTCCTGGTTTTCTAACTGGAGCAAATCCCACTCCTAAAGCATATGATACAGGACATCCAAATATAAATCCTCTCGCTTCAGGCCCTACAACTAAATCTATATTATGCTCTTTTGCAAACTCAACAACTTTATCTGTTGCAAATTTATATGCCTCACCATTTCCCATTAATGGAGTTATATCTCTAAATTTTATTCCTGGTTTTGGGTAGTCCTCTACTAATGCTACATATTTTTTTAAATCCATTTACTTCCTCCTAAATATTACTTCTTTTCAATTTTATCATAAATTATCTATACTAATTTGAAATCAAATCCAAAGCTTTTTTAGCTTTAACTTTATCTCCATTTTTATAGTATATGTTTATTAACTCATTAACTACGTCTCTATCAACCTCATTATAAGTTAGATAGTTTTTTAAAACCCTTTCTGATAAATCATCTCTTTTTAAAAACATACTATAAAAATTAGATAACTTTACGGTACTACTTTTATTATATTTTATTTTATCTTCAAGTCTTAAATATACGTCTTTTTTCAAATTATCAACATGTTTTAAATTGTCTAAATATGAATCAAAAAATAGATTGCTATTAAATATCTCCTCATCGCTTATAAGCTCATAATATTTCAATGAGTTTAAGTAGTTTCCATTTAAAAACTCTATATATCCTAAAATAAAGTAATCTTGATCACTTTTCAAATCCATCGGTACTCTTCCTAAATATTCTAAACTTTTATTATAATTCTTCTTTTCAAAGTTCAAATATGCTAAATTTTTTAAAGTTAGATTATCTCTTGGATTTAAAAGCAGTGCATCAGAAAAATCTTTTTCAGCCTGCTTCATATTTCCTAACTGTCCTTCAATTACAGCTTTTTCTCTCAATGCAACACTATTTTCATTATTTATTTTTAATACCTCTTCATAGACTGATAGTGCTTCACTTTTTTTACCTAAAGAGTATAAATTAGCACCTTTAAGTAATAAATATTTTTCATCTTTTTTTATATAATCCCTTGATATTTCCTTTACATCTTTACCACTACATCCAATAAACACAAAAATTAAAAAAAGATACTTCCACATTTAGTTCTCCTTTTTATTATTTGGTGGTAATATTACTCCTCCTGAGATAATAAGTTTTATAGCGTCATCCACTTTTAAATCTAAGACTCTCACTTCAGATTTTTTTAAAATTATAAACATTCCTGAAGTTGGATTTGGAGAGGTTGGTAAAAATACATTACACATCTCCTCACCTGTAACCTCTTCTACAAAGTGATTACTATCAGATGTCATAAATCCTATACTATATATTCCATGTCTTGGATACTCAAACATTACAACTTTCTGATAAGATTTTTGTCTATCTGAAGCAAATAATGATATTATTTGGGTTATTGTACTATATATTTGACTAAACAATGGTATTTTCACTAAAAGATTATTCAAAAAAGAAGCAATCTTTTTAAATAAAAATATTCTCATTGCTGTTCCAATTACGATTAATAATACTATCAATGTTATAAATGATAGAACATTAATAAGGATTTGGGTATATAGATGAAGATCCTGCTCTTTTCCTAAACCAGTTTGTAAAACTAATGTTCTTATAGCTACAGTTAAAAAAGAATCCTGTAATAAATTTAAGAAAATTTGAAATATCCAGTTAAAAATATACACCGTAATAACAATTGGTAGTATTGCAATTAATCCACTATAAAAACTGGCTTTTACTCTTCTCATTTTTATTCTCCTCTTTGTATCTCTACCTTAGACACTCTCATCTTTTCAACTTCTACTACAATTAGTTTTACATCTTCAAACTCAACTATATCTCCAATTGCTGGAATTTTACCTAGCTCAGACATAATAAGTCCACCTAAGCTCTCATAATCTTCCGATATTGGTAAATCAATACTCAAATTTTTATTTATTGTTTCTATGTCTAGCATTGCATCAACTTCATATCTATTGTCGTCAATCTCTTTTATGCTTTCCTCTTCCTCATTATCAAATTCATCACGAATCTCTCCAACAATTTCCTCTAATAGATCCTCTATTGTCAATACTCCACCAATTCCACCATACTCATCTAAAACCAGTGCTATATGTACTTTCTTACTTTTAAACTCCTGTAAAATCTCTATGATTGATTTTGTCTCAGGAACATAGTAAGCTTCTCTTACTAACTCTTTGACCTGTGTATCTGTACTATGTTCTTTTAAATAATTTAGTACGTCTTTTGTATATAAAACTCCAATAATATTATCTATGGTTTCCTCATAGACAGGAATTCTTGAGAATCCAGCTTCTATCATCTCTTCCCAAATATCATCTAAAGTTTTATTTCCTTCAACTGCAAACATGGATGTTCTTGGAGTCATTATCTCCTTTGCATTTGTCTCTCCTAAGCCAACTATTGAATGAATCATCTCTTTTTCTTCCTCTTCAATAATTCCTTCAGCTTCTCCCACATTTACAAATGATATTAAATCTTCCTCTGTAAACATTATGTTCTCTGTTTTTACTTCAACTCCTAGGATTCTTCCAATTAGTATTGATGTCCACATCAATATCTTAACAATTGGTTTCATCAATATACCGAAATAGTAAATCGGACCTATTACTAACTTCGAAAACCTCTTAGAGTTGTTTTTTGCCATTATTTTTGGCGTTATCTCTCCAAATATAAGAATTAATACTGTCATAACTGCTGTTACAATAGCTAAACTTCTAGGAGAGTTTCCCATTATATTAATTGCTAAAGCTGTTGCAATAGATGATCCTAAAATATTTACTATATTATTGCCTAAAAGCATTCCTGTTAAAATCTCATTTGGACTTTTTAACCACTTTTTCAATAGATGTGCTGTTTTTTTATTCGACTTCTCGATATCTTCTAAATCCGTTGTTTTAAAAGATGTTAAGGCTGTTTCTGAGGCTGAAAAAAAACCAGATAGTAAAATCAATACAACTAATATAATAATATCACGATACGTGTCCAACTTTATATTACACCTTCCTTATTTTTTTAAATTGAATACTCCTATATTCTACCATAATTCTCCATAAAAAACAACATACATGGTTTTCTTAAAAAAACCTTTCCAAAGAATAAAAAGGAAAGCTATTCGCTTTCCTCTATTTTACTAAAAATAATACTTCTCCCTTTTTTACTGCTCTTCCATTTTCAGATTTTAGTGCTACTATTGTTCCTGATATTGGCGATTTAACCTCATTCATCATCTTCATAGCTTCAACTATACAAACTGTATCTCCAGCCTCTATTCTATCTCCAACTTTAACAAAATCGTCAGAGTCAGGAGATGGTGCTGAATAATATGTCCCTACCATTGGTGATACAATCTCTTGACCGTCTACAACCTCTTCTGCTGAACTCTCAGTTTTTTCTATTGTTATATCTTTACTAATTGCTGCTGGTTGCTCCATGTATTTTATATTTGTTGTTACTGTTTCCTGTTTTAACTCCTCTTTTTTCATTGTAAGCTTTGTTCCATTAATCTCAACTGTTATTTCAGAAAGATTATGCTCATCAATATTTTTAGCTAACTTTTTTATACTCTCTAAATCTAATTTCATTACTCCTCCTTAATTGCTACCTATTACCCTTAACTCCTTAACTGAGTCTAAAGAACTTATTTTTTCTAACATCTCTTCAATTTTTCTAAGTAAGTTTTCTGTTGTTTGAATTGATATTGTTACTCTACTAACTCCATCTATAGCTATATTTTGAACAATTGTTAAAATATTCATCTGCTCTCCAGCTATAATATCTAAAACTCTTGCTAATATTCCTGGTTTGTCAACTAAAGATAGATGGATACTGAATACTTTCTCTTTTCCACCCTCAAAAAATGGTTTGATATAGTCCTTATACTTGTAATATGTACTTCTACTTATTCCAACTCTTTTTATAGCTTCATATTTTGATATTTTTTCCGCTTGAACTATCTCATTTACCTTTATAACACTTTGAATTGAATTTGGTAATATTCTCTTATCTACAATATAAAACTCTTTTTTCTCCATTTTAATCTCTCCCCTATATTTTTTTTCCGATTTTAAATGCTTTTAATGTATTATTAAGCAACATTGCAATAGTCATAGGTCCTACTCCCCCAGGAACAGGTGTTATGTATGACACTTTATCTTTTACAGACTCAAAATCTACATCTCCACAAATCTTGTTATTTTCATCTCTATTTATTCCAACATCTATTATAATAGCTCCATCTTTTACCATCTCACCCTTTAGGAAGTTCCCCTTTCCTATGGCCACTATTACAACGTCTGCATTCTTAGTTTTTTCAGCAAGATTTTTTGTTTTACTATTGCAAACAGTTACTGTTGCACCTTCATTTATTAAAAGTGCTGTCATTGGTTTTCCAACAATATTACTTCTACCTATAACAACAACATCTTTTCCTTCCAAGGCGATTTCATACTCTTCAAACAATCTTAAAATTCCTGCTGGTGTACATGAAATCAATGCAGTTTCATCTCCTAAAACCACTTTCCCTAAGTTTTCAGGTTTAAAACCATCTACATCTTTATTTATATCTATCGCTTCTATAACCTTTGGTGTATCTATATGATCTGGCAACGGCAATTGAACTAAAATTCCATCTATTGTTTCATCCTTATTTAACTCTTCTATTTTTTGTAAAAGCTCTATCTCTGTAACATCAACTGACATAATAAAGTTCTTTGACTCTATTCCAACTTCTGCACATTGCTTTATTTTAGAATTCACATAAATTTTAGATGCTAAATTATCCCCTGCCTGTATTACTGCTAATCCTGGAACCTTTCCTGTGCTTTCTTTTATCTCAATTATCTCTTTTTTTATTAAATCTCTTACTTTTTGAGATACATATTTACCATCTAAAATTTTCATTACTATTCCGCCTTCTCTTTCCAGTAATTTAATTCTTGAAGCTTTCTATTTAAATCTATATGTTCTATAACAACATCTCTTGGCACTTTAATCTCTAAAGAGGTCATATTAAGTATCGCTTTAATTCCCGACTGTGTAACTATATCAGTAACTTGTTGAGCAATAGATTTATTTTCAGTTATAATTGCCATATCTATTTTTTGCTCTGAAGCTATTTTTGGTATATCACTTACACTACTTATCTTTATCCCCTTATATTCTTTTCCAATTCTGCTCTTTGTTATATCAAAGATTCCAACAATATTGAATCTAGGTTTTTCTATATCACCTTCTAGTAAAATAGCGTTTCCTAGTTTCCCTGCTCCAACAATAATTACATTATTCTGTTTGTTTATTCCCAATATATCTTCAATCATTTCGTAAAGACACTTTACGTTATACCCTTTACCCCTTATACCAATACAAGAATCCAAATCCATTATAAAGTTTGAAAAATCTTTTCTTATTTGAGCAGCTGTTACTCCTAATAGCACTCCCATCTCTTCAGATGATATATAGTCATCTGGTGAAAATTTTTCTAAACATTTTAAATACATTGTCAATCTCTGTATAGTTTTTTTTGAAATCTTTTCTTTTTTTTCTGAAGTTTTTATCATGTAACTTCTCCCCCCACTATTTTTATTTTAAAACTTCCCCTATTTTAAATAGGTTTCCATTTATGCTATCTTTTCCCGATATATTTTTTTTATTTTCAGGTTTAATCTCTGTTAAAATAACGCTACCATTATTGACCTTAACTACAAATCCTTTTCCTTTTATGGAATCCACTATCTCTCCATTTTCCCCATTCTCATAAATTTTATCAAGTTTTTCAATGGCATATATTTTTAAAACTTTCTCATTGTGATAAGTATACGCTGTTGGAAATGGATTCATACCTCTTACAAAATTAAAAATCTCTTCCTTTGTCTTATTCCAATCAACTAAGCAATCTGTTTTTTTATATGGCTTTACAAAAGTGGCTTCTAGATGATTTTGAACCTCTCTCTTTGCTGTTCCTGCTTCTATTTGCTCAACCGCTTCATCTAATTTTTCCGCACCTATAGCCTTTAATCTATCATGTAGAGTTAAAAAAGTGTCCTCTTCATATATAGGTGTAGTTCCTTTTAAAATTATGTCTCCAGCATCAAGCTCCTCTGCTATATCCATAATCGTAACACCGCTCTCTTTTTCTCCAGCTATTATAGCAGCATTTATTGGTGCTGCTCCTCTAAATTTTGGAAGTAGAGATGAATGTACATTTATTATCCCATATTTTGGAAACTCTATTATATTGTTAGGAATTATTTTTCCATAAGCCACTACAACAATTAACTCTGGATTTAACTCCTTTATTAGTTCAAACGTTTCCTCTGTTCTCAAGGAGTTCGGTTGATAAATAGGTATATTATTTTCTAAGGCATACTCTTTTACCGGAGTATACTTTATCTTTTTTCCTCTTGTATTTGGTTTATCTACCTTTGTAAATATACCTACAATCTCATGTTTTTTTCTTAATGTATCTAATGATGGAACTGCAAACTCTGGAGTTCCCATAAATAAAATTCTCATTTTGCCTCCTATTTTTTTAAACTACTTAGATATTGAAGGGCCATTTTATACCCTTCAGAACCGAATCCAGTAATTTTCCCTATGCATATATCTGATACTACAGACTTATGTCTAAACTCTTCTCTAGAGTATACATTGGATAAATGAACCTCTATGGTTTTTAAGTTAGTTGACAAAATAGCGTCTCTTATTCCAATCCCATAATGCGTTAATGCTCCCGGATTGATTATTAAATAATCAACTTTACCATAGACCTCTTGTATCTTATCAATTATAAAGCCCTCATGATTAGATTGAAAAAACTCTATGTCCATTCCACATTTTTTTCCAAATAATTTTATTTCATTGTTTATTGTTTCTAAACTTTTATCTCCATATATTTCAGGTTCCCTTCTACCTAAAAAATTCAGATTTGGTCCATTTATTACTAAAACTTTCATATTTTCTTATCCTTTTTTATATCTTCCACAACATCTATAAAGGATTTTATATCATCAAACTCCTTATATACAGATGCAAATCTAACATATGCAACTTCATCTAAATCTTTTAATTTTTCTAGTACAAGCTCCCCTAGCTCCTGCGTTGTTATCTCATTTTTTAAAGTGTTTTGTATTACTTTTTCCACATCAGCAATAAATTTTTCCAAGTCATCTCTGCTTATATTTCTTTTATTAGTTGCCCTTTCCAAGCCTCTCAATAGCTTTTCCTTGTTAAATTTTTCTCTACTTTTATTCTTTTTTACAACATAGATTGGATTCTCCTCTATTCTTTCATATGTTGTAAATCTTTTTTCACAACTATTGCACTCTCTTCTTCTTTTTATTGAATTATTTTCAGAAAATGCTCTACTATCTATTACTTTTGTGTCTTCACTATTACAAAATGGACATCTCATACTCTCTCCCTATAAAGCTTCCTCTTTGTCTATACACTCCAATACTTCTTTTGCATTTTCACAATTTAAAAGCTTCCCTCTAAAATTTTCATCTCTTATTAATCTTGAAATTCTTGCCAATACTTTTAAATAAATTTGACTGTCTTTAAATGGTGATGCAAATACAAAAAATATTTTTACCTTTTCTTGATCTAAAGATTTAAAATCTACTCCCTCTCTACTTATTCCAAAAGCTATTGTTAAACTTTGAGCCGCATCAGTTTTTGCATGTGGTATGGCTACCCCTTTTCCTATTCCTGTACTCCCCAAATTTTCTCTTTCTAAAAGAGCTTTATATATAACATCTTTTTTTTCTATTTTCTCCGATTTTCCTATCAAAGTTGATAGCTCTTTTAAAGCTTCATCTTTAGTTTTTGCTTTTAGATTAAGTAATATTAGTTCTTCTGACATATAGTCAGTTATTTTAACTATGTTTAACATGAGTAACCTCCAAATAAATGTTTCTTTAGATTTAATTTTGTATCTAAATGATAGTTTATATATTTTTCATAAAGAGTAATGGCATCAATTAAAATATCCAATTTCATTTTTTCCTCAGATATCAATACCCTTTTCTCTATATTTGACAACACTTCAAATAACTCTTTTTTTAAAGGGATAACTTTATCATCTCCTAAATC
>NZ_DBGBQB010000250.1:0-4015 GCF_048470075.1 Cetobacterium sp. | reverse complement strand
GCTATTAATAATTTTATAGTCTCTATTATACCATCTATATGAGTTCTCTCATAGTGATGTGAGGCATCTACACTAGGTCCTATACAAGCATATCTTAAATCTGCTCCTTGAAGTATTGCCGCTGTTGCATCTGATCCATATCTATTATATACACCTACTGTGTACTTAATATTGTTTAGCTCAGCTATCTCCTGCAATCTTTTTCTTATTTTTAAATCATAGACTGTTTTATTATCTCTAGCTGCAATACTTACTTTTTTCTCATCTCCATGGGCATCCTCTGCAACTAATCCAATATCTAAAGCTACAAACTCATCAACATCATTTGGAATTTCAGAAACTCCATGTCCCACCTCTTCAAAATTTGAGAAATAAACATATAAATTATTATTTGGTTTTTTATTATTATCTTTTAGATATTTTAAATATGTTAAAATTTGTGCCACGCATAGCTTATCATCTAGATATCTTGATTTTATATATCCTGATTCTGTTATCTTTGTTTTTGTATAATAGCTTACAAAGTCTCCTTGACAAATCCCAAGCTCTCTTGTTTCCTCCTCTGAGCTCACATCTTCATCCAATCTAACTTCCATATTTTCAGCTATTCTTGGCATCTCTCTAGGTATATCTCCATACACATGAACAGAGGATTTTACAGGTAAAAGAGTTCCCTCATACTCCTTTCCACTTAAGGTATGAACTGTTACATTCTCCCCCTCAACTGAACCCCAAGCATATCCTCCAATATTTATAAGCTCTAATCTTCCATTTTTTTTTATTTTCTTTACCATAGCTCCTAAAGTATCCACATGAGCTGATAATAATCTTGTGTAATTGGGATTTTCTCCCTCTATTTTTACAATTAAACAATCTTTTTTACTATAAGTATACTTAAAACCTAGTCTTTCTAACTCCTCTGCAACTCTATCCATAGCTTTTTCTGTATAACCTGCTGGACTTGGAATTTCTAAAAACTCTTTTGTAAATTGTAATGTGTAATTCAAATCTAATTTCATACCCCTTCTACACTCCTTTTTTACTTTATCCCTAAATTGCTGATTATGATACTCTTTTTCTCTCTCTTTGTCAAGGGACTTTACTCCTCTATCTCTATAGTTGCGTAGTTATGAATAAGATTTGGCATTGCCACAAAACCTTTTATCTTTTTATTTAAACCCATATTTTCGTTTTTATAATATAATGGAACCAGTGGATTTTCCTCTGCTAAAATCTTTTGAGCCTTAGAATATGCCTCTAATCTATCTGAATTTTTTGTGGATTTTCTCCCTAACTCAACCAATCTATCATATTCTGGATTATCAAAGTTAGCTCTATTTCCAGCCCCACCTTTGTAACTACTGTGTAGTAAAGGGAATAGAACAATGTCTGAATCCGATGTTCCAGCAACCCATCCACCTATAAACATATCAAAATTTCCTTGAGCTGTCATCTGTAAGTAAGTTCCCCACTCAACTGTTTCAATCTCTGAATCAATCCCAATCTCTTTTAAGTTAGCTTGCACTATTTGAGCCGCTTGAAGTCTAACTGGATTATCATTTGACATAATTTTTATAGTTCTATTCTTTATACCAGATTTTTCAAGGTATTCTTTGGCTTTCTCTGGACTGTATTCTATCTTACCAACTGTCTGATCGCTTCCAAAAACAGTTGGATTAACTATTGTATTTGCAACACTTGCTTTTCCTAAATACACCGCATCCACTATACTTTGCTTATCAATAGCATATCTCAAAGCTTTTCTAAAATCCTTGTTATTAAAAGGTTCTCTTTTTGTATTTAATGTTAAATACTCTGTTGCTGTAGTTGGAAATGTTATGGCATATAACTCAGGATTTGACTCAACGGTTTGAACATCTATAGGTGCTATTGTTGCAATATCTATCTCCCCTGTTTCCAACCCTGCAAGTCTACTTGTATTTTCTGGAATAGCTCTAAATATCAGCTCATCTATTTTTGCTTTTTCTCCAAAGTATTCCTTATTTGCAACCAATGCTATTTTTTCACCATCACCCCAACTCACATATTTGAAAGCTCCAGTTCCCATTGCGTCTGTAGCAATATTTCCATTTTTTTCTACAGTATACTTTTCATTTAAAATAGCTGTTAGCGGATATGAAAGTGTATAAAGTAGTGGTGCTGATGACTCTTTTAATCTTATATTAATAGTATAATCATCTATTTGCTCAACTTTTTCAATTACATCTAACATAACTTTTGTAGCTGGTTTTTCAAGCATCCTATTCAAACTAAAAATGATATCATTGGCTTTTAACTCCTCTCCATTGTGAAATTTAACACCTTTTTTTATTTTCACTACTAATTCAGTAGGTGTTAAATACTCAAATGATTCAGCTAGCTCTGGCACTACATTTCCATTTTCATCAATTTGAAAAAGAGTGTTATAAATCTGTTTAGCTATAGATAGCGATGGTATCTCATTATACATAGTTGGATCTAAACTTTTAGGTTTTGATCCTAAAGATACTGTCACAACTTTTGGTTTTTCACCTTTTTTAGCAATATTCTCTTTCTCTCCACAGCTCATAAGTAGTAAAGAAAGAAGCCCCAATCCCAAAATAGATTTCTTATTCATTATTTTAACCTCCCCAAGTTTGTAATTCCTAAAATATTACTCTGTCTCAGACAAATTGTCAATGCAGATTTTGAAAATTTTTTTTATTTTTTCTACAAAAGAAAATAATGTATGCATATATTTGCAATTTCTAAAAAAATAAAAGCTATTATCAAATTATAAAATTTGATAATAGCTTCTTCATCACTTTAAAGTAGTTTCAATATATCTATACTTTTAATTTCCTAATACATTTCCTTTTTTGTTGTAATTATCCACTGCTGCTCCACCTAAAGCTCCTACTCCAGCTCCTATTAACGCACCTTTTGAATCTCCACTTATAACAGAACCTACCAAGGCTCCAGCACCGGCTCCAACTAAGGCACTCTTTTCTCTAGATGTCATATTTGAACACCCAACTAACACTAAACCTAAAATTAATCCCACAAATAACTTTTTCATTTTAAGGACCTCCTTTAAAATTAATTTATTATAATTATCTACACAATTATACAAATAAACTTTAAAGTTTCCTTTGAAATTTAAGCTAACTCTTTCAATAATTTAGCTAATTGATCTGGACATGATGTCCCTCTCTCTGAACAATCAATCCCTTCTAATCTCTTTATTACTTTCTCCACTGACATTCCTTCAACTAATTTTTCGATGGCCACAGTATTTCCGTCACATCCTCCAAAAAATTCGACTTTCTCAATAATATCCCCATTTAATTTTATTCCAATCTCTTTTGCACAAACGCCTTTTGTTTTTAAAATTTTCATTCCCAAAATCTCCCTTTAAAATTCTTGTCAAATTATAGATTATTATGAATCATATCCTGAGCAGTTTTCAAGTTTATCCATAGTTATTTTTTCTAACTCCTCTTTTATCTTTAAATTAACTCCCTCTAATTTACATCTTAGTCCACATAAAGCCATTTTAGAAGTTGTACAACTTGTTTTATCCTCAAAGCAGCCATTTACCTTAATTCCACCCTCTAAAACTTCTACTATATCGTATACACTTATATCTTTAGGGTTTTTTGCGGCAACATAACCACCCTTTGCACCACGAAATGATTCTACTAAATCAGATGAAGTTAATTTTCCAAGAATTTTTAGTGTAAACCTTATGGAAACACCTGAAATTTCAGAAATCTCCTTTGCATCCATTTTCCTATTTGCTTCACACAATAAAAGTACGATTCTTATACCGTAATCAACTTCTCTACTTATTAACATTGTTCCTCCATTTTTTTTGATTTCAATATTAATATTGTAGACTATTTTTCAGCATAAATCAATACATATTTTATATAATTTAATTGATTTTTACTTTATCTAAAGAGTATAAAAAATAATATAACTATAAAATCCACTATGAAAATTTTTGTAAGCAGACTTTTTCTATACATTGGAT
>NZ_DBGBQB010000249.1:0-21797 GCF_048470075.1 Cetobacterium sp. | reverse complement strand
TTAGTTTCCTAGGAAACTAATTTTAAATTAGGAGTGATTATATGTTATTTCATAAAAAATCTATACTTATATATTTGATTATTTTAATTTCTTTTTTTACTCTTTTAATAGGCACAGTTGCTGTACAGATGAATATTCCTTACTCTTCTAGAGCTCATTTAGAATATCAAATTTCACCGGTATATAGTAAAGTTTCTGGAAGTGTTGATAAAATATTTGTTAAAAATGGAGAAACTGTAAGTTGTAATCAACCACTTTTCTCAATTGATAATAAAGTTTATACTGCTTCATACATATCCGCTTTAGGAAAATATAATGAGGTTTTAGATTCAGTAAAAAATTTAAAAAATGATATTGAAAAAACTAAGGAGATTGTAGAAAAAAATAGAATTATTTTTCTTCAAAATCAAAAAGAGCTTCTTAAATTTGAAACTCTATATAGGAAGAATTTCATAAGTGAACTGGATTTAGATAATATGAGAAATAAACTTTTAGACTCAGAAAAAACATTAAATAACAGTGAAAATGATCTGAAAAATTTACAGATTAAATATAAAAAAAATGAGGACTCCACTCCCTCAATTTTAATAGCAAAAGGAACTTTAAATCAGGCTAAAATAAATCTTGATAATACCACTATTCTATCTCCTATGAAAGGTGAGGTAGTTATGGATAATTTCTATGAAAATACCTTTGTCAAAGAGAATAGCACTCTTTTCTACATAAAAAATGATGATATTTTAAAGGTAAATGTTGATTTAAAAGAGAAAAATATTAGCTCCATCACTCGTGGTAGAAAAGCTCTTATACTTTTTGATGGCATCCCTGGAGTTATTTTTAAGGGAGAGGTTGAAAATATTAGCCCTATTTTAGCGCAAGGATATAGTTCCTCTAACACTTTGGTCAATATTCCTGAGGATAACCGTTGGATAAGAGATAATGGTAAAATTAGAGTTTCTCTCATTGTGGAAAACTCTCAAAGTATTAAAAATCTATCCAGTGGTTCTATGGCTTCTGTTATCCTACTTTCAAAGGATAATAATATTTTCTATAATCTTATGGCTAAGATATGGATACATATTATAAAGGTGTTTAACTATGTATATTAATGACTATTCAAAAGATATTTTAAGAACTCTATTTGCCATAACCATTGGACTTTTAGTAAGTAAGTATACAAATCTATCTTTTAACTTTCAAATCCCTGTGGTGGCCTTTGGGATTGTCACTGGGATGACCTCCTTTTCTTTAAAGTTATTTTTGAAAAATTACTTATGGACTGGTGTTTTCGCCACTATTGGATTATTTATCTCTGAGCTTTTTAAAGATAAATTTCTTTTATTTTCATTGCTTACCTTTCTTTTTTTCTTTATATGTTTTTTCCTATCTAACAGATATCAAAATGCTGTTAGAAGTGGTATTTTAGGATATACTTTTATAACTATATACTCCACATATAGTGACAAAATTGTGGAAAATATGGTTATTGATGTCTTTACTGTTACCTTTATAGGTGGTATTATAGGTTGTTTACTTCTATATATTTTTCCAAAGGAGAAAAAAGAGATAAAAAAGTCAAAGATGTCCGCTGATAAAAATAGTCATCCCAAATTTTTTGAGGCTTTTAAAATCACTATAATTATTTTTATTATTTGGATTTTATATATGATTTTTGATATTCGAGACACCTTTTTTGCATATGCCACTCTAGCTGGTATATATACCAATTTAAATTTAGATAAAATACATAAACTGTCTTTTATGAATATTTTTATCCATGTTTTAGGATGCACTATATCCATTATTTTCTCATTTTTAATCAATGGGATAGGAAATAATCCACTTATTTTTTCCTTTGGAATAATGCTCTTTTTCTATCCTTTAATCTACTTGGGGCACTATAGTGATACACCTTCTAAAAGAGGTTTTTACTTTGGAATTGTTAGAGCTACCATTCTACCTATCTGTTTATACTTAACTCCCTATGGTGATATCATAACAAGAGCTTCATCAAGGGCTATCCAAATCACTGTTATGCTTTTATTCTCTATGTTTTTAACTAGACTTATCTTATTTATAGAAGGAGATTCAAATGAATAGAATTAAAATACCTGTTTTAATTTCAAGAATAAGTAAGCTTCAAAGAAAGATTTTAAATGAAAAATTAAAAGATTTTAATTTAGAAGCCTCACAAGGAATAATACTTTTTAAAATTAAAGAGTTGGGAGAGACTTCTCCTAAGCAACTGATTGAAATGGGAATTATTGAAAAACCAGCCATAAGTAAAACTTTAACAAAGCTGGAAAAACTTGGATATATTGAAAAAATACCCTCTTTAAAGGATGCTCGAAGTTTCTCTGTCAATTTAACAAAAGATGGAGAAAGAGTAGAGAACTGTGTGAATGAGTTTATTGAGGAGTTAAATAATAAGTTCCAACTAATTTTAAATGAAAATAGTTTAAATCAATTGGAAAATCTGCTTACACTTCTTGAAAATGAATCAATAAAAAAATAGCTGAAATAATTTCAGCTATTTTTATTTATTTTGTTCCAAATATTCTATCTCCACAATCTCCTAATCCAGGATAGATATATCCATTAGAATCTAATCCTTGATCTATTTTAGCTGTGTAGATTGCTACATCTGGATGTGTTTGTAAAACTTTTGCAATCCCCTCTGGAGCAGCTACTAAACACATAAATACTATGTTTTTAACACCTGCATTTTTTAAGTAATCGATTGCATATATTGCAGATCCACCTGTTGCTAACATTGGGTCAACTAATATAACTTGTTTATTTTGAACATCTACAGGAAGTTTGCAATAATAATATACTGGTTCTAGAGTTTCTTCATTTCTATAAACTCCTATATGCCCTATTTTAGCTGTTGGAATCAATGATACTATACCATCTACCATTCCTAATCCAGCTCTTAAAATAGGTACAACTGCGATGTTTGTTCCCAATGTATATCCAGTTGTTTTCATCAGAGGAGTCTCAACCTCTATTTCATCTAAAACTAAATTTTTTGTTACTTCATAAGTCATCAGCTTAGATATCTCATTTAAGTTCTCTCTAAATGATTTAGTATCCGTGTTTTTGTTTCTTAACAGCGTTAATTTATGTTGTATCAGCGGATGATTTATTTCTATTACAGCCATTTTAACCTCCCTAGTTTATATTACTTTAAAAAAAAACAGGACATAGTCCCGTTTTCTTATTTCTTTAATCCAAACTTCTTGTTGAACTGCTCTACTCTTCCAGCTGCGTCTACGAACTTAGCTTTTCCAGTGTAGAATGGGTGACAGTTTGAACAAACAGCTATTTTAAGCTCGTCTCCCTTTGCTAAAGTTGATCTTGTTTCAAATTTGTTTCCACATGTACAATCAACAGTTATTACTTTGTACTCTGGATGAATTCCTTTTCTCATTAATTTCACCTTCCTAAAATCTTTCTATTTATCGTAAAGATTTTATCATAATTTTTTAACTTTTGCAACATTTTTTTACTAAAAGAATAAAGTTTTTTACTAATTTTTCCTCTTCTTTCTTTTTATTTTTTGTGATTTTATGTTAAAATAATATAAAACTTTAGAGGGAGAATTATGGCTATAAAATACTATGCTTTTATTATAGATAAGGAAAATTATTCTGGGGTGGTAACTTCATGGTCAGAGTGCCAAAATATTACAAAGGGAAAAAGTGCTAGATACAAATCCTTTAAAAGTGAAGTTGAAGCAAAAGAGTGGCTAAAAAATGGTGGTCTATATGAAGATAAAAAATTAAAAATTCAAGAAGCTAAATCAAAATTGGAGGATGCTATCTACTTTGATGCAGGTACAGGACGTGGAATAGGTGTGGAAGTGCGTGTTACCGACGCCCTAGGACTATCTCTACTGGATAATATTCTTCCAGAGAAGATGATAAATGAGTTTGGAAACTATTTAGCTCCCCCAGAAAGTACAAATAACTATGGGGAATTAATTGGAGTATACCTAGCAATTGATATCGCTTTAAGAAAAAGAAATTTCAAAATTTTTGGAGATAGTAAATTAATTATTGATTATTGGTCTAAAGGGCATTATAATAAATCGACACTCAGTGATAAAACTATAAATCTTATTCAAAAAACTACAGAGAAAAGAAAACAGTTTGAAAGTTTAGGCGGAACTATTCAACATATATCTGGAGATATTAATCCTGCAGATTTAGGTTTTCACAAATAATTTTAGGAGGGATATATGGAGTTTGAACTATTTGATAGACTACATCTTTTTTACATTTTGGGATATTCTTTACTTTTTTTATTTCTTTATATTGGAGTTGCCCACAGCCCGCAACCTAAAAAAGTTATGAGAGTTATTTCATTTGTTATATTATTAATTAAATGTGGGGAACTTTTCATTAAATATAAACTTATTGGAGAGGCTTGGTATCAAATACTTCCACTACATCTTTGTAATATAACCCTTATATTTGCTGTATTTGGATCTATATTTAGATTTACTCCATTTTTATATGCAACTTTTTTCTGGTCCATTGGAGCTATATTTGCACTATTGACACCTGAAGTGAGAGAGACTTTTCCACACTTTTTTAATATAAGTTTCTTCTCCACGCACTTTTACATAATTTTTGTTGCTATAACAGAATATAAGATTTTCAACCTAAGACCCTCTTGGGAGTCTTGGACTGGCTCATTTCTTGGAATAAATATAATTGCAGTTGGGGTTTATTTTATAAACACTGTTCTTGGAACAAACTATCTTTATATAAATAGAAAACCTTCATTCTCATCTCCTTTAGACTATTTTGGAGATTGGCCCTACTATATAATAGTGGTTGAGTTAACCTATATAGTACTAACTTTACTCCTACTATTTCTATTCAAAAAAAAGGATTATAAAATAAAAGTAAACAGGTAGAATACTCTACCTGTTTTTTACATTATTACTAGGATATCTTTAATCTCTTTTAGCTTATCCAACGTTTCAGATGAAACTTTCACCCTATATGTCACTCTCTCATTAAAATCCTTATTTATCAACTCTTCATTCCCACTTATAAGAAGAGATTCAACTTCATTTATTTTTTCATATGAAAAATCTAAAAGACACTCATCTCTCTCTATAAACTCTGTTACTTCTCCCTCTAAAATAGCTAATTTTGCAGTTTTAGCATAGTTTCTAACCAGTCCGCCAGCACCTAATTTTATTCCACCAAAATATCTAGTTGCCACTACAACTACATTATTTACCTCCATATAGGTCAATATCTCCCCCATAGGTTTTCCCGCAGTTCCACTTGGCTCTCCATCATCATCAGCTTTAAAGTACTCCTGACCACTATCTATCACTCTATATACTGTGCAATTATGAGTTGCATCTGGATGCATCTCCCTTATCATATCTATAAAGTCCTCTGCTTCCTCTTTACTTGAAATTGGTTTAGCATACCCTATAAATTTAGATTTCTTCTCTTCAAACTCTATTCTAACCGCTTTTTTTATGCTTTTCATCTCTTTTAACTCCTAATTATTAAATCTACAACTCCTAATAACATATTGTATATAGGAGACATCACTCTACTTAAAACTCCAAAATAACTAAGGGCTATTATAAATAAAATACCATATGTATCCAATGTAAATATTTTAATTCTATTCTCATCATTTAAAAATGATGCTACAACCCTTGACCCATCCAAAGGTGGAATAGGCAAAAGATTAAATGTTCCTAGAGCCATATTTATAATTATAAAATAGACTGATAGATCATTAAAAGGTATCACTCCATATCTTATTAAAATCGCTCCTAATATCATTAAAAAGTAGTTTGTCAACACCCCTGCTATAGAAACTAAAAACTCTCCCACTCTTCCATTTTTAAAAGCGAAATAGTTTACAGGTACTGGCTTTGCCCATCCTATTATAAAGTTAGAACCACTTAATAACATAAAAATAGGTATTAGTGCCCCTATGGGATCCAAATGTTTCAATGGATTCAAAGATAGTCTCCCAGAATATTTGGCTGTTTTATCTCCACAAAAAAGTGCCATATATCCATGAGCTAACTCATGTAAAACTAAAGAAAAAAGTAAAATTATAACTTTAAAAACAATCATCAATTATCACCTCATGTAAATAGCTTAGCATAATTATAATTCCAAAGTCAAATATGGAATTTTACTTATAATATCTACACTTCTTATTAAAATTATATAGCTATAATATACTAACGGTGCTGTTAAAAAACCTAAGTAAAAATTTGATAAAAATAGGGTTAAAAAACTGGTCACTATGAAAATCGACGCTATTGGAATAATTAAGATATTACTAAAAATTGAAAATATAGGTACAGTTTTAAAAAACATGTAAAAAATTGGAGTCATAAAGATTTGAATCACAAAGGTCATCACTACTGCATTTAATACTTTCTCTATAAAGACAGATCTATTTTTTAATTTTGGTATTTTTTTATAAATAAATATTATTGAAAAAACAGCCACATAGGACATCCAAAATGAGATTGAATATATCCATGCTGGATAGACTAAAAGAGAGATACCAAAAGCTAATATCAAGCTTTTTCCACTGTTTACTTTTTCGTATAAGATATTTCCCAATAAATAGATAACAGCCATTATATATGCTCTAAACACAGAGGGCGATTTTCCAATAGCACAGACATACACTGTTAAAATACATAGAATTAAAATATATCGAATCTGTTTTTTTAAATTTAATTTCAAAAATAAAGAGTCCATACCCAAAATAATAACCCCTATATGCAATCCTGATATAACTAGTATATGAGCGGTTCCTGTATATCTAAACATCTCTTTTATAGAGTCCATCAACAGATACCCCTCCCCTAGAATAGTTGCCCTTAAAAAATGCTCTAAATCTATTGAATAATCTTCGGTAATTTTTTTTATTCTATCTATATAAAACTCCTTTAATATACCCTTTTTTTCTTTATATCTCTCCACCTCTAAGCTATACTGTGTTCCCCATTTCGATTGTTCTATTTTTTTCACCCTACCATACACTATTTTTTCTCCATCTGGTACTCTATCAACCAAAAAATAGATGTTTTTCGTTGGATATTTTCCATTTATTGTATCTACTCTCCCCTTAGATGCATCCACTCTTCCAATTATCTCCACATAGCTCCCAATCTCAACCCTCTCTTTAAAAGTTGTCCAAAACAACCTAAAAAAGAAAATTGAGGCAAACATTATAATTAGTGCCCCAATCTCTATTTTTTTCAACATGCTCTCCTATTCACTATATTTAAAATAAAATATATATGAGATTACAAAAGATACTGCTGAAAATATTGCTGATGAGTAGATTCCAAATTTTGTTACCTCACCACTTCCTCTTAAAACAAGCATTAAAGGCAATACCACTATTGACACTAAAAAAGCCATTTTAAGAAAGAATCCCTGAATTCCAAAACATACTCCCTCAATTCTATTGTTTATTCTTTTACTTATTTTTTCACTTATATCACTCATCATAGCTGGTGGAAATATAAAAGCTGCTCCTGATATTGGAATTCCCAAAAGAGTAAATATTAAAAATCCATATTTAACAGGAATTACCTTTCCAAGCAGTGCTAAAGATATAGTTAATCCCACCAGTCCTATCAGGGATGCTAGCATTATTTTTCTATAACCAAATTTTCTAGAAAGCTTATTTACTGGATAGAAAAATAGAGCTGATGCTCCAAATAATAGAGCTGATGCTATGGTAATAGTCTCCTTCCCATAGCCCATTATATCCTCAACATAATAGTTCATCATGGCTCTTAAAGAGTTAAATCCCACAAAGAAAAATAACAGTCCTAAAAGATAATTTCTAAAATCTTTATCCTTTATAACCTCTTTTAATATCTCCTTTATATTTCCAACATGTTCAACAGGTCGTGAGTATCTCTTTTCAGGAACTAAAAATACAGTTACATACAATCCTAAAGCACAAAGTACACTAAGTGATATAACCATTCCCCTAATTCCTACTAGAGTATCTCCATTCCCAAAATATTTTATCAAAACTCCAGGTAAAATCATCGCTATTGCACTGTATAACAGTCTAAAAACTGATTGCCATGTAGATAGATTCAGTCTCTCCTCTGAGCTCTCTCCAATCTCTGGTATTAACGCGTTATAGGGCGCTCCTACAATAGTGTAAAAAGTAAAGAACAGTGATCCAATCACAGCCAAATATATAAATGTACCTTTTTCACTTGCCAGTGGTGGATAAAAAAAAGCAACTGTTGTAATTGATAAAGGAATTGCTCCCACTGCTATAAATGGGATTCTTCTTCCCCATCTACTGTTAAATTTATCCGATAAATAACCTACCACTGGGTCTGATATCATATCTACAACCCTTGAAATAGCTAGGGCTAACGAGATTAAAACTGGAGTCAAAAAAGGTTTTAATCCAGAACTCTCTGGGGGAAGATAGAAGTATAGTATCCATTGAGCAAATATCTGATCCACTATGGCATAACTAACCCCTACTCCATAAAATATCTGTGTTGCTAAAGGTATTCTCTGTCTCAAATTTTATCCTCCTCTATTCTATTTATTAAGTAATTTTTTATGTTAAGTTTTGGATTCTCTAAAACTATTTCTAAAGATTTTTCCAAATAGGTCTTTATCTCCACTCCATTTACAACACCTATATTTAATAGATCTTTGCCAGAAATAGCTAAATCTTTAAAAAAAATAGGTTCATTATTATTTAAAATCTCCTCAAATTTATCTCTTACTTGTGAAAAATTTCTCTCTAATTCTTTTATCTCCAATAGGTTTTTAAAATCATCTATCCCAATTTTTGATATTAATCTCTTTATCTCATATCTATTGGATATCTCACTGAGGCTACTTAAATTTTGCACTATATTTAAAATAGATTTTTTGCTTCTGTTATCTAACCTTAAAAAATCTAACTCCTCTTGGCTTTTAAAAAATATTATAGAGAGTTTAATAATTAAACTTTCATTTTGGGATATATCTATTTTTTTCAATTTTTCTAAAATACTCTCACATTTTATTATTTTATCTGTTTTTGGAAATAGCTCTTTAAATATGCCTAAAGAGTGTAATAGATAGAGTGATTCACTGGATTTTTTTCCTTTTAACATCTTGAAAAACTCATCCTGAACTCTCTCAATAGCCACTCTTTTTATCTCTTTTCCACCATTTAAAATCTCCTGTTTAGTACTCTCTAGAATAGTTAGGTCCTTTTCTCCAGCAATTCTTATACCTCTTAAAACTCTAAGGGGATCCTCCTCTATCCTTTTTTTACCCTCTCCAACAAATCTTAAAATTCTATTTTTTATATCCTCTTTTCCTAACTCAGATGAGTAAATCAATCTCTTTCCATCAAAGGCAATTGCATTCACTGTGAAATCTCTTCTTTTTAAATCCTCACCTATATCTTTTATAAACTCCACTTCCAATTTATTTCTAAATGCGGTAAATTTTATATCTTTCCTCAATTTAGCTATCTCATATTTTTTCCCATTAAAACTTATTTGAACTATTCCAAAAGCTTTTCCTATCTCTTTTGGAGCATAATTTTTAAAAATCTCTTTCAACTTCTCATAGTCTATATCTGTACAAAAATCACAATCTTTTGGTTCAAAGCCCAATAGGCAATCTCTTATATAGCCACCAACTATATACCCTTTTCCATGGCTATTCAATATATCTAATATCTTTTTTATATCCTTAGTAACTTTTATTTTTTCCATAGTACCTCTACTTTATAATTATAGGTATTTTTCTATCTTCATAGGGATTTACCATTGAATATATCTTACTGGCTATCTCATTCTGTTCTAAAAGCTCCAATGATCTCTTATCTAAATTTTTTTGTATATTTTTTAAAGATGTCAAAATCTCTATATCTTTTTCTTTTAATTTTTTTAAATAACGTTGTCCAGACGACGTAAACCCCAATACTCTTACATATGGTACACTCTCTTTTACCTCTTTTGTCTGTTTCTTATCTATACCTAATAAAATATGGATTAAAACTCTTTGAACTCTTCCTAAGGTGTATCTTCTACTCTTTATTTTCTCAAAAAAACTTTCAAAATCTCTAGATATAAATGCGGCCTCATAGATTTTATTCTCATATCCCTGCTCAATATCTTGGATTTTTTCCAATTGGTTTTTTCCAGAAAGAATTTTATATCTTATTAGATCATAAAAGTCCTCTAATTTTGCAAATTTATTCTCCTTTAAAGCATTTTTTAAAACTTCATATGTCACTGAGGGAACAACATCTTTAATCTCCTCTCCAATCTGCAATTTTTTTCTAATTCCAGTGGCACTGGATATTCCATCTTCCACTCCCTCTGAGTAGTATCCACTTTTCTCCCTTTTTATAGCCACAGGTTTCATAGAACTTTTCCAAAAATCCAAAGCTTTTATATACTCCACTCCCAAGATATCATTTGAATCTAACTCCTCTTTTTCCTCTAAAGACTTTAAGCTATTTGAATAGGCAGTTGGATATGAACATCCCTCTTTTAACTGCTTTTTCAACTCCTCTTTAAAATCTTCTCGCTCCTCTAATTTGGCTCTTTTCACAAGTTTCTCCGTATTTCCAGATTCAGATCCAAAAACTATTTTTTTGGTTTTCATTAAATCCAAAATACCCACAGCCCCTCTAGCAAATATCTCTGCACTTTGAGTAGAATAAAATACTGGCAACTCAACCACAATATCCACCCCATTTTTTAGTGCTAATTCCGCTCTACTCCATCTATCTATTAAAGCTGGTTCTCCCCTTTGAACAAAATCCCCACTCATAACAGCTATAACGATATCTCCCTGCTCCTTTGCCTTTAAGCAGTGATATTTATGACCATTATGAAAAGGGTTGTATTCAACTACTATTCCAACTGCTTTTTCCATATAAACACCTCGTATTTTATTTATTATATTATAATTCATTTAAATAATTTATCCGAGAAAAATTTACATTTTTTTAAATATAGTTTATAATATGGATTATCTAAATTTTTATTAGGCGGTGATTACATGCTTTTAGCTGTAGATATTGGAAATACTCACATTGTTACAGGACTACTTGATCCTAAAGGAGATGTGCTACTTAGCTTTAGAGTATCTTCAAATGAAAAATTAACAGAGGATGAATACTTTTCATATTTAAAAAATATATGCGATTTTAATGGTGTTGAAATTAAAAATCTAAATGGTATCGTTATCTCTTCAGTTGTTCCAAACTTAATAGGAATATTTCAATTCTTAGGAAGAAAATATTTTAAAATCGAACCTATGATTGTAGATTTAAATCTAAAATTACCATTTTCTTTTGCTGAAAATCTTCAAATAAATGGTTTTGGAGCTGACAGAATAATTGATATCGCTCAGGCTATTATCGATTATCCAAACAGAAACTTGGTTATTTTTGACCTTGGAACTGCGACTACATATGAGGTTTTAAAAGATGGAATATACATAGGAGGAGGAATTCTTCCAGGTATTGAGATGTCTATAAATGCCCTATTCGGAAATACTGCAAAGCTTCCAAAAGTTAAGTTCAGCACACCTGAAAGTGTCCTTGGAAAAAATACTGCTGAGCAAATTCAAGCAGGTATCTTTTACGGTTATGCTGGACAATTGAAGAATATTATCCATGAGATTAAAAAAATTGTTCCTAATCCATATGTTATAGCTACAGGAGGTCTTGGTAAAATTCTTTTTGCTGAGATTCAGGAGATTGATGAGTATTGTCCTGAACTTAGTTTAAGAGGTCTTTATACACTTTATCAAATGAACAAATAAAAAAATCAAGGGGGTATCTATGAAAAAAATTATTTTTATGTTTTTTATTTTGGTTCAGTCTATTTTTTCTAAAGAGATTTTGGTTAGTGGGGCAGCTTCGTTAAAGGAATACTTGGAAAAGAATATTGAGGAGTATAAAAAAATTGATCCAGACCTTAATATCTCATTAAATCTAGGTGGATCTGGAACTTTAAAAAGACAACTTGAACAGGGTGGAGAAGTGGATATTATATTTCTTGCCAATAGGGACTACATGATAGATTTAAAAAAGAATAACTATATTTTTGATGAGGAGCCTATCTTAGAAAACTCTTTAGTTTTGATACAAAATAATAACTCCTCCTCAAACGGTGGTACTTTGGCCATAGGAGATCCTAAATATGTGCCTGCTGGTCAATATGCCACAGAGGTTTTAGATCACTTACCTATTAAAGATTACTCTTTAGTTTATGGAAAAGATGTTAGAAGTGTTCTTTCATATGTTGAATTGGGAGAAGCTGATTTTGGAATAGTTTACTTAACAGATACTAAATTACTAAAAAATTCCAAAGTTATTGAAGTTTTCCCCAAAAATCTACATAAACCAATTGAATACTCAATTGGAATTTCAAAGTCTACAAAAAATAAAGAGGATTCAGAGAAATTTTTACAATTTTTAAGAGGAAAAGGTTGGGAATGATTAGTCCTTTAAAAATCTCTCTATCTATCGTTTCTTTATCTCTTATTTTTAATGTTGTATTTAGCATAGCTTTTTATTTTACCTTAAAAAAAAAGGATAATTTAAAAAAGATAATAGAGTTTTTTATTACATTACCAATATTTCTACCACCATCTGTTATTGGTTATATGTTAATAATATTTTTGGGAAAGAATAGCTTTTTAGGTGAAATTTTTTATAAACTTTTTGATTTTAGATTTATCTTCTCTTTTCAAGGGGCTACCATTGCAGCGATTATTGTATCCTTACCCATAATATATCAAAGTATTAAGGTCGGCTTTGATACTATTGATAAAGCTTATATTGAAACAGCTCAATGCCTTGGAATTTCTAAAATCAATATGATTAGATACGTGTATCTTCCACTGGGATATAGAAAGGTATTCTCTGGTATTATTCTTGGTACTGGAAGAGCTTTTGGAGAGTTTGGAGCCACAATTTTGATAGCGGGAAATATCCCGGGAAAGACCCAAACTCTTCCTCTTGCGCTTTATTCTGCTATTGAATCAGGAAATTACTCATCGGCCAATAGAGTTTTAGTTATTCTTTTAATTTTTAGTGGTCTATTTTTATCTTCATATATTCTTCTGACAAAAAAAGAGAGCTATTAGCTCTCTTCTTTTTATTATACAGTTGTAATCTCTTTCTCTTTTAAAGCTAAAAGTTGATCGATTGTTTTTATTGTTGCATCTGTTAACTTTTGAACTTCATCTTCAAATCTCTTTAAATCGTCCTCAGTTATCTCTCCATCTTTTTCTAACTTTCTTAAGTTGTTGTTCATATCTTTTCTGATATTTCTTACTGCAACTTTTCCATTTTCAGCTTCTGATTTTGCAAATTTAACATACTCTTTTCTTCTGTCAGCTGTTAACTCAGGAATCATAAGTCTAATAACTTTTCCATCGTTGTTTGGAGTTAATCCTAAATTTGAAGTCATTATAGCTTTTTCAATTGTAGGTATAACCGATTTATCCCAAGGATCGATAACTAATAATCTAGCCTCTGGTGCTGATACAGTTCCAACCTGATTTAATGGCATTAAAGATCCGTACTGCTCTATCTTTATTCCATCTAACATTGAAACGTTAGCTCTTCCAGCTCTTATTGAAGCAAATTTGTGCTTTGTAGATTCTACAGCTTTGTTCATTTTTTCTTTACAATCATTCATCATTACTTGTGCGCTCATTTTACCCTCCTAAAATTATCCGTTTATTACAGTTGTTCCAATCTTTTCACCAAGAACTACTCTTTTTATATTTCCCTCTGTTAATGAATCAAATACAACAATTGGTAATTTGTTCTCTCTACATAAAGAGATTGCAGTGGCATCCATAACTTTTAAATCCTTATTTAAAACCTCTGTATAAGTAACCTCTGTATATTTTTTTGCATCTGCAAATTTTACAGGATCCTTATCATAGATTCCATCTACTTTAGTTGCTTTTATTACAACATCTGCATGGATCTCAATAGCTCTTAAAGCTGCTGCAGTGTCTGTTGTAAAGTATGGATTTCCTGTTCCAGCTCCAAATATTACAACTCTACCCTTCTCTAGATGTCTCTGAGCTTTTCTTTTTATAAAAGGCTCAGCTATTTGAGGCATCTCAATTGCTGTTTGTACTCTTGTTGGTACTCCTAATAACTCAATTGCGTTTTGAAGAGCCATTGCATTTATAACTGTTGCTAACATACCCATATGGTCTCCAGTTACTCTGTCTATCCCTTGTTCAGTTCCAGATAATCCTCTAAAGATATTACCTCCACCGATAACTATTCCTACTTCTACTCCTAAGTCCGCTATCTCTTTTATTTGTCTAGCATACGAAGTTATTGTTTCTGAAGAGATTCCAAATTCTTGGTCTCCCATTAAAGCTTCTCCACTTAATTTTAATAGAATTCTATTATAAACTGGCGTCATCTCAAAACTCTCCTCTATTATCATATTTAGCTTAAAAAAAGGGGGTGCTAAGTCGCACCCCTATACTTTGTTGTATTACGCGTTAAGTTGAGCTGCAACCTCTGCTGCGAAATCTACTTCCTCTTTTTCGATTCCCTCTCCAACTTTGTATCTAGCGAAAGAAACTACTTTAATATCTCCTGCGTACTCTGCAACTGTCTCTTTATTTTCAGCTTTTACGAAGATTTGGTCAACTAAACAGCTCTCCTCGTAGAACTTGTTCATTTTTCCAACTAAAATCTTCTCGATAATTTGAGCTGGCTTTCCTTCAGCCTCTAATTGCTTTCTAGCAATCTCTCTCTCTCTATCTAAATCATCAGTAGTTACAACTGATCTATCAACATATTTAGGATCCATAGCAGCTACGTGCATTGCGATATCTTTTGCTTTAGCAATGTTTGCATCTGTTGCTTCTCCAGTCATCTCAACGATAACTCCTAATTTTCCTCCTAAGTGGTTGTAAGTAGTTACAAACCCTTCAGCAGTAACTTTCTCGAATCTTCTTAGAGACATATTCTCTCCGATTTTTGCGATTAAGTTAGTTATTGTTGTTTCAACTGTAATTCCATCAATTTCAGCAGCTTTTAAGTCCTCAACAGTTTTGATCTCAGGTCTTAAAGCGATCTCTACCATTTTTGCTCCTAAAGCTTTAAACTCATCGTTTTTAGCAACGAAGTCTGTTTCAGAGTTAAACTCTAATACTACTGCAGTTTTGTGGTCAGCAGAAACACCGTCGAATATTAATCCTTCAGCAGCTGTTCTTCCTGATTTTTTAGCAGCTTTAGCAATACCTTTCTCTCTTAGTAAGTCTATCGCTTTCTCGATATCTCCGTTTGTTTCTCCTAATGCCTTTTTACAATCCATCATTCCAGCACCAGTTCTATCTCTTAGTTCTTTTACTAATTTTGCTGTAATCTCTGCCATTTTTTCCTCCTAATTTTTAGAATTTTACATATCTATATAGTACAAGGAATTGAGGGCTATGCACTCAATTCCATTAAATTCAAGTATTTATTACTCAGCTGATCCTTCTTCAACAACGATCTCGTCAGTTGCAACCTCAGCGTTCTCTTTTCCTTGGTTTCCTTCGATGATAGCGTTAGCCATTACAGAAGCGATTAACTTTACTGATCTGATAGCGTCATCGTTTGCTGGAATTGGGTAAGTTACTAAATCTGGATCTACGTTTGTATCGATCATAGCGAATACAGGGATTCCTAATTTAGCAGCTTCTACTACTGCTAGAGTTTCTTTCTTAACGTCTACTACGAATATAGCAGCTGGAACTTCTTTCATATCTTTAATTCCTGATAAGTTTTTAGAAAGTTTTACTAACTCTTTTCTGAAGTTAGCAGCCTCTTTCTTAGTGTAAGCTGTATCTAATGTTCCGTCAGCTTCCATTCTCTCTAACTCTTTTAATCTCTCTACTCTAGTTTGGATAGTTTTGTAGTTTGTTAACATTCCACCTAACCATCTGTTGTTTACGTAGTACATTCCTGATCTTTCAGCTTGATCTTTTACAGCTTCTTGAGCTTGCTTTTTAGTTCCTACGAATAAAACTTTTCCACCGTTAGCTGCGATTTCTCTCATTACAGCGTAAGCTTCCTCGATTTTCTTTAAAGACTTGTGTAAGTCGATTACGTGGATTCCGTTTCTCTCAGTGAAGATGTATTTAGACATCTTTGGATTCCATCTCTTAGCTTGGTGTCCAAAGTGAACTCCAGCTTCAAGTAATTGTTTCATAGTAATTACTGCCATTTTTTAATTCCTCCTAATTTTGGTTATTTCTTCCATTGATCTCAAAACTAAACATCCCCTAAGGGGCACCCTGTTTAGAAATAATCAATGTGCATTTTATTAGCAAATTATTGTATCATTATTTTCTATCTTTGTCAATAAATATATATGCTCCATTTCTTCCTGAGCCTTCCCTGTCTCTTCTATATGAGTGGAAATCATCTCTATATGTGCATAGGTTGTTCAATATAATATTTTCTTTTTTTATTCCTAAATCTATCATAGTATTATAATTAAATTGTTGATTGTCAAAATAATATCTATTTTTTACTTTTAAAAAAACTTTTTCCAAAATATTTGCTTTAAATTTTTCCTTAAATTTTAAAACAAACTCCTCAGATACCTCATAGTTTTCAATTGATATTCCAATTCCAAAGCCCACTACTATATCCTCTAATTTACTTTCAAAGTGTGTTTTTAAAATCTCAATAGCTCTTATTCCAATACCATTAAAACTTCCAACCCACCCTGAATGGACACATCCAAAAGCTCCTGTATTTTTGTCATATAGATATATAGGTAAACAGTCAGCATATTTTGTAAATATAACAACATCCTCTCTTTGAGTTATAAATCCATCTGTATCTTCCAAAAACTCTGGTGTTTTTTCATCTATTATAGCTATATTTGATGAGTGTGTTTGAAAGCCTGAGTACACTTTTTTATCTGAAAGATCCAGTGTTTTCAATATTTTCTCTCTGTCTCTTTCATTTTTAACATCACCTAAAGTTCTGGTTGTATACACTGCTTTTATTCCGAATCTATTAAACTCTTCAAGCTCATAGTAAAAATCTTTCTTTATAAACATTTTAAACTCTCTTTAAACTCCAATGTCTTTTTTAATTTTTTACACAGTTTTTTAAACTCTTCAAAATTTAGACTTTGCTCTCCATCTGATAGTGCACAGCTTGGATTTTGATGAATCTCTACCATAGCTCCATCTGCTCCTGCTAATATACACCCTAAAGTTACAGGTTCAACCAGTGATTTTTTTCCCGTTCCATGGCTTGCATCTACTATTATTGGAAGATGAGACTTCTCTTTTAAAAGAGCTATTGCATTTATATCCACTGTATTTCTAGTAGCTATTTCAAATGTTCTAATTCCTCTCTCACAAAGAATCACATCTTGATTTCCAAAAGCTACTATATACTCTGCTGCCATTAAGAACTCTCTCATTGTTGCACTTAAACCTCTTTTTAAAAGAACTGGTTTATCTGTTTTCCCCAGCTCCTTTAATAGGCTGAAATTTTGCATATTTCTAGCTCCAACTTGAAACATATCTGTATACTTTCCTATTAGCTCTATATCTCTTGTATCCATAACCTCTGTTACCATCAAAAGATCATATTTATCACAAGCCTCTCTCATATACTTAAGTCCCTCTTCTCCCAAGCCTTGAAAATCATATGGAGATGTTCTTGGTTTAAAAGCTCCTCCTCTTAAAAACTCTCCTCCATTCTCTTTTACAACCTTTGCAATCTCCATTATCATATCTTTATTTTCGATTGAACATGGTCCTGCCATCAGTATCATATCTGTTGATCCAATTTTTCTTCCCTTTAACTCTATTATTGTATCCTCTTTTTTAAACTCTCTACTAACAAATTTAAAAGGTTTCCCTATCTTTAAAACCTCCTCCACTATGGAGAAGTTTTTTAAATTCTCTTTAGTTAATCCATCTTTTTTTCCCATTATTCCAATTTTTCTTATGCCACCATCTAGAATCTCTAAAGCTCCATGTCCTGTTTCCTGTATAAATCTTTTTAACTCCAAGATCTCTTCAGATGTAGCCTTCTCTTTTAACACTACATACATTTTTATCACCTAATTTTTTTATTATTATTATATCATATTTATACCAAAACAGTGATTTTTAAATTCACATTTTAAACATTTTTCTTTAGATAATCTTTTTTCCGAAAATATATTTTGCGATATCTGCTCTGTTATCGTATCAAAATTATCAAGAATCTTCTTTTCATCACCTTTGATGTAAGGTACCTCTATTTTTCTTTGATTTTTTATAAAATATATCTCACCACCTATAACTTTTTCATTGGTATTTACAGATAATAAATAACAATAAAGTTTAATCTGTGACACATAGTTCTCCAAGCTCTCTTCATCTAAATTGTCTGTTCCAGTTTTAAAATCTATAACTTTTAATCCTTTGGTATCTTTAATAATTAAATCTAATTTTCCCTCTATGGAGTATCTATCTCTAAATATAAAAAGAGTTCTCTCTGCATCCACTATCTTTTTATCTATATATTCACTTTTTAAATAGTTTTTAACTTGCTCAAATCCAATCTCTAAAATATCCTTATTTAAAGATACTCCATCTCTTTTTCTCATTATATCATAGTTACTATAGTAATCTTTTTCAATACTTTCCGAATTTAGTGTCTCTCCGCTCAATAGCATTCTATTTATATATTCCAAAGATTCATGCACCAAAGTTCCATAGAAATTTTCAGGCGTCTTCTCCCTTTGAAAATCATATATTCTATTCAATCTATATTTATATGGACACTCCTTATATTTTAAAAGATCACCTGTATATGAATAGCTATTTTTTATATCTATTTTATTTGTACTCTCTATATTCAGTTCCGAAAAATTCAACTCTCCTGACAATATATCTGGAATACTCTCATAAACTCTTCTAAATGGAAGAGATGGAACTTGTTTTTTTCCCTTATTAGTTTCTATACAACTTAATATTAAAAGATTTTTGGCCCTAGAAAATGCGGTGTAATAAAGTCTCCAAAAATCAAAATCTTTCACTCTATATTCTGGTTCAAAATCATTATATGGAATATACTTTTTTTCTAAGTGCTCCTCATCATCTCTTTCACCCTCTGGAACACTTTCTAAAGAACCCACAATAACCACGGGAAACTCAAGTCCTTTGGATTGATGAATTGTTAAAAATGAAACTGCTCCTTTCGGTGCATACTCCCTAAGATCTTCATATTCATCCACTCCATTTTGCTTTAAAAATTTCAAATGCATTGTAAAAAAATAATCTCCAACTTTTATAATATTTTCATTACTCAAGCACTGTATTCCCATTATACTATCAGCCTTTTCAACTATCTTTGAAAATATCCCTAAGTTATAGAGCTCTCTATTTTCTAACACTCCATTCTCCATATTCTCAAATATAGTTTTGAAACATTTCAAAGATATTATTTTATAGTATAAACTCAATAATCTTCCTATCCCTTTTTTAATATCACTATATTCAGTTTTTAAAGTTTCTAACTCCTCTTTAAACTCCTCATCGACTTTTCTCTTTTTATCCACAATATTTAAACATTTTTTATAATAGTCCAGTATATCCAACTTATATTCACTTGTATAGACTTTACTTTCATCCCTTAAAATCACATATAAAAATATCCCAATTATTAGGATAATTTCATCTCTGTTAAAGAAGAGGTTGGATCTTGGAGAGTATACACCAATCCCTCTATACTCCAAATAATGAGCTAAAGAAACAATCTTTCTATTTTTTACAGATCTAAATAAAAATGCCACTTGATTATAGTCATCTATCTTTTTAGAATTTTTCATAAAAATTAGAAAATTGGCGATCCGTTCCTGCCACTTATTTTCTGAATCTTCCACAGATAATCTCACCACTCTGGTTCTATCAATATCCTTTTCCTTTGGAACAACCAACTCTTTTGTATGCCTAAAATCGTCCCAGTATAAGCTATCAATCCACTCTCTACAAAAGTTTACAATATCCTTCTCTGATCTATAATTTACCTCTAATTTGACAACTTTACACTGCTTCCCAACTCGTCCTGGAAATTGAAGAATATTCTTAATTGTAGCTCCTCTAAATCTATATATACCCTGATCATCATCACCAACAACACAGATATTTTGATTTTTCCCTCCCATTAAGAATATTAATTTCTCTTGTATGGAGTTGGTATCTTGATACTCATCTATCATTATATATTTTATTCTATTTTGAAAATTTTCAAAAGCTTTTGGACTATCCTTTAAAATTCTATAGGCTTCACACTGAATCATAGAAAAATCTATAACATTATCACTGAAAAGAAGATTTTTATAGATTAAATAACTTTTAGATAGAAAGCTTTCATCCTCTAGTTCCAGCCCCTCTTCACTGAATCTATTGAACCATTTAATCAGATGCTCCCCTATTTTCCAATTGTTTAAATATGTTTTATCCTTAAAAAAATCTTTAAATCCATCAATCTCTTTAAAATACCTTAATTTAGAAAATAGATAAAATTTCTGATCTACATTATCTAAAACTCTATACCCTTTTTTTAAGTTTGAGCTCTCTATATTTTCATCAATTATTTTTAAACAGATAGAGTGAATTGTTCCTATATATAAATTTTCTAAATGTATACTCTCATTTTTTAAACGATCTGTTATTCTTGTTGAAAGTTCTCTTGCAGCTCTTTCTGTAAAAGTAGATACTAAAATCTCCTCAGGTTTTATATTTTTTTCTTTTATCATATAAACCATTCTTTCAACTAAAGTTTTTGTTTTTCCAGATCCTGGACCAGCTATTATAAGTAAAGGTCCATCTATATTCTCCACAGCTTCTTTTTGACTTAAGTTTAAATTCATAATAACCGCCCTTTTTATTTTTAGTATACAAAAAAAACAAAAAAAAATAAAGCTTAGGTTTTCTACCTAAGCTTTAAACTCTTTATTTACTATGCTGTTATCGCTGATACTGGACAAACTCCTGCGCAAGCTCCACAGTCTACACAAGCCTCTCCAATCTCATATTTTCCATTAGCGTCAGCTGATATTGCTGATACTGGGCAAGTTCCCTCGCAAGCTCCACATCCAATACATGTATCTTTATCAATTACGTGCATTCTAAATACCTCCCTATTTTTTATGTTTCTACTCCTACTATACCCAATTAAATGGAAAAAGTCAAGCTATTTTGGTTGAAAAAAATACATTTTTTTCACAAAATTTTGAAAAACAAACTTTAAGTCGGTCGTTAAAACTTAGGATCATTATTACTATACGATGCATCTACCCCTCTTAATGACTGCCCACATACATCACAAATAACACCATCTTTCGATACAACCTTATTATTTGACTTTTGAGCTGTTGTACATCCTACTAGTGAAAATAAAACTGTTGATAATAAAATAAGTCCAAATATTTTTTTCATACTAACCCTCTCCTTTTTTCTTTTTTTGATTTTATACTATACTTTCTATTATTCTACAATCTTATACCTCAAAAATTATATATTCCTTTTTCTTCAAAAAGAAAATTATAAAAAATTGAAAAAATTAGTATTTTTTTCTTCTAAAGAAAAATTACAAAAAATAAAAAAGATTGGCAACTTCCTATCCTCCCAGGGGGCTGCCCCCCAAGTACTTTCAGCGTTTATGGGCTTAACTTCCAGGTTCGAAATGTTACTGGGTGTACCTCCATAGCTATCGTTGCCAATCAATATTTA
>NZ_DBGBQB010000248.1:0-1659 GCF_048470075.1 Cetobacterium sp. | reverse complement strand
ATTGTTCTAGTGTCTATAACACTTGTAACAACATTATTTACAGGAATATTTAAGTAACTTGAAACACCATTAATTATTGTATTTTCATCTCCTAAAGAATTGGCCGCATACATCATTGCTTTTATTCTAGCTCTATATCTATTGTCAGATTCTCCATCTCTTCCCTCTTTTATGTTAGAACCTAATAAATCCAATTGAATACCATAGTTATTATCAAAATCAATCAAGTTTTCTACTTCAACTAAAGTAGATTGTAAATCGTTAAATTCTTCTTTTATACATTCTAATAAATCTCTTATATATGTATTTTTATGCTCTTTAAAAATTTGTGGTAATTTTTTATCTAGTTCTCTTCCTTTTAGATATGGAAATTTATCTTGAACCATCTTGAACCTCCACAACTGCGTAAAATAAAGAGCCTGTAGGAATATTAATTGAATTTTTATCTAGTTGGTCTTGATCTAATCCACTAAATGCTTCAAGCTCTATTATATCCGAATCTGCATTGTATGCTTTTGCCTCTAATTGATTATGTACTATTTTTCTTCCTTCTAAATAATTTGCATTTCTAACATATTCTTCAATATTCTTAGTAATATTTTCTTTTAATTGTCTAGCTGTTTTTTCAGAATTTAATAAAACTACTTTTACATACACTGGTATCGGATTAAACAAATTATAATTTACATCAACTATTTGTCCTCCAATATTTTCTATTTTATATGTTATATCTCCTTGTGTTTTTATTCCAAATGCTCCGAACTTATGTAAAGTTTTTGCTACATTTTCAGTTGCTATTCCTTCTATAAATACTTTTATTCTTCCTGGTTCAACTCCATTTTCGTCTATTTCATCACCAGTATTTTCTAAAACCAAAGCTCCATTAACTTCTGATAATTTTCTTAATTCAATTGTTATTGCGTCAACTGTTGACCCTCCACGAGATCTATTAGCCACTTTTAATGCTTCTCTATAAACATCATCATTTTCTATTCCATCTCCTCCAGTTGCTGGGACTATATTAGTTACTGATATTATTCCAACCACTGTATTTACCATTTCTGTTATAGTGTTTGGCTGTGTATTATAAATAATTCCAGTTTCCATAGCAATAGCTTGAACTTCACCTTTTAAACTACTATTTATTTTTAAATCATTGACTGTTTTAAAGTTTAAATTTGTATCTCTTATTCTAACTATTGTATCTTTTGGAATAGTTATTTCTGAATCTGTTATAAATTTTAAAGTTGTTGTAGCATATTTTCCCAATATTCTTGGCAATAATAAATTTCTACCATGATTATCTAATTGCATACCAATACATAAATCAAAATATCTAGAATTATATGTTTCTTCTATTCCATTCCATGCTTTAGAAAATTCATCTGATATTATTCCTAATAAAACACCTTCTACACTATAAGGATTTATGGAAAAATTTTCATATCCTTTACTTATCATTTTATTAGTAATAGAGTTCTCTATATCATTTATTCTTTTTTTTACAAACCCTTTATCTGTAACCCCGAATTTCAAAACTCTCCACCTCCTTATTTGTAGAAATATTTATAATTTTTCCATTTTTACATTTAATACTAAAATTAATATTAAATTTTCTATTTTTAATATCACTCTCAATATTTATTTCATTTATTTTTT
>NZ_DBGBQB010000247.1:0-2116 GCF_048470075.1 Cetobacterium sp. | reverse complement strand
TATATTTTCTTCAGTATCCTTCCAAACTTCTCATAATTCAGTTTAACTCCATCATCTAAATCAAGAGATATCTTTTGGTCTGCTATATGTTTAACTTCATTAGCATAATCTTTTAACTCTTTCAGTTCTGCATCTAGCTCTTTTAATCTCTTATCCATATTTTTTTTATCTTTTGGAGTAATTTTCTCATTACTATTTAATTTCTCATAGTATGCTCTTTGATTGTCTAGTATCTCTTGATATGGTAACAGATAATCTGCTCTTACTCTTCCTATACTGTTTTCCTCATATCTATGTAGGTATATTAAGCTAGAGAATGCATCTTTTTTACCACTATTCATCATCCAGTATATAGGTCTCTTTTTATATCTTTGTAAATGATCCTTATAAAAATCTTTTATAAAATATTTTCTTATAATATCTTTTGCATCTTCATTACTCTTCTTTCCTAACCCCTCTGCTATAAAGTTTAGGTTCTCTTCAAGAGTTTCCTCTCCATAGACTGCTTTTACAAACTCTATAACTTTTTTTACAATATCATTTTCAAAGTTGTCCTCTCTTACAATTGGCACTATTCCATAAGCATCAGGAGTAAATCTAGGATTTTCTATCTTATGTCTGATCTCTCCATCTTTTCCCTCTATAACTATTTTATTATTTTCAACTTTCATAATATCATCAGAGTTAGCTATTATAAGTCCTGATTTATCAATAGAGTATCTCCCCATAATACATCCCAATGCATATGATAAAAACTGTTTCATTAACTCCTCTTGGTTAAATATTAATTCACCATCTACTATATTAATCTCTTTTTTTAAAAGAGTTATATCAGTGAGTTCTACCTTTTCATTCATCTCATCCTCTAAACCATAGATTTCAATAAACATTTTATTTAACTCTTCTTCGTTCTTATGCATTTGAAAGAACTGTTCTTTCCAATAATCACAATATTGCTTATAGCTTTCTTTTAGGCTATTTCCCTCAATTAAGGCTAACTTTTCAAAATCCCATGAAGTTTCACGAGAGTCCCATTCTTGTTTAGCGATTTGGATACATTTTTGTACGATATTTTTATTTTGAAACTTTAATAAAAGTGAGGGTATTCTATCTAAATCGTTAGCATTTAATGCTAATGTAGGACTTAGTAGTTGACTAAAATATTTAAAAATTTTACTATTAAAAAAACCTAATATATTATTTTTCATCTTATCATCTATAAAATATGATCTCAAATTTACATCAAATAAATTCCCTACAGGATAATATCTAAATGAATTTTGAGTCGAAGATATTGCAGAGCATGAAATAGATTCTCTAAAATAAAATTCTGTATTTTGAGGTCTTGACCTTACTTTCCCTTTCGAGTCACAAAAATTTCTAATCTCATACCCATCATTTTCCCAGTTAACTAGAAATTCTTGATTTCCATACCAATTTCTAAAATCTCCACCCTTGTTAAATGGGAACCATTTTTTCCCACTCTCTAGTGCTTCCGTAGAATTAGACATTCCATAACCTATTCTATTATAGTTTACTTCATTCCATAACCTTAAAAATCTATCATTGTCAGCTGTTGCTAATCCCTGTTTTGCATCTCCTACATCTCCAAGTTTTTCACTCGTTGCAAATATTTCCCTAACTCTCTCACTCACCCAGTAAGCAATAGGGCTACCTGGGATTTTTTCAAAGTCTTTTTGGTTTGTTGTAAAGTAGTTTTCTTTATTGAAGAACTCTTTTTCTTTCCACTCAGAGTTGTTGTAATCAACTAATCTTATATAGCTACCTTTTAAAGTTGGAACTCTTTTTTTAGTAACCCAAGATACTGTTTGAACAACTTCGCCACCTATCTCTTCAAAAGCCTTTGTTCCTAAGTGGTTTAAAGTATTAATTTCTAAGGAAACAATTATATTTTTTCTTAAAGCTTCAAAAGAGCTTAAAAACATCCAAGAGTGCATAGTTATCATAGCTGTATATCTCATTGATTTAGTAAATTCACTGCATTTTTCCATAAATACTGCAAATAAATCAGCTTTACTATCTTTATAGTTTTTCTCTATGTATTTTTTTAATATATCTGAGTATCCTTTATTTCCCATATAAGGTGGATTTGTGA
>NZ_DBGBQB010000246.1:0-3587 GCF_048470075.1 Cetobacterium sp. | reverse complement strand
TCCAATATTTTCTTTAATTTTATAACCTTAACTTCACTTACTATCCCAAATGGTTCAGTACAATATTCTTCAATTTTTATTCCATTTAAAATCAAAGCTCTTTTTAATACTGGAATAAAAGGAGTTTCAAGATCATATATCTCCATTAGACTATCGGTCAATTTTTGAAATTCCTCAATTTTAACAATATCTTTATTATCTATAGCATCAACCCATTGTTTAAATACTTGTGGATATATATTTGATAAAGCTCCTATACAACCATCTCCTCCAGAGATAATATTATGAACAAAGTTATCATCATATCCAGAATATACTATAAAATTGGGATACTTATCTTTAATTGCTTGAATTAAATTCCTCGTATGGCTCATTTCTGATACTGTATCTTTATAACCCACTATATTTGAATGTTTATCTAGTAAGTTTAAAAGCACATTTGGATTTATATCATGACCTGTCATTTTAGGAAAATTATATAAATATATATTTCCATTAATATTTTTAGCTAATTTGGAATAAAAGCTCTCTAAATCTCTATCATTTATAGGAAAGTAGTATGGGCCTATTATCATAACCCCATCGGCACCTGAATCTAAAGCATAGTTTGAAAGTTCTATCGTTTCTTGCATATTCATAGAACCTGTTCCCACAAATAAAGATATTCTTTTATCTATATACTCTATAGCCAGTTTTATTAACTTCTTTTTTTGAGTCATTGAGATATTATAGAACTCACCAGTACTTCCAAATAAAACGATTCCATTTACACCACCATTTATTAAATGTTCCCATACTTGTTTATTTCCTTCTATATCAATCTCTCTATCTTTATTAAATGCAGTGATTACTGGTGCTAAAAATTTAGCTTTTTTCATAGTATTTCCTCCTATTTCGTATTTTACATATAGTTACAAACTCTAGCAATTGCAGTTTCAGTATAACCTAAAATTTCTGATTTAGTTTGTTTTCCATTAGAAACTTCTATAATTTCATTTAATAACTCATGTCCTAACTCTTCTAACGTTTTTTCTTGATAGATTAAAGAACTTACATCATAATCTATATTATCTTCCATATTTTTAAAAGTTATTTTATTGCCTGTTATTTTTATAACTGGTGCTATTGGATTTCCAGTAGGTGTTCCTCTACCCGTAGAAAATATAACAATTTGTGCACCTCCAGCAACCATTCCTGCGATTGATGATGGATCATTTCCTGGAGTATCCATAATAACAAGACCTTTTTCTTTTACTTCTTTAGCATAGTCATAAACTTCCATAATCTGACTATGTCCACCTTTATGGATACATCCTAATGATTTTTCCTCCAAAGTTGTTAACCCTCCTGCTTTATTTCCTGGGGACGGATTTCCTTCTCTCACTTCGGCTCCAACTAATTTTATTGCATTTTCATATCTATATATTATTTCATAAATTCTTTCCTTGATTCTTTTATTTTTAGCTCTTTTTGCCAAAATATGTTCAGCACCTATCAACTCTGTTGTTTCCGATAAAATAGAAGTTCCACCTGCTTCAACTATTCTATCACTTAATTCTCCAATTACAGGATTAGAAGCTAATCCTGAAGTCATATCAGAACCACCACATTCTGTTCCTATTATCAACTCAGATATTGAAACCTCTTCTCTTTGGAGTTTAGAAGCATCTTGAACCATTTTTCTAGCAGCTCTAACTGCTTTTTCAATAGTTTTTATTGTCCCACCATTTTCTTGAATAATAAATTTAACAATTGGCTTATTTGTTCTTTCTTGAATTGCTTTTACAACTAAATCCATTTGACAATTTTCACATCCTAAAGATACAATAACTGTTCCATAAACATTTGGATTAGCTGCCATTCCTGCCATAACATCCATTGTAAATTCTTGATCTGGTCCCACTTGTGAGCATCCATTTTGGTTATTAAATGTAACTGTTCCTTCAACTTGAGAAGCAATGATACGTGTTGTATCAGAAGCACAAACGCTGGCAGGTAAAATAAAAATTTTATTTCTTATTCCCACTTTTCCATCTGGTCTTTTATATCCTAAAAATTTCACAAAACTCCTCCTTTTTTCCAATTATTTAGATTTAATATTTTTATTTTAAAACTTCTCTATGACTTTCAATATTATGTTCGTGAATATGTTCTCCTTTTTTTATATCCTGTGCTGCAAGTCCAATATGCTCACCATATTTAATTATTGGATTCCCTTTATTTATATCTATAATTGCAAATTTATGATATATAGGAATATTTGTTAATAGTGTTGTTTTTTCTATATTTTCATTTACTTTATATATAACTTTATCACCCTTTATACCTGGTTCTATGACAACTCCTACATTATCTTTTTTATCAATTACTAAAGCTTTTATCATATTAAAACTCCTCCTCTTTCATTAAAATATTTATATTTTCTTCACTTGTATTATTTTTTTGAAATTGTGGAGACCCATATTTTTTTGCCCAATAATTAGTAACTAGAGGCGCTAAAATAGCCGTTACTACAACAGATGCAGCAACTTGTGCAGTTGCTACAGATACGTGTTGTGCATAACGTGGATCTATCAATGCTACTGCTGCAGGAACTGCTACAGCATTACCAGCTGTTGTTGCTACAGCCCACCCTGCATAACCAGGTCTTTTTCCTATAATTCTATCGCAAAAAACTATAAATGATCCTCCAACAAATAACGTAATAAAACCTAATAAAATTCCTGGGCCTCCACCCTTAACAACATTGCTCAAGTTTATTCCTGCACCTAATGTTAACCCTACAAAAGGTATCAATTTGTCTCCCATTGGGGAGAAAAAATCTCTAGTTTCTTTATCCAAATTTCCAAGAATCATTCCTACTATTATTGGAATTACTGTAGCAACTAATGCCATAATTGGAACATTTGCTAATCCTGATGCTCCTAGAGCAATTAGTGTAAACAGTGGTCCATCATTTAATGCCAATAAAGCTGTTGCTGCGCAATCTGATGAATCTCCATAAGATTTTGATAGTGCCAAATATACTGATCCATTGCTATTTGTAACTGCACTTATTATTGCTAAAGATGTTAAACCCAAAACTCCTTCCATTCCAAAAAACTTTCCAATAAAAATTCCTATTCCTGCTCCTATCATAAACTTTGAAATTAACAGAATTCCACCTCTTTTAAAAACTTTTGGCATGTCACCTACTTGTAAAGTTGTTCCTAAACAAAATAATTGAATCCCCATAGCTGTTGCTGCTCCTGCATTAGAAAAGGTTGCAGTTGTAAAAGAACCAATTCTTAACCAATGTGGTAAAAAAGTATTTAATGTTGCTCCAATTAATAGTGGAATAATCATCATTCCTGCTGGAACTTTCTGTACTATTTTTAATATTTTCATACAAACTCCTCCTTAGCATTTCATTCATATATACGAACAAAATTCATATATACGAATCGTGTTAATTCCTATATACTTTACGAATTTTAAATTGTCAAATTTTTTTATCATCTTTGTACAAATCCCTTTACTAAAAAGAGAATGAATCAAATATTAAAAAATTATTATAACTTTTCTGGAAATTATAATGGGATTTTGAT
>NZ_DBGBQB010000245.1:0-1634 GCF_048470075.1 Cetobacterium sp. | reverse complement strand
ATATTTAAAAAGGGATGATTTTTTTAAATCATCCCCCTAAAAAATATAAAATATTACTCTAAATTTTTTAGAGTTTACACAAAATTTGAAGAAGTCTCCAGCTTGTAGACAAATGGCTATTGAATAATAATATTTGATAGCTATTTTTTTTATTTTTACAAATTTTGAGTTGTTTTTACAGAAATTTGTATTAAGGAAGTCTTTTCCAAACTTCCACATTGCTAATTTTTTTAAATTCATACATGCAAATTTGAGAGTGAGCTCCATTTTTACTTTCGCTAACCCTCTATATTGCGTATATCTCATTCCATGGAGTTCTTTCGCGTCAGCAAAAACTCTTTCTATAGTTTGACTCCTAAGAGAATAAATCTCTTTAATTCCTATTGTATGCCTTATATCTTCTACTTTCTCTAAATAATTTTCCCATACATGTCTGGCAACTATTTTAGTCTTATTTTTACTCTCTGTACATTTTTCTAAAAACTGACATTTTTTACAAATTTTTTGGTTACTTTTATATTCTTTATAGCCCTCTCTATTGGTAGTACTATATTTCAAGACTTCATTATTAGGACAAACGTAACAATCGTAATATTCATCATAAACATATTCATATTTTTTAAAAAACCCATCTTTTGTCATGAGTCTCTTATATGGAAAAATTGGAGTTCGATTATCATCTATTATTAATTTTGCTATAGCAGGAGTTCGATATCCTGAGTCAGCAACTATATTGTTGATATTAGGATAAGAGGCTGTCACTTGTTGATAGAGTTCTGCAAAAGATGAAGAGTCATGGTAGTTTCCAGGAGTTAAAACAAACCCTAAAACAAAATTATTTTTATCACAGGCTGTATTCGCGCTATATGCAAATACTTTTTTGTGTTCACCTTTATGGAATACCCCACATTCAGAGTCAGTTTTACTTACTTTAATTCTTTTTATATCAGTTTTTTCATCAAAATTTAAAGTTTTTTTTATTAATTTCTCTATCTTTAGAGATTTCTTCTTGAAGAGATTTTTCATAGAATTTAGCGCTAACTTCAACAAATTTGCTAATACTTTTTTTATTATTAGCGCTTGCTTTTATATGAGTTCCATCAACAAATATATTTTCCTCATCAAGAAAGTTACATTTAGTAACTTCAGCAAGAATTTGTTTAAAAATTTCATCAAAAATGTCAGTTCCTTCAAATCGTCTTTTGTAATTTTTACCAAAAGTTGAAAAATGAGGAATCTGTTCATCAAATCCATAACCAATATACCATCTATACGCGATATTAACTTGTATCTCTTTAATGGTTTGCCTCATAGAACGAATCCCAAAAATATATTGAATCATAATTATTTTAAAAAGAACTATAGGATCGATACTTTCAGTTCCATAAGGGCTGTATAGATCTTTAACTTTATCATAAATGAATGATAAATCAATAGCTTTGTCAATTTTTCTAATGATATGATTTTCAGGAACAAGATTATCCAAATTAATAGTTTTAACAGTATTTCGTTCATTAACATTTTTAATTCCCATCATAAATTAAATCGCCTCCTCATTTAAAAATATTATACCAAAAAACCAAAAAAAAAGCTGTAGACAGTTACTTGTCTACAGCCTGAAAAGAGCCCAAAGG
>NZ_DBGBQB010000244.1:0-32227 GCF_048470075.1 Cetobacterium sp. | reverse complement strand
TTATAGTATAGTATAAAATTAAATTTGTCAAGATTTTATTTTTCTCTTCATTTTAATTTATTTTTTCTGTATAATATATGGAAAAAATAAAGGAGTTTTGTATGAATTTTTTAAACAATTTTTTTAAAATTAGGGAAAGGCATAGTAGTATCAAACATGAAATAATTGGTGGTACCACTACTTTCCTAACTATGGCTTACATAATTTTTATTAACCCAGCTATTCTTAGTGAGGCTGGAATGGATAAAGGAGCTCTAATTACAGTTACAATAGTTTCTGCTGCTATTGGAACTCTTATTGCAGCACTTTTGGCTAATGCTCCATTTGCTTTAGCGCCAGGTATGGGATTAAATGCCTTCTTTACCTATTCCCTTGTTATCGGTAGAGGTATTCCTTGGGAAACTGCACTTGGAATTGTTTTTCTCTCTGGAGTATTTTTCTTCTTTTTATCAATTGGTGGAATTAGAGAAAAGATTGCCAATGCGATTCCCCTTTGTCTTAAAATATCTGTCACAGGTGGAATTGGACTTTTTATAGCCTTTATAGGTCTTAAAACACTTGGAATTGTATCCTCTAATCCCGCAACAATCATTGGATTAGCTAGATTTAACTCACAGATTTTAATTGGAGTCATTGGACTTTTTATAGCTATAATACTTGAGATTAAAAGAGTTAAGGGAGGTATACTGATCGGTATAATCTCATCTACAGTTATTGGTATCTTTACTGGAGATACAAGTATGCCAAGTTCTATTATGTCTATGCCCCCTAGCATTGCTCCAATAGCTTTTAAATTAAATATTTTAGACGCTTTAAAGCTATCACTTTTAGGTCCTGCATTTTCTTTTATGTTCGTTGACTTATTTGATTCTTTAGGAACTTTAATCGCTTGTTCTAAAGAGATTGGATTAGCCGATAAAAATGGTAAAGTTAAAGATCTTGGAAAAATGTTGTATGCTGATGTTACTTCCACTATAATTGGTTCTATTTTAGGTACTAGTACAGTTACTACTCTTTCGGAAACAGCTGCTGGTATTGCCGCTGGTGCTAGAACTGGTTTAGCCTCAATTGTTACTGCTGGATTTTTTATAATCTCTTTATTTTTCACTCCACTGGTTTCAATAGTGCCATCATTTGCGACTTCACCAGCACTTATTATAGTTGGAGTATACATGTTTAAAAACATCTATGAACTGGACTGGAAGGATTATAAAACTCTTTTCCCATCATTTGTTACAATCTTAATGATGCCTTTAACATACAGTATCAGTACTGGTTTAGCTTTTGGATTTATCTCCTATATAATTATCCATGCTGGAACAGGAGATTTTAAAAAGTTAAATCCTACTCTTTTATTTATAGGAGTTTTATCTGTTTTAAGTTTAATTGTATAATATAAAAACAGCTAAGAAAACTTAGCTGTTTTTTATTAAGTATATTAAAATATCTATTAATTTCTCTCTAGCTGGAGATTTTGTCATAGGAATATGATCTGAATCCAAAGTTATATATTTCCATTTTCTTTCCTCTACTCTAGCCCTCATAATCTTTTTTGGCTTTTCTAAATGTTCAAATCCACTGCTGTCTAAACAATCTATATAAGCTCCAGGTATTTTTTTACCACTGCCCTTAAATTTAACTTTTTCTATATAGGGATTAAAAGGCATATCTTTTATTAATGGATGTTCCTTTCCAAATAGACGTTTTGGTAGATATTTTCCCTCTCCTTCTAAATCACGAATCTCATATAGTTCTCTCTCTCTTTTCTCTCCAAATAAAGTTAAAATACTCTCACCATTTTCTAAAAAAAAGCTATCTATATATATCTGATATTTTATTCTCTCTGGAATTAACTCCACCACTGTCGAGACCACTGCTCCACCAAAAGAGTGCCCTATTAAATAGACATCATGCAAATCATTTTTTACTATTAGAGCCTCTATCTCTTTTGCATATGTAGTTAAATTTACTTTATCCTCCAACAACTTTTTTTTGTCCCCTATTGCAGATAGATTTGGTGAGTATACGTTGTTTCCATAAAGTTTTAGTATCTTCTCTATATCTCTAAATACCCATCCTCCAACTCCTGCTCCATGTATTAAAACTATGTTCTTTTTCATCTTTCACCTCTAAAAATAAATAAAAGGCTTGAATTTAATCAAGCCTTTATATCTTACATGCTTTTTAATAATATCTGTACCTCTGGTCCAATTGGTAATCCACTTAACATCCAAGCTGCTAAGAAAAGTGACCAACCTATCATAAATGTTATTGAGTAAGGAAGCATTACTGATATCAATGTTCCCAATGAAGCTTTTTTATCATATTTTTGCATGAATACAATTATCATTGCGAAGTATGACATCAATGGAGAGATTATATTTGTACTTGAATCTCCTATTCTATAAGCTAATTGAGTGAACTCTGGTGAATATCCTATTCTCATTAACATCGGTATAAACACTGGCGCTAATATAGCCCACTTAGCTGAGGCTGATCCCATAAACAGATTTAAGAATCCTACTATTAGAATAAATCCAATCACTAATGGAATCCCTCCAATTCCAGCTGTTTCTAGGAAATCTGCTCCTTTTACTGCTAAAATTGTCCCTAAGTTTGTATATCCAAAGTATGCTATGAACTGAGCCGCAAAGAATACTAAAACTATATATCCAGCCATTCCCTGCATTGATTTTGTTAACATAGACATTACATCTGAATCACTTTTTATTGTTCCAATAGATTTTCCATAAGCTAATCCTGGAAGTGCAAAGAAAATAACTATTATTGGTACCAGTCCACTTCCTAAGAAGTTTTTACCTAATGCAAAGTAGATTGGCACTAGTAAAACTAACATCGCCACTGTAGCTATTCCTGCTGCTCTTAAAGCCTTTTTCTCCTCTGGTGTTACCTCTTGGAAATCAATTGCCTCATCACCAGTATATTTTCCTAATCTTGGTTCAACTATTTTATCATTTATTAAAGTTCCTAAGAATGCAATTACAAATGTTGATGCCATCATAAAGTACCAGTTTGCTGTTGGTAATACCTCATATGTTGGATCCAGTATCTTTGCTGCCTCTGTTGATATTCCTCCTAAAAGTGGATCAATTGTTCCTATCAATAGATTGGCTGAGAATCCTCCAGATACTCCTGCAAATGCTGCTGCTAATCCTGCAATTGGATGTCTTCCAAAAGATAGAAAAATCAATGCCGCAAGTGGTGGTAATACAACATATCCTGCATCTGATGCCACATTTGACATAATTCCTAAGAAAATAACCATAACTGTCACTAATTTTTTAGGTGTTGACAATGCCACTTTTTTTAGAATTGCTGCCATCAATCCTGATCTCTCAGCTATTCCTATACCTATTATAGCAACTAATACTGTACCTAAAGGTGCAAAACCAGTAAAGTTTTTAACCATTGATGTAAATATATAATTTACACCCTCTTTTGTCATTAACGATTTAGTTGATATAACCATCTCTTCTGTTTTCATTGTTTTACTATTAATTCCAACAAAATCAACTGACCAACCTAAAGCTCCACCTATACCTGATATAATAACTACTACTACAGCAAGTATCGCAAATAGTGTCGCTGGATGCGGTAGGGCATTCCCTCCCTTTTCAATTATATTCAAGAATTTGTCTATAAAACTCCTGTTTTGAAGTTCGTCCTTTTTTAATTCAGCTTCCATATTCCCCTCCATATTGATAATTTATTTTCATTTCATAACTAAATGACAAATAAACTTTCTATTATAGATAAAGAATATCATATTTTTAGGCAAATTAAAAAGATTAATTTTATATATCTTTTATAAAAAAAATATATATTCGTCATCATTTAGTACTTTTTACGAACATTTATATTTTTTTTAATAGCTTTTTATATATTATTTTATTTTTTCAAATGATTTTTTTAATGAAGTTAATTTTTCATATGAATCTTTTTTTACTAAAACATCATCCTCTATTCTAACTCCACCAAATCCAGGAAGATAAATTCCAGGCTCTATTGTTATTATCATCCCCTCTTTTAATACCTTATTCTCAGCTTTAAAAGAAACTCCTGGATACTCATGTATCTGAAGACCTATACCATGTCCTAAACCATGTCCAAAGTATTCCCCATATCCTTTTTCCTTTATAAAGTCTCTAGCTACAGCATCTAGCTCATGAACTGACATTCCTGCTTTTATCGCTCTTATCGCTCTTTCATTTGCTTCTTTTACAATATTATATATTTCTAAATGTTTTTCTGTTGGATTATCTCCCACATAAAATGTTCTTGTTATATCAGAGGCATACCCTTTATAAAAACATCCATAATCTATTGTTAAAAATCCCTCTTCAATCTCTTTATCACTTGCTACTCCATGAGGTAAAGCTGATCTTTCATTAGAAGCTACAATAAGGTCAAAGGATGGTTTTGATGCTCCTAATTTTCTCATTTGATACTCTAATTCAGCTGCAATCTCACTCTCTTTCACTCCAATTTTAATCTTAGGAAGAGTTAACTCTAAGGCTTTTTCAGCTATTTTTATCGATTTTTTTATTATTTCAATCTCCTCTTCAGATTTTATCTCTCTTATTTTTGTAAAGCTATCGTCTAGGTAGATATACTCCACTTGTGGGAAATTCTCTTCAAAAAGTTTAAATTGATCCAGTGTTACATTTTGATTTTCTATCGCCAGTTTTTTTATATTGAACTCTCTCAATAGTTCACCAATTTTTTTCATTGTTGATATGTTTTCACAGATTAATTCAAATCCATGTTTTTCAACCTGTTCTTTACCTTGGGAAACATATCTAAAATCTGTTATAAAAAATTTTTTATCTCCTATAACTAACGCTGTTCCCGTTGTTCCTGTAAAGCCAGTGAAGTATCTCACATTCAGTAAATTGGTAATTAAAACTGCCTCTACATTTTTCTCTTTCATCAACTCTTTTAACTTCATAAACTGCCCCCTTTAAAATATTATTTTACCTCCACCAATAACCAATTTATCGCTATACAATACCAAATGCTGCCCCTTGGCATTCTGTGGATTTTCCTCTTCATATTCAAAGTATATCTTGCCATTCTCTTCAAACACTTTACCATAAAAACCTAAACTTGAAAACCTCGGTTTTGCTAATACCCTCATCTTTATCAGTATTTCAAAGGGAATATGAGTTTTAAAATCTTTCAATTCAACTCTTTTTCTATATAGTTCAATATAATCACCTAAAACTATCTCATTTTTTTCTGGAATAATATCCACTATAAAATATATTTTAGAGAATAGAACCCCTAAACCTCTTCTTTGCCCTATCGTATAAAGTTGATAGCCCTGATGTTCTCCCAAGATTTTTCCATCTTTATCTATAAAATTTCCAGGTATTATTTTTTCACCTAAATTTTTTTTCAAAAACTCCAAATATCCCTCTTTAGCAAAACATATTCCTTGGCTATCCTTTTTATCAAAAACTTTTATACCATAATTTTTAGCCTTTTCTCTAACTATGTTTTTTTCATACTTCGCCAATGGAAAAATCATTCTCTCTATTATTTCTGGCTCTATTCTATATAGCATATATCCCTGATCTTTTCTAATATCCTTTGGTCTTTCAAAGAGATATTTCTTAAATTTATTCTCCTTACTCACTTGACAGTAGTGTCCAGTACCTATATAGTAGGCGTCTTTTTTATCCGCTATCTCTATAAGTTTTTTCACCTTTATTATTTCATCACAAACTACACAAGGAGATGGTGTCATTCCATTTGAATACTCATCAATAAAGTATTTCACAATTTTTTCTTTAAATTCATCCACAATATCCAATACAATATGTTCTATCTTCAGTTCCTTTGCTAAAGCTATAGCATCCTTTAAATCTTTTGATTCCCTTTGCTCTTCGCTCACCACTAAAGTAACTCCAATTACTTCAAACCCATCCTCTTTTAACATATATGCTGAAGTTGAAGAATCCACTCCACCACTTAATCCTAACACTATTCTTTTTTTATTCATAATCTCCTCTATTTTTTTGCTATATGTATTGATCCTATATTATATTTTTTTATTTCATCTCCTACAAATACCTCTAAAGTTCCATCACTTAAGATATCTCCAGCGATACCACTCTCTTTTCTATCAAATGTTACAACCTCAATTCTTTTTCCATATAGGTAGTTAACTCTATTTATTTTTTCCAGAATCTCTTTCCAATTACCATCTTTAAACTCTTTAAAATTACAATAAAAATCCTCTACTACAGTTAATATAAGTTTTTCTAAATCATATATTTTCCCAGTTTTTTCTCTCAATGATATAGCGATATTTTTAGCTTCTTCTAAATTTAAGTTATTTACATTTAATCCAATACCTATTATATAGTTATCACCAATTTTTTCTACCAATATACCACTTATTTTTTTCTCATCTAAAAATAGATCATTTGTCCATTTAAATCTATAATCTAAATCCTCAATTTTTTTTAGGGAGTATAAAAGTGAGTATCCCACTAGAAGAGGCAATTTCATATACTCCTCTTCCGGTATCTCCAAATCATGTTTTAGTACAAAAGAAAATAGGGCTGCACCCTCAGTTGAAACCCATTTATTTCCTCTTCTTCCTCTTCCCAATGTTTGAATCTTGGCTATAGCTAAATCTTTCTCCATCACATCTTTTTTTTCTCTTAAAAACTTATTTGTAGAATCTATCTCATCAAATCTATATATTCTCATTCTCTCTCCTTTAAATAAAAAATTAGGCAGAGTTCTGCCTAATTTTTTTAGTCATTATATCCTTCTGGGTTTTCTTTATGCCATTTCCAAGCTGTCTCTATTATAGAATCCAGTGATCCATATTTAGGTTTCCACTTTAACTCATTCATAGCCTTTTTTGAACTAGCAACTAATTTTGCAGGGTCTCCCGCTCTTCTTGGAGAAACTTCAGCTGGAATAGGGTGCTTTGTAACTTTTCTAGCCACTTCTATCACCTGCTTTACAGAGAATCCCTCTCCATTTCCTAAGTTATATACAGTACTTTCTCCACCATTTTTTAATCTATCTAAAGCTAAAATGTGTGCATCTACCAAGTCCATTACATGTACATAATCTCTTATGCAAGTTCCATCTTCAGTTGGATAGTCATCTCCATATATTCCAATTTTCTCTCTTTTTCCCAAAGCCACTTGAAGTATTATTGGGATAAGGTGTGTCTCTGGACTGTGGTCCTCTCCAATCTCTCCTGTTGGATAAGCACCTGCAACATTAAAATATCTAAGTGCTGTATATTTTATTCCATAGGCATAATCGTACCACTTCAATAATTTTTCAACCATCAATTTACTTTCACCATAAGGGTTTGTTGGATTAGTCTCATCAGTTTCTAAAATAGGTATATTTTTAGGTTCTCCATATGTTGCTGCTGTTGATGAGAACACAATATTTTTTACTCCAAACTCTCTCATTGTATTCAATAGATTCATTGTTCCCATAACGTTGTTTTCAAAGTACTTAGCGGGGTTTGTCATACTCTCTCCCACCAATGAGTCTGCTGCAAAATGTATAACACCCTCTATTTTATTTTCTTTAAAAACTTTTTTTAGAAAATCTAAATCTCTTAAATCTCCTAGTGCTAATTTTATATTCTCAGGAATAGCTTCCACATGTCCTGTTTGCATATTATCTAAAACAATAACCTCTCTTTTTGCTTCTAATAAAGCTTTTACTGCGTGACTTCCTATATATCCAGCTCCACCACAAACTAATATTGCCATCTTATTCCTCCTATGGTTTTTTCTTTATTATATTTGCTTTTTAATGTCCAGTCAATCCTTTTAAAACTCTTTCGGCTATAACTTATTTAATTTATTTAAAAAAGTTTATCTTTGTAAAAAAAGCTAGATTAAAAATCTAGCTAATTTTTACTATCTTATTTTGTTTAAAATTCCCATTCCATATACAGGTCCTGTGTGTGAAGCAATAGTCGCTCCAATCTCCATTCTACCTCTATAGTCCAGCTTTTTAGTTTTTTCAGCTATGCTTCTAAGTTGGTCAGCAGCTTCTAATTCACTACGTGTTCCACCCCAACCAGTATACATAATTATTGAATTTTTCTCATTTTTGATCAGTTTTTCCATATATGCTAAAGCCCCTCTTTCTCCAAGCGCTTTTGCTTCTATACAAACCTCACCATTCTCTAACTTTAAAACAGGTTTTATTTTTAAGAATCCACCAATAACTGATGATGCTCTTCCTATTCTTCCACCTTTTTCTAGATATGAAAGTTCTTTTACTACAAAATAAACCTTCATCTTACTCTTTGTTTCATCAATCCATTCAATTATCTCATCAAAAGATTTTCCATCCTTTACCATTTTAGCAGCTTCTATAACTATATGAGCTAAAGCAAATGTTACTGATTTAGAATCAACAATAGCGATATCGTCCTCTTTATTAAGCATTCCTCTTGCAACTCTTGCAGCTTGCTGAGTTCCACTTAGTTTACTTGAGATATGGATAGATATAATCTTTTTATAACCCTTTTCCAGAAGTTTTTCATATAACTCTTTAAACTCTGCTGGCGATGGCTGTGATGTTTTTGGTACAATATTTTCCTTTAATAACTGCTTCCAAAACTCACCTTTAGAGATATCTACTCCATCTCTATAGTAAGTGTCTCCAGCTAGTTTTATTTTTAGAGGTATAATATCCACATCTAAACCTTTTATCATATCCGGTGTTAAATCTGATGTTGAATCTGTCACAATAGCAATCTCTGGTAACTCTGGATTTCTATTTGTTATATAGATATAGTATGGATAGTTATCCTGTCCAATTACTAAATCAGAGTATCTTACTGTCGATTTAATTCCCTTTAAAATTTTATTCGCTTCCTCAGTTGATCCTTTTCCTATACATGCAAATATATTTAAAGTTTCACTGTTTACACAAGTTTTATAGACATTCTCTATGATCTCCTCTAAAGTGGACGCTCTCAACTTTATTTTTCCATTAATTAAAGCTATATAGTCACCTTGAGCTATTGTTATATCATCAACCTTAGTGTCTCTCACAGCTTGAGTTATCTCTATTGATGTATTAAATGGAAGTTGTTTTAAAATTTCATCCATTCCAAAATCTTTATTTTTAACAACATATTCACCCTCTAGCATTGTTTTAGTTTCTAAAACAGTTACCTCTTTAGATGATCTTTCTGCCGCTAATTTAGCAGATGAAGTTATATTCTTATTATTTGGTAGGATTACAATTTTGTCAGCTTTTATCTTATTTAATCCCTCTTCTATATCTGCAACACTTGGATTCTGTGTTTGTCCTCCAATTAAAACTGCTGTTGCACCATTATCTAAAAATAGATTCCCTAACTCCATATTATCCACTATTGCAAAATATGCTATTGGTTTACTATTTTCATTTTGAACTAAAATCTTTCCTTTTTTATCAACTTTATAATGCTCTGCATCTGCTAAAAGCATATTTTTATGTTGAATCTCCATATTATCAATCTTAATATTTGATAGATTTCCTAATTTCCCAGCTATTTCTAAAACCGCTCCAGGATTGTTTGTATGTATATGTGTTTTCGTTTTTTTAGACGTTTGAGCACATACCATTGAATCTCCATAGTTTATAATTTTTGATTTATAATCATCTAAATCAAAATCACCAGATTCTATAACAAACTCTGTACAATATTTGAATTTAATATCATCAAATACATGGTTTCCTGAATGTTCCATGATATCTTTTCTCTTCGCTTGTGATTGAACAATTCTTTCTAGGTCATGTAACATCTCTGGATCTGTTATTGATTTCTCAAATCCCTCTAAGATATAGAATATTCCTTGTCCTCCAGCATCAACAACTCCAGCTTCCTTTAATTTTGGTAATTGATTAGGTGTTTCTTCCACCGCATCTTGAGCTGCTTCTTTTAAATATACTAAAAATGGAATAAAATCATCAGCTGGTCCATCATATTTTTCAGCCTCTTCTGCCACTCTTCTAATAACTGTTAACATTGTTCCTTCCACAGGCTCACTTACGGCCTTATAAGCCTTCTCTTTAGCCAATCTAAAGGCAACCTTAACATCATCTACAGTTACTTCCTCTTTAGCTCTTATACCCTCTAAAAACCCTTGAATAATTTGAGATAGTATAGTTCCAGAGTTTCCTCTAGCACCTAACAGAATTGCTTCTGATACTATATCTGCTAACTCCTCCATATCAGGTTCATGGTTTAGCTTTATTAACTCATTTTCAACTGCCTGTAATGTCATTGACATATTTGTTCCTGTATCTCCATCTGGAACAGGGTATACATTTAAATCATTTAAAACGTCTGAATATTTTGATAACCATCTACTTGCCGCTATTAATAGCTTAGTTAACCTAGTAGAATTCAATACCTTTACTTCTATATTCATATTTTCCTCCATTTTTAGAATGTAGGTGGATTTACCACCCATAGAGCTCTAGCTCTTTTATCTGAATTATTTTTAAATCTATGTTTTTGACTAGATTTAAAATAGAAACTATCTCCCTCATGTAAATTATGAACTGTTTCCTCTATATATATATCTAAATTTCCTTCAAGAATAAAGATAAATTCCTCTCCGTGATGAGTATAGTAACTTCTGCCACTCTCTCCTCCTGGTCCAATCTCATATAAAATAGGTTCCATACTTTTCTCTATATTTGATGATGTCAGTAAAGATATTGTCGTATTTGAATCCACACTTTCAACATATTTTCTCTCTTTTGCTCTTATTAAATCTGAATTCTTTTTTATCTCTTCATCTTCAATTAGATAACTAACTCTTACATCTAATGAATTCGCTATTTTTTTTAAATTTTCTATTGAAGGAGATGCTTTCCCTTGCTCTATCTGTGATAAAAAACTAGCTGATAAATCAACCATTGTTGCTAACTCTCTTAATGATAATGATTTCTCATTTCTACTTTTTTTTATTCTCTCTCCTATACTCACTTTTTATTCATCCTCCTCTAATATTTTATATAGTTCAAATAGACTATGGAGAACTGCTTTTTTTCTTATTTTTTCTCTATCCCCTATGAAGTTAAATTTAAAGCTTAACACTTTTTCTTTAACTTTAATTCCAATATACACCAGTCCCACAGGTTTATCTTTAGTTCCACCCTCAGGACCTGCAATTCCTGTTGTTGAAATTCCAATATCTGTTTTTAATCCAGCAGCCATCTCTTCTGCTACCTCTTTACTTACAGCTCCATATTTTTCTATTAAATTTTTATTAACTTTTAACCGATTTATCTTTGATTCATTACTATATGTAATCAATCCCTCTTTAAAAAATTGTGATATACCTGGCACTGAGACAATAGTTGAAGATAACATTCCACCTGTGCATGACTCTGCCACAGATAATGTGTATTTTTTCTTTTTTAAAAGATTAAAAATCTTATCTTCTACCTTTTCTTGATCCTCTGCCAATATATAATTTCCTATACTATTATATATCTTTTCCTTAATTTTTTCCACTGTGTTTTTATATCTATCTGAGGTTTGCATCCTTACTATTATACCATAATCTTTAACTAAAAATTCATATTCTATATTTGGTTCAGTAAAAAACTCTTTTATTTTTTCCTCAAGTATAGATTCTGGGATTCCTGAAACTATAATATCTTTAATGTATATTGGATCTAAATTTGGACAAAATTTATCTGTATAAAACTTTATAAATTTTGGAAACATGTTGTATAACTCTTTTGGAACTCCTGGAAAAGCTGCTATTCCATCTATAAAAAATGCCGGTGCCATACCTACATCATTTTTTATTGAGATTGCACCCTCTGGTTTTTCAACCTCTTTAAGATTTTTATTTAAAAATTGAATATTCAACTTTTTAAACTTCTCTTTTATCTCCTCTAATTCAACCTCATCAACTATAAACTTTTTATTCAAAAATCTTCTGATAGCTTCCTTTGTTAAATCATCATCTGTAGCTCCTAAGCCTCCAGATAATATAACTAGATCACTTGTGCTCTTTGCAAACTTAATAGCGTTCTCTATTTTTTCTAAAGTATCTCCAACTGTTAATTTATAATCAATTTTTATCCCCGCTTTATTTAGTTCCTCTGCCATAAATACACTATTTGTATCTAATGTTGCCCCATTTAAAAGTTCTGTTCCAACCAATATCAATGTACATCTCATTTTCATCTACCTCTTAAAAGAATATTGTCCATATACAAACCATCAGAAAATTTCCTATAACTCCAGCTAAGAAATCATCTAAAACCACACCTACACCATGTCCAAAGAATTGCGATTTATAAATAGGACCTATTTTAGTTATATCAAAGAATCTAAAAATTACAAATCCTATCACTATAGCCATAATAGTTTGAAATATTCCAACTGGATTTATTAAAAATAGTGTAGTCAAAAATCCTAACACTTCATCTATTACAACTTTTTGTGGGTCTTTTTCTTTAAAAATCTCTCTTTCAGCTATATCTGAAACATACACTGCAATTGCAAAGAAAGTCATTAAAAACATAAAGTAAAAAGAGTTGTAAATCATATTATTTGGAAATATTTTTTTTAAAATCACCAATCCTACATATATAGGAATTCCACCTAAAGTTCCAAAAGTACCTGGAGCTACAGGCATCTCTCCCAATCCAAAGACTGTTGCTAAATTTTTTACAATTTTTTTATTCATCTAGAACACTCCCTTCTCATAGTTATAAGCCTTATACATCCCTTTTCCATCTAAAATATCCTTTATCTCCTCAGGTGTTTCAGTTGTAAACTCTAAAACTAACTCAGATATCCCAATCTCTTCTAAATATTTTCTATCTCTAAGAATATTTAAAGGCTTTTCTAAATATATTTCACTGTTTCCTATATTATTTTTAATTATTGTAAATCTATCCCCTTGCTCATTTTCAATAGTTTTAATCTTTTCATCCCCAAAGGATAGCTCAGTATACATAGCTCTTGGTCTTCCATATGCCAATATAGCCTTTTTTATTTTTGTTTCACCTATCTCTTCCAATCTTTTATAACTTACCTCAGGTGATACAATGATTGTGTCCACATCCTCCAGTTGTGAAAAATGGTTAAAAGCATAACGATTAGATATATTTAAATTCCAACTTAAAGTCACTTTATCATTTTTATTTTCCAAAGCTTGATATAGATTTGTAGCTAGAGTATTTTTTAAATCTATCTTTTCTAAAATCTCCTCTCTTGCTACATCATAACCTTTTTTATAGATCTTATCTATTCCATATCCCTTTAAAACTTCTCTTTGTTCATCACTGCTAACAATAGCTGAAAGTATACTCTTTTTAGGTGTTGTATCCACTCTTGATAGCTTTATTATTTCGTTCTGACTCTCTCTTTTATAACTTAAAATTAGATTTTCTAGTAAAAGTTTTACTATATCTCTTTTCAACTGCTTTAAAGTTGAAATTGGTAAAAAAATATCTTGATCTATACAGATATTTTTTATGATACCTACAAATGTTGTATCCCCTATTTCAAGTAGTTTCTCCTCTATTGTTTCTTTTGATGTTCCCCTATTTTTGGCTCTCTCAATTAAAGTTTCACTCTCTAAGCTCACTTTCACAACTTCATATCTATTATTCAATGTAGAGGCCACTATTTTTGCTCTCTCTCCAACTTTTCCTATAAACTCAATCTCAATAGGATGTTTTTTATCTGTATTTTTCATCTTTAATTCAATTAAATCACTGATCTCTTTTGAATAGTTTCTAAACACATACTTTGTTCCCTTTGGTAGATCTCTCATTACCAAAGTTTCTCCAACTTCAGCTTCTCTTCTATTTTTTTCAAACTTAGTATCAATTCTATTTATATAAGTTCCACCAAGTTTTTCATACTCTTTAGATAGAAATGTTACTCCATCTCCTAAAATTATTCTCTCTTTTAACTTTAACTCTTTACCATTTAAATCCCCTAAATTTTTCCCTAAATGACTAGCAAAGTTTCTATTCATTATATCTTTTCTATCTTTATAAAAATACCCCGTACTATATCCTCTATTGAATATTTGAGAACTTTTTTCCTCAATATTATTTCCATTGATTAGCTCCTTGTAGTAGCTAACCGTTTGAAACACATAGTTAGGTTCTTTCATTCTTCCCTCTAACTTTATACTATCAATACCTATCTCTTTTAGCTTTTGAATCTCCTCATAGCCATATAGTTGATCTTTTGGACTTAAGCTATACCCTTCATCATTTCCATTGGAAGTATACTTCTTTCTACATGGCTGTGCACACATTCCTCTATTTCCACTACGTCCACCTATAAAGCTACTCATGTAACAATTTCCAGAGTATGAGATACAAAGTGCTCCAGAAACAAAGATCTCTAACTCTATATCACTTTTCTCCCTTATCTCTTTAATCTCTTCAAAAGTCAGCTCTCTTGGTAATACCACTCTTTCAAAACCAATTGATTTTAAATAGTTTGCCTCTACATGATTTGCCACTGTCATCTGTGTACTTCCATGTAATTCTAACCCTGGGAAGTTAGTCTTTATAAACTCTGCCAATCCAAAATCTTGAACAATAACTGCATCTAATCCACATCTATATAACTCTCTTAAATTTATTGATATTGCCTCAATCTCCACATCCATCATAATTGTGTTCAGAGTCAAGAACACTTTTACCCCTCTTGCATGAGCATAATCCAATGCTTCCTTATACTCTTCCAAAGTTAAATTTACCGCATTTCTTCTTGCGCCAAACCCCTTTAATCCCATATATATTTCATCAGCACCTGCTTTTATTGCAGCATGAAACCTTTCAATACTTCCTGCTGGAGCTACTATTTTCATATTTTTCCTCTCTCTATATCCTCTATTATTTTTTTTACTCTCTCTTTTAAGTCTTCAAAAGAACCGTTATTTTCAACTATGATATTGCCTCTTTTTTTTCTTTCATCCCTAGACATTTGAGCCAAGATTATCTTGTCTATTAGCTCTTCATCTATTTTATCCCTCTTTTTTATACGATCAACCTGTATTTTAGGATCAATATCCACAACTACTGTTCTATCACAATAACTATCTAAATTAACCTCGAATAACAAGGGAACATCAAAAATAACTATCTCATCTTTATTTTTGAACTGTCTATATAGCTCTTTATACTCTTCAATAACTTTAGGATGAACTATTTTATTTAAAATAGCCAACTTTTCAGGATTATTAAAAACCTCTTTTTTTAATAGCTCTTTATCTATTATTTTCTTTTCTGAAATTATAAATTTTTTTCCCAATTTCTTTTGGATTTCCTCTTTTACCTGCTCACTTTCTAAAATATTTTTAGCTATTAAATCAGCATCAAAAACTTTAATTCCCATAGATAAAAATATCTTACTAACCGTAGATTTTCCACTACCTATACCGCCAGTTAATCCTAATATCATTACTATCTCCTTAAAATCGAATATATTATATTCTAACATATTTTCTGACTTTTTTTGTAAAAAAAAAGAGTGAAATTAATATTTCACTCTCGGTTTTATAATTTATATTAAGCTGCAGTTACTTCTTTAGCTATTGGTCCTTTGTTTCCTTCCTCAACGATAAATGAAACATTTTGTCCTTCCTCTAAAGTTCTAAACCCTTCCCCAACAATTCCAGTAAAGTGTACGAAATAATCTTTCCCCTCTTCACAAGTTACAAAACCAAATCCTTTTTCTTTGTTAAACCATTTAACAGTTCCTTTTAACATTTTAACCTCCAAATTATCTAAAAAGTATAATAAGTCCCCCTAGGCACTTTATGGATATATTATACATTATTGGACTCTGATTTGCAATACATTTTGTTTGTTTTTTGAAGAAAAAAAAGTTTTTTTACACAATAATTAAAATTTAAGACATTTTTTTAGTTTTGTTTATTTTATTATTATTATAATATAAAAAAGAGAACTACAACGTAGTTCTCTTTCAAGCGAATTAGAATTATACTAATTCGATTATAGCCATCTCAGCAGAATCTCCCTTTCTTACAGAAGTTCTGATGATTCTTGTGTATCCACCGTTTCTCTCAGCATACTTTGGAGCTAAATCGTTAAATAACTTAGCTACAGCCTCTTCGCTTCTTAAGAAAGCGAAAGCTTGTCTTCTGTGAGCAAGAGTTCCTTTTTTACCAAGAGTAACCATTCTCTCAGCAAACTTTCTAAGCTCTTTTGCTCTAGTAACAGTAGTTTCTATTCTATCTGATAAAATTAGAGATATTGTTAAGTTCATTAACATAGCTTTTCTATGGTCAGCTCTTCTCCCTAACTTTCTATATGATTTATTGTGGTTCATTAGTCAGTTAGCCTCCTTATCTAATTATTCTACAGATCCATTTCCATTTAGATCGAACCCAAGTTCTTTCATCTTTTCAAGGATCTCATCTAGTGATTTTCTTCCTAGATTCTTTATTTTTAGAAGTTCGTTCATTGACATTCTTGCCAACTGTCCAACTTCCTCTATTCCAGCTTTCTTTAAGCAGTTAAATGATCTAACTGTTAAATCTAGCTCCTCTATTCTTGTATTTAATATATCATCAGCTTTAGTTGTTGATGCTGGAGTTTCCTCCTCTTCCTCAAGGTCCACTCTTAAGTGATCCATTCTATTTCCTAAATCTAGGAAAGGATCTAAGTGATACTTTAAAAGTTCTACAGCATAAGAGATTGCGTCTCTTATCTCAACACTTCCATCAGTCTCTATATTTAAAGTCAACTTGTCGAAATCAGTCATTCTTCCAACCATTGTATCCTGAACTGAGTAAGATACTTTTCTGATTGGTGTATATATAGCATCAACTGCTATAAAATCTACAGCCCAATCTTTTTTCTCTATCTCTTCAGCAACAACAAATCCTTCACCAGTATCAACTATAAATTCCATATCGATCTCTCTATCTGTAGTTAATGTACAGATAATTTGATCTGGATTTACAATTTCTAATCCGATATCTGGTATTATATCAGCAGCTGTAACAGTCTTAGGTCCCTTTGCAGAAAGAGTCATTTTTCTTTCTCCAGCAGTTTCTGCCTTTATTACTACCTCTTTTACATTTAGCATTATCTCAGTTACAGCTTCTTTAACACCTTCCATAACTGAAAACTCGCTTAGTACTCCATCAATTCTTACTCCCTTAATGGCAGCACCAGGTATAGATGATAGTAAAACTCTTCTCAAAGCATTACCAATTGTATGTCCATATCCTCTATATAAAGGCTCTATAACATATTGACCTGAAAAGTCACTTGTTTTTAATTCGGTAATGTTAATACCCTTAGCATGTTTTTCTATTTTTAACATTTAATCAACTCCTGTCAAAGGATTTATTATCTTGAATAGAACTCAACTATTAAAGCTTCGTTTAGATCGAAATCTAAATCGTCTTTAGTTGGGTTCTGAAGAACTTTTCCTGCGAAGTTAGCTTTATCTAACTCTAACCATGCTGGAACTGTTTTCTCTTCTACTGCAGATTTGATTAACTCGATATTTTTTGAGTTCTCAATTACAGATACTACATCCCCTGCTTTTACTCTATAAGATGCGATGTTAACTCTTCTTCCGTTAACAGCAATGTGTCCGTGAGACACGATTTGTCTAGCTTGTCTTCTAGTTTTAGCGAATCCTAGTCTGTAAACTACGTTCTCTAATCTTCTCTCTAAGTATTGGATTAAAGTTAAACCAGTAACTCCATCCTTTCTTGAAGCCTCATCATATAATTTTCTGAATTGCTTCTCCATTACATTGTATATAAATTTAGCTTTTTGCTTTTCGTTTAACTGAATTGCATACTCTGTAGGCTTTTTGTTTGCATTTGGTCTTGGCCCTCTATTAGAAGATTTGTTAACTCCTAAAATAACTGGATCAATTCCAAGAGCTCTACATTTCTTTAAAACAGGTTGTCTATTTCTTGCCATCTCTTTATTGTTCCTCCTTACACTTAATAAATTTCTACGATAATGAGCTTAGAACAGTGTTATTACACTCTTCTTCTTTTTGGTGGTCTACATCCGTTGTGTGGAACTGGAGTTACATCAGTTATTTTTGTAACCTCTAATCCTGCTGCCTGTAGAGATCTGATACATGCCTCTCTACCTGATCCAGGTCCTTTCACTTTTACTTCAACCTTCTTCATTCCGTTTTCCATTGCGATTTGAGCTGCTTGCTCTGCTGCGATTTGAGCTGCGAATGGAGTTCCTTTTTTAGTTCCCTTGAAACCAGAAGTTCCTCCTGATTTCCAGCTTACTACTTTACCTTCCACATCAGTAATTGCTACTATTGTGTTATTGAAAGTTGAGTGTATATGAGCTACTCCGTTAGGAATATTTTTCAATTTCTTCTTGATTTTAGCTACTTTCTTCTTAGCCAATTTAGCTACCTCCTTACGATAAAATTCCGTTCTTTATACTACAATTAGCTTAAAAACTATTTCTTTATAGGTTTTTTAGGACCTTTTCTAGTTCTTGCATTTGTTTTTGACTTTTGTCCTCTTACTGGTAAGTTCATTTTGTGTCTTGAACCTCTGTAACATCTGATGTCCATAAGTCTCTTTATTGCAAGTCTGATCTCTTTTCTAAGATCTCCCTCTACCTTGATAGTTTCAACAATGGCTCTGATTTTGTTTAACTCTTCTTCAGTTAAATCCTTTACTCTAGTGTCAAAGTTTACTCCTGCTTCTGTTAATACTTTTTGTGAAGTTGGTTTTCCAATTCCATAAACGTAAGTTAGAGCAATCTCTATTCTCTTGTTTCTAGGAATATCTACTCCTGCGATTCTAGCCAAAATTTTTCCTCCTCTTCCGAAAATTTTATATATCCGTCAGTATATTAACTGACTAAGACTTTCCTCGGTATGCCTCTTTCGAGTACTAGCTCTACAGCCTAACATACCTTTACAGTACTTCCCATGTCAGTACTAGTTTGCAAAACTTTTCAAGTTATCCTTGTACTTGTTTGTGCTTAGGGTTTTCACAGATTACTCTGATTTTCCCGTGTCTCTTGATAACTTTACATTTGTCACAAATAGGCTTAATTGATACTCTTACTTTCACTTAATTACCTCCTCTCGTGATCATAACTTTACTTTTTTCTGTATACTATTCTTCCCCTAGATAAATCATAAGGAGAAATTTGTACCGTTACTTTATCTCCAGGTAAAATCTTAATGTAATTCATTCTCATTTTACCAGAGATGTGCCCTAAAATTGTGTGTCCATTCTCTAATTCAACCTTAAACATCGCATTTGGAAGGGCCTCTAATATAGTTCCTTCTAATTCGATAACATCCTTTTTCGACATATTACCTCCTATCGAACAGAAATTCATATTATTTTAACATTTATTTTACAAAAAGTCTAGCTTAATTTTAATAATTTTTTGTTATTTCTATTGAGCTAATTCAGTTAAAACAACAGGTTTTCCATCTATTATAGCGACAGTATGTTCAAAGTGTGCTGATCGCTTTCCATCTCTTGTTACTACTGTCCATCCATCATCTGTTATATTCACTTTGTAAGTTCCAATATTCACCATTGGCTCTATAGCTAAAACCATTCCTTCCTCGATTTTAATTCCTCTACCTTTTCTTCCATAGTTTGGAATACAAGGATCTTCATGCATAGCTTTTCCTACTCCGTGCCCAGCAAAATCTTTAACTACAGTAAATCCATTTGATTCAACATATTTTTGAATTGCGTTTCCAACATCTCCAAGTCTGTTTCCAGCAAATGCCTGCTCGATTCCAATTCTTCTCGCCTCTTTAGTAACATCTATCAATTTTTGTGATTCTTCATCTATCTCTCCAACTGGGAAAGTTATTGCTGAATCTCCATAAAATCCATCCATTCTAGCTACTACGTCAACACTTACAATGTCTCCATTTTGAAGAATTCTATTTTCTTTTGGAATCCCATGAACTACCTCTTCATTTACAGATATACAAGACCCAGCAGGGTATGGATTTATTGGTCCACCTACACCTATAGTTGCTGGCTCTGCTCCATTATCTATCAAGTAGTTTTCAATTAATTTGTTCAACTCATGCGTTGAAATACCTGGTTTTATAAACTGTGGTAAATACTCTGCATATAATCTTGCAATTAATTGACATGGTTTTTTGATTTTTTCTATCTCTTCTCTAGTTTTTATTATAACCATAATCTTCCTTTCTGGTTTTCTAAAGTTATCCTAAAATATTAAAGATCTCTTTTGCAATTTCATTTATCTCTTTAGTTCCATCTAACTCTACCATTACTCCTCTTTCTGAATAGAAGTCGAATAATGGAGCTGTTTGCTCATGATATGCAGATAATCTTTTTTCAACAGTTTCCTTATTGTCATCTTTTCTGATAATTAAATCAGAACCACAATAATCACATTTTCCCTCTACTTTTGGTGGATTATTTACAATATGGAAAGATGCTCCACAATTTGGACATACTCTTCTTCCTACTACTCTTCCCACTATTAACTCATCAGGAACATTTAAAGATATAACTTTGTCTAAGTTCATATTTAACTCTTTTAATAATACCTCTAGAGCCTCTGCTTGAGCTAAAGTTCTTGGAAATCCATCTAAAATAAATCCTTTTTTGCAATCCTCTTGTGATAATCTATCTTTAATTATTCCTATCATTGTAGAATCTGGAACTAATTTTCCTTCATCCATAAATTTTTTAGCTTCCATTCCCATCTCTGTACCTTCAGCTATCGCTGCTCTTAGCATATCTCCAGTAGAGATTTGTGGAATTCCATATTTATCAATTATGAATTTTGCTTGTGTTCCTTTTCCAGCACCAGGTGCTCCAAATAACATTATATTCATTACTTTCATCTCCTTATATTTTTAAATAAAAAGGGCACGACATATGCCGTGCCAAGATTTTATAAAAATCCCTTATACTCTTTCATGATAAGGTGAGCATCTATCTGTTGTACAGTATCTAGAGCTACTCCCACTACTATTATTATTCCTGTTCCACCAAAGAATATTGGCAGTCCAAAAGCTTTAAATAGTACCATTGGTGCAATTGCGATTAAAGCTAAAAATATAGCTCCACCCCAAGTTATTCTAGTTACAACTCCTTCAAGATAATCAGCTGTATCAGATCCAGGTCTAATACTTGGAATCGTACCTCCACCTTGTTTTAAGTTCTCTGCAACCTTTTCAGGATCGAAAACTATTGAAGTATAGAAGAACGAGAAGAATATAATTACAGCAGCATATAGTATTAAATATACAGGATGCTGGTCACCAAATATTCTAGCAAGTATTACCTTTCCAGAAAACTCTCCGGGAAGCATGTTTACTATTAAAGAAGGTATCATCATCACCACTGAAGCGAAAATTACAGGCATAACACCTGAACTATTTAACTTCAATGGAATATATGAGTTTTGACCCATTCCATTATTTCCAGCAAATCCTCTCCCTACATAGTGAACTGGTATTTTTCTTTGCCCTAATTGGAATACAACAATTCCCGCAATTGTTATAATTGCAGCAACCCCCACTAATAACAAAACAGGAATAAGAAACTTACTCCCTCTCATATCTTGTATAGTTTGAATAACAGCTCCTGGGGCTCCTGAAATAACATTTAAAAATATTAGTAGTGAAACTCCATTACCGATACCTTTTACAGATATCTGTTCCCCTACCCACATTAAAAATATTGTTCCTGCCGTTAAAGTTGTTATTGTTGTTAAGAAAAATGTAAACCCTGGTGTTGTTACTAATCCTACCGATTGTAACCAAGTGCATACTCCAATTCCTTGGACTATAGCTATTACAATAGTTAGGTATCTAGTCCATTGAGTAATCTTATTTCTTCCTGACTCACCCTCTTTTTGAATCTCTTCAATCTTTGGAATGATTACAGCAAGTAAACTAAATACAATTGATGAATTGATATATGGTACAATTCCCAATGCAAATATAGATACTCTTTGGAAAGCCCCACCTGAGAACATATTAATATATCCTAGTAAATCACTTTGTGCAGTCATTTGAGCTAAACGATCAATGTCCACACCAGGAGCAGGGATATATGTCCCTACCCTAGCTACTAGGAACATTAATAAGGTGAAGATGATTCTCTCTCTCAGTTCCGGAATTTTAAATATACCTCTAAGCTTCGTTTCAAACTTTTCAATTAAACCCAAAATTCTTCACCTCACATTGAAATAACTAGTCTATAAATTACTTGTTATTTTTTGCTACATCAGCAAAAGTTTTAACTTCAAGAATCTCTACAGATCCACCTTTTGCCTCGATAGCTGCTTTTGCAGAAGCAGAAACTTTGTGAGCTTTTACAGATACTTTCTTCTCTAGCTCTCCGTTTCCTAAAACTTTGATTCCAGCAAGAGTTTTCTTGATTACACCAGCAGCTACTAATAACTCTGGAGTTACCTCTGTTCCCTCTTCGAATCTATTTAAATCACATAAGTTTATTACTGCATAATCTTTTCTGAATATAGCGTTAGAGAATCCTCTCTTTGGAGTTCTTCTGTATAAAGGCATTTGTCCACCCTCGAAGTAAGGTTTTACCCCTCCTCCTGCTCTAGAGTTTTGACCATTGCTTCCTTTTCCTGCAGTCTTTCCTAATCCTGAAGACTCTCCTCTTCCGATTCTTTTTCTAGCTTTTCTTGGTACAGAAGGCTTTAATTCATTTAATTTCATTGATTATTGCACCTCCTCTACTTTTATTAGGTAAGAAATTTGAGCGATTTTTCCCATTAATTCAGGAGTCACGTTATGCTCTCTAACATCATTCATCTTCTTAAGCCCTAGCGACTTTGCAGTTGCTATATGGTTAGGCTTTCTTCCGATTATGCTTTTTACAAGCTCTATTCTAAGCTTTGCCATCTTTTTTTACCTCCTAGCTTAAGATTTCCTTAACTTCTTTTCCTCTTAAAGCTGCAACTTCTTCAGCAGATCTTAATGCTGCTAAACCTTCAATTGTAGCTCTTGCAACGTTGTGCTTGTTTCTTGATCCTTTTATTTTTGTAAGGATATTGTGTACTCCTGCTAACTCAAGAATCTCTCTACAAGATGATCCTGCGATAACTCCAGTACCTTCGTAAGCCGGTGCCATCCAAATTGATGTAGCTCCCCACTTACCAACTATCTCATGAGGAATAGTAGTTCCTTTTAATGAAACCTTTACCATGTTTTTCTTAGCTGAAGCGATTGCTTTTCTGATTGCATCAGGTACACCATTCGCTTTTCCTAGTCCTATTCCTACGTTTCCTTCAGCGTCTCCTACAGCAGCTAAAACTGAGAAAGATATAGTTCTTCCTCCTTTAGTTGTCTTAGAAACTCTAGAAATCTTTAATAATTTCTCTTGAAATTGTTTTTCTTCTTTAACTAACTTAGACAAGTGAAGTCCTCCTCTCTACAAGAATTAGAATTTAAGTCCTGCTTCTCTTGCAGCCTCTGCAAGGGCAGCTACTCTTCCTGTGTATTTATATCCAGATCTGTCAAATACGATAACAGATATTTCTTTTGCTACAGCTCTCTCAGCAATTGCTTTTCCAACTAGCTTAGCAGACTCGATGTTTCCACCGTGCTTTACATTCCCTTTGATCTCTTTATCGATAGTAGATGCAGAAACTAAAGTTACTCCATTTACGTCATCAACTAATTGAGCAAAGATGTTGTTGTTTGATCTATATATAGAAAGTCTTGGTCTCTCAGCTGTACCAGAAATCTTGTTTCTGATAGATAAGTGCTTTCTTCTTCTAATAGCGTCTCTATTAACTTTCTTAAACAACTTTTTAACCTCCTTATTCTCAGCACACTAACATTTTTTAGTTAGTATTATGATTTCTTACCTTCTTTTCTTCTGATTACTTCGTCAGAATACTTAACTCCTTTTCCTTTGTAAGGCTCTGGAGCTCTCTTAGATCTGATGTCAGCAGCAACTTGTCCTACTACATCTTTCTCTATACCTTCAATGTGGATAGTTGTATTTTTCTCAACTGTCATTTTGATTCCTTCAACAGCATCGATTATAACTGGGTGAGAATAACCTAAAGCCATCTCTAATCCAGCATTTTTCTCAGTAGCTCTGTAACCAACTCCAACAAGTGTAAGAGTTTTCTTGAAACCTTCAGATACTCCAACAACCATGTTGTTTATAAGTGCTCTTGTAGTTCCGTGTATAGCTCTTACAGCTGGTAAATCGTTTGGTCTTGCAACTGTAACCTCATTGTTTTCTACATTTATTGTTAACTCTTCGTTAAATTTTTTAGTTAAAGTACCTTTAGGTCCTTTTACAGTAACTACGTTTCCTGCAGCTAATGTAACTTCTACCCCAGCAGGTACCACTATGATCTTCTTACCTACTCTTGACATATGGCTACCTCCTAGTTATTACCAAACGAATGCAAGAATTTCTCCACCAATGTTCTCTCTTCTAGCTACTCTATCAGTTACGATTCCTTTAGAAGTAGAAACAATAGCGATTCCTAAACCTGATAATACTCTTGGCATATCTTCTACAGAAGAATAAACTCTTCTTCCTGGCTTAGATATTCTCTTTATTCCTTTGATTACTCTTTCTTTTCCGTCATACTTTAAGTATACTCTTATATTCTTTTTATTTCCATCTGTTACTATCTTATAGTTAGAAATATATCCCTCTTCTTTTAAAATCTCAGCGATTCTCTCTTTTATGTTAGAGTGAGGAACATCTGTTTTCTCATGCATTACAGCATTTGCATTTCTAACTCTTGTTAACATATCTGCAATTGGATCTGTTAAAAACATGTATTAAATCCTCCTTTCATCAATTACCAAGATGATTTCTTTACACCTGGGATAAGTCCAGCACCAGCTAGTTGTCTGAACTTAACTCTCGAAATTCCGAATTCTCTCATGAATCCTCTTGGTCTTCCATCTAATTGACATCTATTTTTCTTTCTAACTTCTGAAGAGTTTTTAGGTAATTTGTTTAGCTCAAACATAGCTTCCATATCTCCCTCATTTACTCTCTTCTTCAGCTCAGCTCTTTTTTCAGCATATTTGTCGCATAAAGTTGCTCTTTTAACTTCTCTAGCGATCATTGACTTTTTAGCCATTTATTATTAACCTCCTCACTATTTACTTTTTGAAAGGCATTCCGAATGCCTTAAGTAAAGCTCTTCCTTCTTCATCTGTTTTAGCTGAAGATACTATAGTGATAGACATTCCTAAAAGCTTGTCAACTTTATCAAACTCGATCTCAGGGAAAACTAATTGATCTCTTAATCCTAAAGAGTAGTTTCCTCTTCCGTCGAATGAATCCGCTGGAACTCCTTCGAAGTCTCTTACTCTTGGAAGAACTACATTTACTAATCTATCTAGAAAATCGTACATTCTCTCTTTTCTTAAAGTAACTTTTGCACCGATTGGCATTCCTTCTCTTAACTTAAATCCAGCTTCTGATTTTTTTGCTTTTCTTACAACTGGTTTTTGTCCTGTGATTATTGCTAAATCAGCCATTGCAGAATCGATTAATTTAGAGTTTTGAGTTGCCTCTCCTACTCCCATGTTAACAACGATTCTGTCTAATTTTGGACATTCCATAACGTTTGATAATCCTAACTCTTTCATTAAGTTAGCAATTATTGTTTCGTTATATAACTTATGATATCTAGAAACGTATTTAGACACTTACGTTCTCCTCCTCTCTTATAAAGTTTCTCCAGATACTTTAGAGTATCTTACTTTTTTACCGTCCACGAACTTGTATCCAACTCTTGTTGGTTTACCAGCTTTCTCATCAAATAGCATTACTTTTGAAGAGAACATTGGAGCTGGTTTAGTTACAACTCCACCTTGTGGGTTTATTTGTGAAGGTTTCATATGCTTTGTAACCATGTTGATGTTCTCAACAACGATCTTTCCTTTTTTAGGGAATACTTTTAAAACCTTACCTGTTTTTCCTTTATCTTTTCCAGATATTACGTAAACTGTATCTCCAGTTTTTACATGTAATGACTCTGGTACAAATTTAATCTTAGGTTTAGCCACGACAATTAGCCTCCTCTCTCAATTATATTACTTCTGGAGCTAGTGAAACTATCTTCATGAAGTCTTTAGCTCTTAATTCTCTTGCAACTGGTCCGAATATTCTTGTTGCTCTTGGTTCATTATTGTTATTTAAGATAACAGCTGCGTTATCATCAAATTTAATATATGATCCATCTTCTCTTCTTAACTCTTTTTTAGTTCTAACAATAACTGCCTTTACTACGTCTCCTTTTTTAACGTTTCCACCAGGTATTGCTTCCTTAACTGATGCCACAACAATGTCACCGATTCTTCCGAATCTTCTTCTAGATCCTCCAAGAACTCTTATAACCATAAGTTTTTTAGCTCCTGAGTTATCAGCAACATTAAGGATAGTTTGTTGTTGTACCATTAAATTATCCTCCTCTCAACAATAATTTGGATTATTATCTAGCTTTCTCTATAATATCAACTAGTCTCCATCTCTTATCTCTAGATAATGGTCTAGTTTCCATGATTCTTACTTTATCTCCAGTTTGAGCTACGTTGTTCTCGTCATGTGCCTTGAACTTCATAGTCTTCTTAACTCTCTTTTTGTAGATTGGGTGTAATACCATTGTTTCGATAGCAACAACTATCGTCTTGTCCATCTTATCAGAAACAACGATTCCTTCTCTTACTTTTCTCTCGTTTCTCAAGATTTTGACCTCCTCTTCTTAAGAATCTATATTTTTTACTAAGATTTAATTATCTTTCGTTTAATATAGTGTTTATTCTTGCGATCTCTCTTCTTACTTCTCTAATCTTAGCAGTGTTAGTTACTTGTCCTAATGAAAGTTGAAACTTTAGGTTGAAAAGTTCTTCCTTAAGCTCTTTACACTTTACTACTAAGTCTTCAGTAGATATTTCTCTTATTTCCTTAGCTCTCATTAGTTCTCACCACCATTCTCTCTTTTTACAATCTTACATCTGATAGGAAGTTTCATAGAAGCTTTTCTTAAAGCTGCTATTGCTTTCTCTTCAGTAACACCAGATACCTCGAACATTATTCTTCCAGGTTTTACTACTGCTACCCAACCTTCTACGTTTCCTTTACCTTTACCCATTCTTACTCCAGCTGGTCTAGCAGTGATTGGCTTATCAGGGAATATTCTAATAAAAGTTTTACCTTCTCTTCTGAATGTTCTGTTGATTCCAACTCTACAAGACTCGATCTGTCTGTTTGTTATCCATGCTGGCTCAAGGGCTTGTAATCCGTAATCTCCGAAAGCAACAGTGTTACCTCTTTGAGCTGTACCCTTCATTCTTCCTCTAAACATTTTTCTATGTTTTGTTCTTTTAGGCATTAACATGATTACGCTTCCCCTCCTTCCTTCTTAGTTGGAAGTACTTCACCGTGGAAGATCCAAACTTTGATTCCAAGAGCTCCATATGTTGTGTGAGCTGTAGCTGTAGCGTAGTCGATATCTGCTCTTAATGTGTGTAGAGGTACTTTTCCTTCTACTACCCACTCAGATCTTGCGATCTCAGCACCATTTAATCTTCCAGAAACCATAACTTTGATTCCTTTTGCTCCTGCTTTCATTGCTCTCATAACAGCTTGGCTTACTGCTCTCTTATAAGCTACCCTCTTCTCGATAGATGTAGCGATGTTTTCTGCAACTAAAGTTGCATCTTTGTTAAACTCTTTAACCTCTTGAACTTTAACTGTAACTTTTCTTCCAGTCATTGCTTCAAGTTTAGCTCTTAATGATTCTATTTCAGAACCTTTTCTTCCGATGATTATTCCAGCTTTAGCTGTGTGTATTAAAACTACAACGTGTGATGGAGAAGTTCTCTCGATTTTTACCTTCGAAATTCCCGCGTGGAAGTAGTTCTTTTTGATCATTTCTCTGATCTTTGTATCTTCATGGAAGAACTTTGCGTATTCTTTTTTATCTGCATACCAGATAGAATCCCAAGTTCTTGTTATTCCAAGTCTCAGTCCTCTAGGGTCTACTTTTTGTCCCACAGTCTTACCTCCTTACTACTTTTCAGACACTGCCACAACAATGTGTGCTGTTGGTTTTCTTATTATATCTGCTCTTCCCATCGCTCTTGGCATTATTCTCTTAAGCGCTGGTCCGTCATTTATCATTATAGTTGATACTACTAACTTCTCCTCATCCATGTTGAAGTTGTTAGTTGCATTAGCAATTGCTGATGCTAGTGTTTTCTTTATAAATCTAGCTGCTTTTTTGTTAGTAAACTCTAACGTATCTAAAGCTTCTAATGCTGATTTTCCTCTCACTAAGTCTGCTACAAGTCTAGCTTTTCTTGGAGATAATCTTACGAATCTAGTTATTGCTCTAGCTTCCACTAGTCCAACCTCCTTTTCCTACTATCAATTTATTAATTTAAAATCGATTATTTTTTCTTTTTCTTTTTGTCTACACCGTGACCATAGTATGTTCTAGTTGGTGCAAACTCTCCTAGTTTATGTCCAACCATTTGCTCAGTTACGTGAACTGGTATGTGCTTTTTACCATTGTAAACACCAAATGTTAATCCTATAAAGTTAGGGAATATTGTTGATCTTCTAGACCAAGTCTTTATTACCGCTTTTATATTCTCAGTAGCTACTGCTTCCTCAACTTTTTTCATTAAGTGGTGGTCACAAAAAGGTCCTTTTTTTAATGATCTAGCCATTACCTATTAGCCTCCTCTCGAAAATTACTTTTCGTTTCTTCTTCTTACGATAAACTTGTCTGAAGTTTTTCTTCCTCTTGTCTTAACACCATGAGCTGGTTTACCCCAAGGAGTCATAGGAGATTTTCTTCCAACTGGAGCTTTACCTTCTCCTCCACCATGTGGGTGATCACAAGGGTTCATTACAGATCCTCTAACGTGAGGTCTTCTTCCTTTGTGTCTATTTCTTCCAGCTTTACCTAGTGAAACTAGGCTGTGCTCAGAGTTTCCTACTTCACCGATAGTTGCCATACATTCTCCGTGAATTAATCTTAACTCACCTGATGGTAACTGAACGTGACAGTAAGTTCCTTCTTTTGCAACTAGTCTTGCTGCAGTTCCTGCAGATCTAACTAATTGTCCACCCTTTCCTCTTTGTAACTCAACGTTGTGAATCTGTGATCCAACAGGCATCTCTTTTAATTTAAGAGCGTTTCCTGGCTTTATTTCAGCATTTGAACCAGCCATTACGATGTCACCTTTCTTAAGTCCCTTTGGAGCAAGAATATATCTCTTCTCTCCGTCAGCGTACGATAATAATGCAATGTTTGCAGTTCTATTTGGATCGTACTCTAGTGATACTACCTTTGCAGGTACATCTAATTTATTTCTTTTAAAGTCGATGATTCTGTAAAGTCTTTTGTGTCCCTTGTCTCTATTTCTACAAGTTCTGTGTCCATAGTTATCTCTACCATAAGCAGATTTTAATGGAGTAGTTAAAGACTTTTCAGGTCTAACTTTATCTAAATCTTCGTTAACTAATCTAGACATGTGTCTAGTACCATTAGTTATAGCATTTAACTTTCTAATTGCCATTTTGTTAACCTCCAAAATTTCCTGACCTATAATTATCTTTAGCTTTATCCTTTTTATATATAAAGAACTAAACCTCTAATTATTTTTCAATTATACTTCTGCGAAGTAAGTTATTGTGTTCCCAGCAGCTAATTTAACAATAGCTTTTTTCTTAGCTTGAGTTTTGTAAAGCTTCATTCCATGTCTCTTAGTAACTGGCTTTACGTTGATTGTAGCTACAGATTCAACTTTTACGTTAAATATAGTTTCGATAGCTTTTCTAATCTCAACTTTATTTGCTTTAGGACTTACCTCAAATGTGTACTTGTTGTAATCTCTTCTTAAAATTTCAGTTTTTTCAGTGATTACAGGCTTCTTTACGATATCGTAAGCAGTCATTATGCAAGCACCTCCTCGATTGTCGTTAACGCTTCCTTAGTTACGATAACTTTCTCTTGCTTTAATAACCAGTAAACTCCAATCTCATTTGGTTGAAGAACTACTGCGTTCTCTAAGTTTCTAGCTGATAAGTATAAGTTGTAATCAGCTTCTGTAGCAAGGTCATTTACAACGAATAATTGCTTTGTAGTTGCTGTTAAAGCATTTGTTAAAGCGATTATTGTTTTTGTTTTTGGAGCATCTACAGTTCCATCAAGAACTAAGATCTCTCCAGCAGCAACTTTCGCAGAAAGTGCTGATCTTAAAGCAAGGTTTCTTACTTTTTTGTTTACTTTTTTCTCATATGATCTTGGTTGTGGTCCGAATGTTACTCCTCCACCTACCATGTGTGGAGCTCTGATAGAACCTTGTCTAGCTCTTCCAGTTCCTTTTTGTTTGAAAGGCTTTCTTCCTCCACCTTTAACCATAGCTCTAGTTTTAGTAGCTGCAGTTCCTTGTCTAGCAGCTGCTAACTCTGCAGTTAATACTTCGTGTAATACTGCTTGATTAGGCTCGATTCCGAATACAGAATCTTTAACTTCTACAGTACCAGTTTGGTTTCCTGCTAAGTCATATATGTTTAAAACTGCCATTATTTTCCTCCTTCCTCATCTACTAACTAATTATTTCTTCACAGCTGGTTTAACAACGATATATCCGTTCTTTGGACCAGGTACTGCACCTTTAATTAGTAGTAAGTTGTTTTCTGCGTCAACTTTAACAATTTTTAAGTTTTGAACTGTTACAGTTGTATTTCCATATTGTCCAGCCATTCTTTTGTTCTTAAGAACTTTTCCAGGCCAAGACGACATTCCAATAGATCCTCCAAGTCTGTGGTTTCTAGAAACACCGTGAGAAGCTCTGTTTCCACTGAAGTTATGTCTCTTCATAACTCCTGATGTTCCTTTACCTTTTGAAGTTCCTGTAATGTCTACGAAAGCAACCTCTGCTAAAGCATCTACTTTGATCTCTTGTCCAAGTTCGATTCCTTCTACTGAATCAACTTTTAACTCTTTAACAAATCTTAATGGCTTTACACCAGCTTTGTTAAAAATTCCCATTAATGGCTTTGTAGTATTTTTTTCTTTTTTCTCATCAAATCCTAATTGTAAAGCTGTGTATCCATCATTCTCTACAGTCTTCTTTTGAAGAACATAGTTAGGTCCAGCTTCAACAACTGTAACTGGAATAAATTTTCCATCTTCGAAAATTTGAGTCATTCCAATTTTTTTTGCTAAAATTCCTGACATGTGTTTTACCTCCATCAAATAATATATTGGTTGACAACTTGCCCTCGTGGTTCCACCACTTTTTCTTTAAAAAAAAACGCCAACTTGTATTATTCTGTAAGGATAATTTAATTCTTCAATTAGCATCAAATTACCCGAAAATCAGCCGTCTGCTTTTTTCTCAGAATCTTTTCATTAAAACAATTAAGCTTGCTTTATTTCGATTCCAACACCAGCTGGTAAGTTAACTGCTGTTAAAGAAGCAATTGTCTTAGGGTTAGAGTTTTTAATCTCTACCATTCTTCTGTGCACTCTCATCTCGAATTGCTCTCTCGAGTCTTTGTTTACGTGTACTGATCTTAGTACAGTATATTTTTTAATCTTTGTAGGTAGTGGCATAGGTCCTGCAATTTCTGCTCCAGATTTCTTTGCTACTTCTACTATTTTCTTAGCTGATTGATCTAATAAAGTGTGATCATAAGCTTTTAAGTAAATTCTTAACTTGTTAGAAGCCATTTTACTTTTCGCACCTCCTTAAAAGTTTCGATTAAAAGAATTAAATAATTCTTTTGTACACTCTGGTAATTATATCATATTTTTTACAAAAAGCAAATGTTTTTTGTTTTTATTTAAAAGTTTTTTTATCTAGTGTTTATAAGAATATAAAAGGGGACGAAGTCCCCTTCTATATGAACTAATTTTCACTTAGTTTAAGTAAGATTACTTAGTAATTTCTGCAACAACTCCAGAAGCTACTGTTCTTCCTCCCTCTCTGATCGCGAATCTTAATCCTGGCTCCATTGCGATTGGGTGGATTAATTCCACTGTCATCTCAATGTTGTCTCCTGGCATTACCATCTCTACTCCCTCAGGTAAGTTGATTGCTCCAGTTATATCTGTAGTTCTGAAGTAGAACTGTGGTCTGTATCCTGAGAAGAATGGAGTATGTCTTCCTCCCTCTTCCTTAGTTAATACGTATACC
>NZ_DBGBQB010000243.1:0-1762 GCF_048470075.1 Cetobacterium sp. | reverse complement strand
CTTGAATAGCTACAATAAATAAATCATCTGTTTTTTCAATATGGGCAATTAGGTTAGAAAACTCCTTTTTATTATTATAAAAGTTAATTTCTTTTTGATTTTCTAATACTCCATACTTATTAATAGCAATCTTATATATTTTATTTGGGTTCTCTTTTGTTACAACTAAAACTCTGTCATTATAGAAAAAAATTCTGTCTATTGTGGAGTTTATAGGTAAATAAATTTCTAAGAAATTACTTATAAATTTTTTACCGTCATGTGTTTCCCAAAATTTAGAATACTTACCATATCCTAAATTTACAATAAATTTACTAAATTCTATGACTTCGTTTATATTATTTGATTTGAAGTCTCCGTTATATAAGCTTATAATTAATCCTGTAATCAATTTTCTTGCCTTTTTACAATCTCTAGTGTTAGTTGTAAAAGGTATTTTAACTTCTTTATTTTCAGCAGTTCTATTCTTTTTAATAAAATCTTTTATTTCTTCTAATGCTTTTTCACTATTTGAGTTAAATAGTAAATTTTTTTCTTGAGTTTTACTTAATAACCATCCTGGTAACCAAATAAGTCTTTCTATCATAGCATTTTCTAAAAAGAATTCTGGCAAATTACTTAAAGAATCCTTATTATAATATACAGGGCTTATATCAAGTTTATTTTGTATATCATCTGATGTATTTCCTGCAAAATAACATGAAGTAGTTTGTAGAATTTCATCGTTACCCCTAGAAAAAGTATCTCCGTTTAAATAACTTTTTAAAGCACTTTTTAAGTCAGTTGGTATATCTGATTGATTCAAATTAGAAATTTCATCAAAGAAAATTGCATTATTTTTATTAGATATATACCCTTCTTTTCCTGAAATACTTCCAAAAATCTTAGCTGTTGTAATAGCTTTAACCATTTCAAAATTCTCTGGAAAGACTTTTGAAATATAAGACTTTCCTGTATTAGGTGGACCTTGTTCTAACATATGAAAATGTTCTATTAACAATGGAAAAACTCTAATGAATCTAATTAGATTATCCGTAATAGTAAAGCTTTTAATATCAATTCCTAATGCCTCAAAATATAAATCAAATAGTGTTAAATTCATTTTAAAATCCTCCAAGATAATGTTTTTGTAAAAAATCTTTATTCGAAAAATCAATAATATTTAAAGTTGAATCTTTATTCAAATCAATAATTCCACATTGTAAACAAAAAGGTTCAAGTGATCCTAAAATAAGATGACCACAAGAACAAGTTAATGGAAAGTTCCAAAATATAAAAGGTATAAAATTACTATAATCTGTTAGAACTAATCTTCCATTTAAAATTCCAATTTGATTATCCTTTAATTTATTAACCACTCCTTTTCCAAGATAATTTGCTGCAAGTATTTGAATATAGTAACTACTATTGGCTGCTGTTCTATCAAACTTTTGAAAAGTTGGTTTTATAATCACTCCATAGTTAAAATTTGAAAATGGCCTTCTACAAGGATAAAACTGAATAATATATTCAGATAACAGAGTACTACAATACCATTCATGAAGGTTAATTAAATTCCCTTCTTTAGTTTTTGCAATACATATTGTTTTGTTTGCTAAATAAATTCTATCCTCATCTTCAACAAAATCAATAACTGGATAGAAATGAGAAATAACCTGTGCTATTGGAACGTTAGGATTTTTCTCAATTAATTGAATTAACATCATAACCATAAAAATTACCTCCATATTATTTATTATTTGTTTCTGTGAAGAAGTATAGC
>NZ_DBGBQB010000242.1:0-4005 GCF_048470075.1 Cetobacterium sp. | reverse complement strand
AAGGAAGTGAATATGGAAAAAATATTAACATTTAGAGATTTAGGTTTAACTGAAAAAACTTTAAAGCCTCTAGAAAAAAAAGGTTTTGAACAGCCAAGTCCGATACAGGCTTTAACTATACCAGCATTATTAAACGGAGACAAAGACATAATTGGTCAAGCACAAACAGGAACAGGGAAAACAGCAGCTTTCTCTTTACCAATTCTTGAAAAAATAGAGAAGAGTACAGGGTATGTACAGGCTATAATATTGGCACCAACAAGAGAGTTAGCAGTTCAAGTAGCTGAAGAGATGAACTCTTTAGCACACGGAAGAAGATTAAAAATAATTCCAGTTTATGGAGGACAATCATTAGAGCAACAAAAAAGACAACTTAATAAAGGTGTTGATATAGTTGTTGGTACTCCTGGAAGAGTAATGGATTTAATGAACAGACAAGTTTTAAAACTTAACAATATCGATTACTTCATATTAGATGAAGCTGATGAGATGTTAAATATGGGATTCGTTGAGGATATAGAACAGATTTTAACTCAAACTAATGAGGATAAAAGAATGTTATTTTTCTCAGCAACTATGCCATCAGAAATCTTAAAAATAGCTAAATCTCATATGAGAGAGCATGAAGTATTAGCAGTTAAGAAGAAAGAGTTAACAACAAACTTAACAGAGCAAATTTACTTTGAAGTAAAAGAGAAAGATAAATTTGAAGCACTTTGCAGAATAATTGATATCGAATTAGATTTCTATGGAATAGTGTTCTGTAGAACTAAAAATGATGTAAATGAACTTGTAGGAAAGCTACAAGATAGAGGTTATGATGTTGAAGGACTACACGGAGATATCAGCCAAAATCATAGAGAGGTTACTTTAAGAAGATTTAAAAATAAAAACTTAAACATTCTTATTGCAACAGACGTAGCGGCAAGAGGAATAGACGTAAATGATCTTTCTCATGTTATAAACTATGCAATTCCTCAAGAGGCAGAGAGTTATGTACATAGAATCGGTAGAACAGGAAGAGCAGGTAAGCAAGGAACTGCTATAACTTTCATAACTCCATCTGAGTATAGAAAGTTACTTCAAATTCAGAGAATAACAAAGACAGAGATCAAAAAAGAGCAAGTTCCTGGAGTGAAAGATGTAATCTTAGCTAAAAAGACAAGATTATTTGATGGAGTAAAGGATATCATATCAAATGGAGATGCTGAGTCATATTACGATATGGCAAAGGAGTTATTAAGTCAAGAAGCCACTCCAATAGAGATAATAGCTGCTATATTAAAAAATTGTTATGATGAAGAGTTAGAAGAGACTAACTACTCTGATATAGAGAGCGTTTCAATCGAAAAAACAGGTAAGACAAGACTGTTTATCGCTCTTGGTAAAAAAGATAAAATGACACCAAGAAAATTAGTTGATTTAATATCTAAAAAAGCTAAAGTTCATGAGTCAAAATTAAAAGGTGTAGAAGTATATGAAAACTTCTCATTTGTTTCTGTTCCATTTGTAGAGGCAGAGACTATAATTGATGTTTTCCAAAGAGATAGAAAAGGAAGAAAACCTTTAATCGAGAAAGCAAAACAATCAAGAAAGTAATTGAATAAAAAAATAAAAAAGCTGTAACTAGGGAAACCAAAGTACAGCTTTTTTCAACATAAAAATGGGAGAGTGTTATGAAAAAGAAAATCTTGATATTGTTATTTTTGATATTAGCGATACCTACGGCTCTTTTTAAATTTTATTCAATAAAAGTTGCAGAGAAAAAAGATTATAACATACAAGTAAATCTAAAACAGGGAATGAGTTTAAATAGCGTTTTTAATAAATTGGGTATTGAAGATTCACTAATTTTTAAGATATTTTTAAAATATGAGAAAAATTCAGGAAAAAATATTAAGGCTGGATTTTATGAATTCAATGGAAAATACTCCTATGCGGACATACTTCAAATGATGGAAGAGGGGAAAGTTAAGTATACTATTTTAACGATTCCAGAGGGGTATTCAATAAAAGAGATTGGAAAACTCCTACAAGATAGAGGTATTGGAACAGAGGATGGTTTAAAAAAAGCCTTGGCAAATATAAAGGATTTTCCTTATTTGACACCAAATGGAAATTTTGAAGGGTATTTATATCCTGAAACTTACTATCTTTCAGTTGATACAAATGAGACTGAGATTGTAAAGGCTATGACAAAAGAGTTTATTAAGAGATTTCCTCCTGAGCAGTATCCGGATAAAAAAAGATTTTATGAGCAGTTAATTATGGCTTCAATTATTGAAAGAGAGGCACAATTAAAAGAGGAAAAACCATTGATGGCCTCAGTTTTCTACAATCGTTTAAAAAAAGGGATGAATTTAGGCTCAGATGCGACGGTAAACTATGCCTATGACTACAGTAAAAGAAGGATGTACTATAAAGATTTAAAAATAGATTCACCATATAATACCTATATGTACAAAGGGCTACCGCCGGCACCTATATCCAATCCAGATTATAACTCTGTTATGGCAGCCTTAAAGCCAGCCAATACAGATTATCTATTTTTTGTAGTAACTAGTAATGGAAAACACACATTTACAAAAACATATAAAGAGCATCTAGAGATTCAAAAGAAAAGTAAGAACTGATTAGGAGAGTAGTATTATGGAAAAAACAGTTTTAGTTGGTATAAATAGTCAATTTATTCATACTAATTTAGCAATTAGATATTTAAAAAGTTATGTAGAAAAATATAGTGATTTAAAAATAGATATATATGAAACGAATATAAACAATCAAATTCAGAGTATAATAACAGATCTATTTAATCTAAATGCCAACCACTATATATTTTCAACTTATATCTGGAATAAAGAGTATGTATTTAGAATAATAAAAGAGTTAAAAAAAATTATGCCTAGCATAACAATAACATTGGGAGGTCCTGAGGTTAGCTATAATGCAAAAGAATCCCTGATGGAAAATAGTTCAATTGATTTTATATTAGTTGGAGAGGGCGAGAAAGTTATTTTAAACTTTTTGACCAATGAGGATAAGATTCAAAGAGGTGTTGCCACATTAAGAGATGGAGAATACATATATATTGGAGATGAGTATCCAATAGAAAACTTAGATATAATACCTTTTCCTTACAGCGAAAAGGAGTTAAAGGAGAATATAAAAATCTTATATTATGAATCTAGTAGAGGTTGTCCGTTTAGTTGCTCATACTGCTTATCATCAATAGATAAGGGAGTGAGATATCTATCTCTAGATAGAGTAAAAAAAGATTTAAAAAAATTCTTAGATTCAGGTGTGGAACTACTAAAATTTGTAGATAGAACATACAACTTAAAAAAAGATAGATATCTTGGAATTTGGGAGTATCTACTAGAAAATTATAGAGAGGGAATAACATTCCATTTTGAAATAAATGCAAATATTTTTGATGAAGAGATTATTGAATTTTTAAAAAAAGTTCCAGAGGGATATTTTCAATTTGAAATAGGTGTTCAAAGTATAAATAAAGAAACTATGGATAGTATAAATAGAAGAAACCTATTGGAGAGATTAAAGAATAATATTAAGGCAATATCTAAAAATATCCATCTACATGTGGACTTAATAGCAGGGTTACCATATGATACATATGAAAGTTTTAAAGACTCTTTTGACTATGTATATGATTTAGATTCTGAGATGATTCAACTTGGATTTTTGAAGATATTAAGTGGAACAAAGATCTCAAGGGAGATTGAAAAATATGACTATAAATATATTGAGTTTCCACCTTATGAGGTACTTTCAAATTGCTTTATAAAATATGAAGAGTTGGTAAAATTAAAAAATATTGAAAAAATGTTAGATTACTACTATAATTCAGAAAAATTTAAACACTCAATAAAATATATAGTAGAGAACTATTATAAAAGACCTTTTGATCTATTTGAGGATATAGCAAAATATTACAATAGAAATAATCTATTGGGTATTGGACATAAAGTAGTAGCTATGTTTGAC
>NZ_DBGBQB010000241.1:0-1594 GCF_048470075.1 Cetobacterium sp. | reverse complement strand
AACAAGTGGATTTACTTCTGAATTTTTTCTAGCCATAAAAAAACCTCCTCAGTTACTAATTTAATTATACAAATTAATAGCCAAGAAGGTAAAATATATATATTTAATTTTTACAATTTACACTAAATTTGGGAAACTCCCTCGCAAGGAACTGAAAACTAAAAAGATTGCCCCGAGAAAATATAAAAAAGTTCTATAATAGAATTTAACTCTTCGTCTGTTAATATAAATAAATCTATTGACACTCCACACGACTTCAGTCGTGGGATTCTTAAATGATTAAAGGACAGTTCATTTCTGATAGTCTAGTATGACTTTAAGTTTAGGGTATGTCAGCACCCTTCCTAAGACAGAACGTGTAGTTTCTTAGGCACTTAGACTTTTACCATCTAAGTTAGATTTTTGAGCTATATTGTATGCTCCAACTCTATCCCTGTGTGTTTTTATATCCACAAGCACACTTGTATTCTCTCGTATTAATCCTATTATGAGTATGACAAACAGGACACTCTTGAATGGTTTATATCTTTCATTATTCTTGATTCTTTGTCATTGATACGCTTGATAGCATTTAATTTTTTAGCTTTACCAAGTTTCTTACGAAGTTCTTTATATTTTCGTCTAAGATACTTGTTACTTCTACCGTTGCCGAAAAACTTAGTTTTAGTCATCAAAGTAGAACTTGTAAAGGTGGGGCATAGCCCCCTTTTACTCCCTCCCATAAGTTAAATAAAAACTTCCCTATAAAAATGGGTACTTTTTATTTAATTTTTAAAGGAGTTGAAAAGATAAAAAAATTAACAGTAAGACTTGATGAATATGATTACAATTTATTAGTAGAATAACACAAAGTTTTGGAGTGTACTCAAAACCAATTTTTTAGAGAACTTTTAAGAAAAAATTTAACTACAGATATAAAGAATACGACACAACATTAAAGGAGGTTTTTAGAACTCTAAAAATAGCTTCAAATAACCTTAATCAAATAGCTAAAAAAGTCATTATTCTGATGATGTAGAAGCTATAAAAAAGGAGCTTTAACAAAAGGAATTTATTGTTCTAATGATTGGAAGGAAGCTTTTAATGATTTTCAAACTACTAAAGAGTTTTATAATAAAGAAAATGGACGTCAATATCTTCATTTGGGTAACAAATCTTAATTATAACAAAAAATTAATAGTTAGAGAGAGTAAAATTTATGAAAAGCTTATGCAAATAGACAGAGTTCAGAGGGGAAAAGCAAAGTTTTATTTTGATAAAAAAGATAACGCTTTATACATTCAAGACGCAGAAAAAAGAACTGTTCCCCAAAAGTTGGAAGCTGAAACAACTTACTTGATTGGATTTTGGCAAACAATTTGGAATAACTTATTTAAATAATCTTAAATTTGTGGAGGATTTTTATGATAATTGAAGGAGTAATATGTCCTATTTGTAAAGATTTTTTATATCCTATTCAAAAAAAAAGAATTCCAATTTTGCAAATGCAATTCAATTGGAATTGATCATGGAATTTTTATAAACAATATTTTCACTTATTCAAAAATTGTTTTTTAAATAAAAATATTAAATTGGATTTTTCTCAATTGAAAAC
>NZ_DBGBQB010000240.1:0-1770 GCF_048470075.1 Cetobacterium sp. | reverse complement strand
AACTTTATTTATTCAAAAAAGCCTTATGCTATTAACTATATATCTATTTAAATCTCAAAACTTAAAAACATTGATTATCATAGTGGGATGTTTTCAATTAACTTTAGCTTTAACATATATTTTCGCTTACTATAGAAATATATCTCTTCACAGTGTAGAATAAAAAACAAAGGTGACTCAAAAATAATTTTGAGTCACCTTTTATTAATATATCACTTGAAAACTATCAAATTTAGGTCTATCCAATATATCTTCCTCCACCTCAGTGACGTGACTCATTGAAGAACCTATCTTTAAATATTTTCTAAAATTATCTATTATTTTTTCATCTCCCTGGGCAAAAACTTCTACATTGTCATTTGATAAATTTTTTACACTACCAGTAATTCCAAGTCTTGTGGCATTTAAGTATGTTGTTATCCTATAGCCCACCCCTTGAACTTCACCTTTAATTATAAAATGATATGTTTTCATCTCTACCTCCTCAAAGATATCTATCTAGATAAAATTTCAACAATTTTTAATATTACTTTTACTGACTTTTCCATTGATTCTATTGGTATAAATTCAAACTTACCATGGAAGTTATGTCCTCCTGTAAATAGATTTGGACAAGGTAATCCCTTAAATGATAGTCTTGCTCCATCAGTTCCACCTCTAATAGGTTTTATTATTGGTTTTACTCCAACCTCTATCATAGCTTCTTTTGCTAAATCCACTATATGGTAAACCGGTTCTATCATCTCTCTCATGTTGTAGTAGCTATCATTTAATGTCAGTGATATCTCTGCATCTTTATATTTTCCTTGAAGATATTTCACAGCATTTGTTATTAACTCCTTTTTCTCTAGGAACTTCTCTTTTGAATGATCTCTTATTATATAATCAATCTCTGTTGTTTCCACTGTTCCTTTAAAATTAGTTAGTAGGAAGAACCCTTCATATCCCTCTGTATATTCAGGTCTTTCATTAACTGGTAACATCTCATTTAGCTCCATTGCCAATAGCATTGAGTTTATCATCTTATTCTTTGAAGCTCCTGGGTGAATATCTCTTCCCTTAACCACTATATTTGCTGAAGCAGCATTAAAGTTTTCAAACTCTAACTCTCCTATCTCTCCACCATCAACTGTATATGCAAACTTTGCTCCAAATTTTTCCACATCAAATAGATTTGCTCCTCTACCTATCTCCTCGTCAGGAGTTACTCCTATTTTAATCTCTCCATGTTCAATATGAGGATTTTCCTTTAAGTATTTTAAAGCTGTCATAATCTCAACTATACCAGCCTTATCATCAGCTCCTAAAAGAGTAGTTCCATCTGTTACAATCAATCTTTGATCAATATATTTTTTTAACTCTGGGAAATCCTTTACTGTCATCACTACATTTAAGTCACTATTTAATATGATATCATTCCCATCATATTTCTCTATAATTCTTGGCTTTATATCTTTACCATTAAATGATGGTGCAGTATCCATATGAGCTATAAACCCTATTGTTGGAATCTCTTTTTGTGTGTTTGCTGGTAGTGTCCCCATAATATAACCATTTTCGTCCAATGATATATCTACTAAACCAATCTCTTCTAAATCCTTAACTATAACTTTAGCTAAATCCCATTGAATTTCGCTACTTGGACATGATTTACTTTTCTCATCTGATGTTGTATCAATCTTAACATATTGTAAAAATTTCTCTACTAAAAAACTCATTTTTCCTCCCAAAATTCATTTAATATTATTTGACCTATAATATAAATTAACA
>NZ_DBGBQB010000239.1:0-2944 GCF_048470075.1 Cetobacterium sp. | reverse complement strand
TAAAAAATGAATATATATTTCTATTAGCGAGAACTGTTTCATATCTTGGAAATAAACTTTTAGACTACTCTTTAGCTTTTTTTATACTTGATAAAACAGATAAAACCTTTGATTTAGCTATTTTATTTGCAGTGGGGATTCTTCCAGAGATTCTATTTAATTTTATTGGAGGAATAACAGGGGATATATTCAATAAAAAATATATCAATATAGTGTCTGATTTTATAAGGGCAGTAATTTTACTGCTATTCCTCCACTTTGTTAATTTGAGTTCCAGTGAGTATATGTATTCATTGGCTTTATTAAAAGTGGCTCTGTCATTTATAGGTGTATTTGTAGCTCCAGCTATAGATGGAATTATACCTGAGATAGTTTTACCAGAGAACCTTTTAAAATTTAATATGAAATATACCCTGTTTTTGGATGTGATAGATATAATTGCTCCATTGACAGTGGGATTTATATATCTGACTTTAGGTATGCACCATGTTTTATTACTTGATATTCTCTCCTTTATTATATCAGGAACTCTATTCTGCTTTATAGAGCTAGAAAAGATAGTTTCTTCAATGGAGATAGAAAAAAAGATAAAGTTCTTTTTAAATAGGGGTATCAATCTTATCTTAATAGAAAACTTTCTTTTTTCACTGGTTATTTACCCTGTATTAGATATATATATCATATACTATTTTACAAAGGTTCTTGGTTTTTCAGATTTTAAATATGGTCAATACCAGAGTCTACTCTATTTGATCTCTATTGTGACAACACTTTTTTTATTTAAAAAAATAGAAAAGATATCAAAAAAAAGAACATATATATTTTTGATACTTGCTTTGGGAATGCTTAGCTTATTTCAAAAAAAAATGTTTTTTTGTTTTATAGCCTTCGTTGTTTTAGATAATGTATCAAAGTTTATTAGAGCTAGATTAGATACAAAGTTACAATTGATATCTCCGCAGAGTAGCTTTGCTAAAATAAGTTCCATCTATTGGACAGTTAGTTCTATTGGGGTTATAACAGGAAACTTTATTCTGTCCAATGCCATAGATAAAAATTTGATATCAGCGTATTATACGGTTATAGCAGTTATAGTCTCTATTCTATTACTAATTAACTCTATCTTTCTAAAAAGGCAGTAAGAGTCTCTCTGGGGATAATTTTATCCCCATTTTTTACTATGAGATAATTTTTTATTCCACTTGTCTTTAAAACTACATCTATGTTGTCATTTTCATAAAACTCTCCAGTATAGTTATTAAAAACAATACCTTGGATCGGAATATTTTTCTCTTTTAAAAAACTAATTGTTAACATTGTATGGTTTATAGCTCCAACCTTTGTGGAACAAACAAGTATAACAGGTAAGTTTAAGTCTTTGACAAAATCAAACATAAAGTAATGACCTCTTATTATTGGAACATATATTCCACCAGCTGCTTCAATAAAGGTTGTATGGTATCTAGATTTTAAAGTTTTCCACTGATTGAAAATAGTTTCCATCTGAATGGGAATATTTTCTAGTTCAGATGCTAAATGTGGAGATACAGGAGTTTTAAAAAGATAGGTAACCATATCCTCCTTCAATTCAATATTACTAAAGTCACATAAAAATTTAGGGTCCAATGGGACTAAGTTATTGTTATTATCATAGTGACAACCTGTTTGGAAAGGTTTAAAATATCCGATATTCTCAGGTTGTAAAGACTTAAAAATAAGGGAAGACACATAGGTCTTCCCAATATCTGTATCTGTCCCTATAATGAAATAACCTGTTTTAAGTTTATTTATCAAGAACAAATCCCTCCTTAGTAACCATCTCTTTATCTGAGGCAATGGTACTTCCAGTTGTTGTTAAAAAATTTCCAGTTAAAGCGGAGTTAATTCCACCTCTTATACCTTGAACCTCTAAATCTCCCAGTTGAAGTCTTCCACCAGCATATCTTAAAGAGGAGTCTGGATTTATAAAACGGTATACAGCTATTGTTTTTATGATCTCCATAGGCTCTAAGGGCTCATAGTTTTCCATAGGAGTTCCGGCTATAGGCGTTAAAAAATTTAGTGGGATAGATTTAACATTTAAAGCCTTTAACTCAAAAGCCATATTAAGTCTATCCACTCTACTTTCTCCTAAACCAAAAATTCCCCCACTACAAACCTCTAGTCCCTCTTCTTGAGCGATTAAAACCGTGTTGACTCTATCTTGAAAAGTGTGGGTAGTACAGATTTTATCATAGAACTCTCTAGAAGTTTCTAAGTTGTGATGATAAGTTTTAACTCCGGCCTCTTTTAAAGCTTTTGCAGATTTTTTTGTAAGTAAACCATGAGAAGCACATAGATGAATATTGCTTTTACTGTTCATATATCTATATAGATCAGATACCTCTAAAGTCTCCTTTTCTGTAAGAAGTCCTCTACCACTAGTAACTAGTGCGAAACGATTAGCTCCCTCTTTTTCAACGGCTAAAGCTAGATTTAAAGCTTCCTCTTTATTTGTCAATGGATAAACAGGTGCAGAAGTTTTAAAATGCGCAGATTGAGCGCAGTATTTACAATCCTCTGGACATTTTCCAGATTTTGCATTCATAATAGTACAAAGATTAAATTTGTCTCCACAGAAGAACTTTCTAATCTCATTGGCACAACTAGAGAGATATAGAATATCCTCCAGTTGCGTTGTAGTATCTAAATCTATAAGCTTTTTAGCATCCTCAAAAGAGATTGAGTTACCATTAAGTACACTATTTTTTAAAGATAAAATAAAATTTTTCAAAAAATACTCACCTCATTTAATTATTTTTGATAAACATCAAGTTTGTTATATGGAATCTCAATTCCCTCTTGATCAAATCTCTTTTTAACAAGTTCTTGAAGATCAAAGAAAACATCCCAGTAATGCTCTTTTTTAGCCCAAACTCTCATAGTGAAATCCAAAGAGCTAGAG
>NZ_DBGBQB010000238.1:0-5922 GCF_048470075.1 Cetobacterium sp. | reverse complement strand
TTTTAAAGTAGGGTATATTATGTTATTAAAAAAAATCTGAAACCATTGGAAATTTTAAGATGAAAATTTTTTATTTTTTGCTCTTTCAATTTTAAGATAAAAAAAGTCAAAAGTCAAAGAATATTAAATTCATCTACTATGAAAATACCAATGGGAAATAAAAAAAGAAAGAAATGTTTGAAAAAAAAAGTACAATATTGTGAAATTGAAGATTTGGATTAGGAGGATTTATTTATGAATAATATAGGATTAGTTTTGGAAGGTGGAGGATTAAGAGGAGCCTATACTTCAGGAATTTTGGATTATTTTTTATCCAAGAAGCTATATTTTAAGTATACTATTGGAGTTTCAGCTGGAGCTATATATTCAGCTTCCTACGCATCTAGGCAAAAACGTAGAAACATAGATATAATCTTAAAATATTTAAATGATGAAAGATATATGGGATATAAATATTTAATAAAAAATGGAAGTTATATAAATATAGATTTTGCCTATAAAAAAATGACTTATGAATTAGCTCCCTTTGATTTTGATACCTTTCATAACTGTGATTTAGAATTTAAAGTTGGAGCATTTAATTGCATAAAAGGTAAAACTGAATTTTTCTGTAAGAAAGATTTTAAAAAAACAGATGATCTGCTGGAGTCTCTAATAGCTTCTGGTAGTTTGCCCTTTTTTTCAAAAGAAACAGTTATAAATGACAGAGTTTACTTAGATGGAGGGATAGCATCGCCAATACCAATAATGCAATCAATTTTAGATGGAAATAATAAAAATGTAGTTATTTTAACAGAGGATGAGGGATATAAAAAAGAGCCATTAAAACTTCAACCTCTTATAAAACTATATTATAGAAAGTATCCAAAAGTAGCAGATGCTTTAATAAAAAGACATCTGGTATATAATAGAGCTCTAAAAGATATACGGGAGCTTGAAAAAAAGGGGGATGTCTTTGTATTTAGACCTAGTAAAATTGTTGTGGTTGATAGATTGGAAAGAGATTTAAGTAAGATAAAATCACTATATAATTTGGGAATAAAAGATGCAGAAGAAAACTATGAGAGACTTTTAAAATGGTTATATAAAAATAAAGAGAGCATATCATGATATGCTCCCTTTTTATTTTATTGTTGTTTAGTTGTATCTGTAACAGGAGGATTTTTCATCATTTCATAATTCTTTTTCATCATCTCTGTTTGCATTTTAGCTCTTATTTCACCGATCTCTTTATTAAGTTTATCAACTTTATTCCAGTCAACTTTGTCCTCTAACATAGCTTTTTTAATATCCAACTCTTTTTGTTCAATATCGATCATATTTTTTTGCATCTCAGGTGTAGCATACATCATCATATTGTTTCTCATCATTTTTTTATCAGCTTTCCATCCAGGCATTTGAGTCATATTTTGCATCATATTATTGTTACATGTAGGGCAGTTAGCATTTTGAGATTGTTGCATCATAGGCATATTATCCATCATATTTTGTTGAGAATGGGTCTGATGACTATCGTGAGATGAAGCAAAAGTAAATGCTGAAAGAACAAAAGAACAAACTAAAATATATTTTTTCATAAAAAACCTCCTAGACTAAATTTATAATACAATTATGTTACTATTATTAAAAAAAAGTCTAAAGATTCCTTTAATTTAAGTATTAAATAATTTCAGTTTCTTTCAATAAATTTTTGAAAAACTCAACCCCATGGACAAGAGCTTCATTATCAAAGTCAAATCTATTGTTATGAAGGGCACATACATGTCCTTTTTCCTCATCTCTGGTACCAACTAGAACAAGTAGTCCAGGAGTCCCATTTTGAGAGTAAAAAGAAAAATCCTCAGATCCACTTAGAGCTATATCAGTAAAAACTTTTCTACCTTTTAAAGCCTTTAAAGCTTTTTCAAATAGAGCATTATCATTGACTACAGGAGGATAGAATGGTTGGAAAAGCATATCGATTTTAACATCAAAGGCCATCTCAAAACCACTGTTAATATGCTCCATTCTCTCTTGAATAAAGGGTATTAATGAGATATTTTCAAGTCGAATAGTACCCAGCATATTCACACTTCCTGGAATTATATTTCTCACAGTCCCAGCATGGAAAGCTCCAATAGTAAGTAAAAAATGCTCATAAGATGGTATATTTCTAGATTTTATTGACTGATAAGCTTCAACTAATTTAGCTCCAATTAGAATAGAGTCAACTCCTTTATGAGGTTGAGCTCCATGACAACCCTTTCCAGTTAAAGTGATATCTAAATTTATATTTTGGAGAGAAACAAATCCAGCTTTTACTGCAAACTCCCCAACATTGATTTCAGGATAAACATGCAGGGCAAAAATAGCTTCAATATGTTTAGATTTATAAAACTCATCAGCTACTATGAAACGAGCTCCACCAGCGCCCTCTTCTCCAGCTTGAAATATAAAAAGTAATGATTTATTTAGTGTTGTTCCATGAGAGATCAGTTTTTTAACCTCTTGAATAAAGGTTAAAAGCATAGCAGTATGACCATCATGTCCACAGGCATGCATCATACCGGGAGTTTGTGATTTAAATGGATTACCACTTTCCTCCATTAGAGGTAAAGCGTCAATATCAGCTCTAAAAGCGATACAGGAATCACTTTCTCCTGGAATAAAAGCAATTGTACTAGTTCCTACATTATGATATTCAACTCTCTCTTCATCTAAAATTTTTCTGATATACTCAGCAGTTTTAAATTCATTTAATGCTATTTCAGGTATTGAGTGTAGATAGTTACGATGAGTGTTTAAATTATTTAACATGGAATCAACCTCCTAGATTTGTTATTAAATTAATACCATATTTTTTATACTTTTGTCATATTTATTTTATCAATACTTTAAATAGAAATAATATAATTGTTAAAATTAGCTCCATGAAGTAAACTTTGTCTAACTAAAAAACGGGAGGGATAAGATGGCAAAATTAACGGAAAAAAAGAAGTATGGTATTTTGGATTGGGTTGAGAGGGTTGGAAATAAGATACCACATCCATTTATGTTGTTTTTCTTTTTAAGTGTATTTATTATTTTTTTATCATGGGGATTAAACTATATGGATGTTCAAGTTGTTGATCCCGTTAAAAACGAGATTGTAAAAGTAAAAAATTTACTTTCAAGTGAAGGTATTAACTTTATGCTTCAAAATACAATAAAGAATTTTACTGGATTTTCTCCATTGGGACTGGTTTTAGTTATGACTTTAGGTATAGGATTGGCTGAACATGTGGGCTTAGTTTCAGCTTTTATGAGAAATACTATTTTAAATAGCTCTCCAAAAGTGATTACATTTATGATTATGTTGATTGGGATATGTGGAAATATAGCCTCTGATGCAGCAATCGTTGTAGTTCCAGTAATTTCAGCTTTTATATTTTGCTCTTTGGGAAAGCATCCTCTAGCTGGAATAGCTGTAGGTTATGCTGCAACAACTGCTGGCTTTAGTGCAAACTTAATTGTAGCGGGAACAGATGCACTACTGGCTGGGATATCAACAGAGGCTATGAAGATTGTGAATCCAAATATAACTGTTTCAGTTGTTGATAACTGGTATTTTATGGGAGTATCTACATTTTTATTGGCTATAGTTGGAACATTTGTAACAGAAAAAATAATAGAGCCGAGATTGGGAAAGTACACTGGTAAAAAAGTTATAAAAAGAGAGGAGATAAATAGTGTAGAGAAAAGAGCATTAAGAAAATCAGGGATCTATGTATTGCTGTATATCCTATTTTTAGTGGCAGTTGTTTATCCTAAAAATAGCTTTTTAAGAAATCCAGTAACGGGTTCACTATTAAATTCACCTCTATTAAATGCAATAATTCCACTGCTATTAATTCTTTTTCTAATAGGGGGAATAACTTATGGAAGAGAAGTTGGAAAAATTAAGAGTATGTCAGATATTCCAAAATATATGACAATGGGTATAAAAGATATGTCAAGCTACATTGTTTTAGTTTTTATGATTGGACAATTTATAGCATATTTCAATTGGAGTAAACTTGGTTTTGTGTTGGCGGTAGAGGGCGCTGAACTATTAAAAAATCTTAACTTAAAAGGGATACCTCTATTTGTGATGTTCATATTACTTTCTGCATTTATAAATCTATTTATAGGAAGTGGATCAGCTAAGTGGGCACTGTTAGCACCTATATTTATACCTATGTTCTATATGTTAGGGTACAATCCAGCATTGACTCAAATGTTATATAGAATAGGGGACTCAACGACAAATGTAATTTCACCACTGTTTCCATATATGCCAATAGTTCTTGGATTAGCCCAAGAGTATGAGGAGGATTCTGGAGTGGGTACAGTGATATCTCTAATGCTACCATACACAATAGCGATGTTAATAATGTGGATTATTTTGGCTATAGTTTGGATATATTTAGGGATACCATTGGGTCCTGGAGCACCTATAGATATTTAATTTTATGTAAAAAAATTTGACTTTTGTTTAATATTCATGTATAACAAAGGATAAAATTTAAAAAACATGGGTAGGAGGGAGAAATATGAAATATTTGGGAACTATGAAAGATATAGATGGCGTTTTAGAGATTGGGGGAATCTCTGTAAAAAAATTACAGAAAGAGTATGGAACGCCTCTTTATGTGTACGATTTAGAGCTTATGGAAAATAAGATGAAAAATATAAAGAGTAGTTTTAAAAGTGATAGATTTAAAACGACGATAGTTTATGCTTCAAAAGCTTATCTATCTAAGGGTATGACCCAAGTGGTTGATAGAATGGGATTTCATATAGACGCTGTATCCAGTGGGGAGCTATACACAATTTTATCTTCCAATTTTCCTGCTAAAAAAATTCATATGCATGGAAATAATAAATCTTTAGAAGAGATTGATATGTGTGTTGAAAATGAGATTGGAAGTATAATTTTAGACAATAGATTTGAAGCGGATAGAGTAGCTGAGGCCTGTAAAAAATTTAATAAAAAAATGAATGTAATGTTAAGATTAAATATTGGAATTGATGCACATACTCATGAATATATAAAAACTTCAAAGCACTCATCAAAATTTGGAGAATCTATTTTTGATAGAGATATTGTTAGCATAGTAAGTGAGATTATTCAAAAAAAAGAACTGAACTTTTTAGGATTCCATTGTCATATAGGGTCACAAATATTTGATGAAATGGCATTTTGTGAAGGAATAAAAACTATGGTAGAGTTTACAAAAAAAATTTCACAGGAGTTGGATATTGTGATTCCAGAGATAAACATTGGAGGGGGATTTGGAGTTAGATATACAGAAGAGGATACCGATGTTGATTTGAAAAAGATTATGAAAAAAATTATAGGTTGTTTAGAGGAGAGTCTTGAGAGTGCAGAACTTACCATAGAAAATGTATCCATTGAACCGGGACGTTCTATTGTGGCTCAAGCGGGAAGTACACTATACACTGTAGGTGGAGAGAAAAAGACATTCGGTGGAGAAAAGTATATATTTATAGATGGTGGTATGACAGATAATATAAGACCTGCACTATACCAAGCTAAGTATGAGTGTATTGTTGCCAATAGATTAGATGAAAATAAAAAAGAGATAGTGACTTTGGCAGGAAAATGCTGTGAATCAGGAGATATAATAGCTAAAAATATAAAATTAAATAGATGTGTAGCGGGAGATATTGTGTTAGTTAGCTGTACAGGTGCGTATGGGCACTCTATGAGTAGCAACTATAATAAAGCTTTAAGACCAGCTGTAGTATTTGTAAAAAATGGGAAAAGTTATCTGATTTCAAAAAGGGAAACCTATGAAGAGTTAGTACAAAATGATTTTATGTTTAATGAGAATATTGATTAGAATTAAATTTTCTCTAAAAAAAGTGTTTTAATTTCAAAGAATTTAATCTCTCTTTTGG
>NZ_DBGBQB010000237.1:0-24707 GCF_048470075.1 Cetobacterium sp. | reverse complement strand
GTATGGAAAGTTTATTTTAGCCCTTCAGGTACTACTAAAGTTGTTGTTGAAAAGATTTCAGAAAGTATCTCTGAATCTAAAAATTTTTATACATTAAATCTACTTACAGAACCAGTGATTAGTGAACAAGCTTTTGGACCTAACGATCTTGTTATCATAGGTGTACCAGTTTTTGTTGGCAGAGTTCTAGAGTTTTGTACAAAACAGTTAGAGCTATTTAAAGGGGAGAAAACTCCTGTTATAGCCACTGTTATCTATGGAAATAGAGCCTATGAGGACTCTTTATTAGAGTTGACTAACCTATTACTTGAAAGAGACTTTATGGTTGTTGGAGCTGCTGCATTTGTTGCCCAGCACTCTCTTTTCCCAAAAGTAGGAGCAAATCGGCCTGATGAAAGTGATTTTAATAAAATAGAGGATTTTACTAAGTTATGTTTAGAAAAAATCAATAATATAGATGAGATTAAACATCTTGAAATAAAAGGCAACTATCCATATCGTGAGTATATGGTAGTACCTATGATACCCACTGGAAATGAGAGCTGCACAAATTGTAAAAAATGTGTGGATATCTGTCCTGTTAAGGCTATCGACTCTCTAACTCCAACTGAAACAGATGGTGATTTATGTATCAGATGTACAGCCTGTGTCGCGGTCTGCCCTGTCCAATCCAGAAAATTCTATGGTCCTATGTATGAAGCTTCCTATACTCGTTTCATAGAAAATTTTTCTAAGAGAGTTGAACCAGAAATATATATATAAAAATGGAGGGTTTAATGGATCAAAGTTTTAAATCTGCACATACTGAAAATATAGGTAGAATCACTTCAGTACATAAAGATTTTTATATGGTATATAGAGATAATATTGGAGAGATACTTTGCACCCTTAGTGGAAAAATGAGATACAGTAGCGATACTAAACTCTGTGTTGGAGATTTTGTAAAACTTTCTGAAAGTGTAATTATTGAACTTTTACCAAGAAAAACAAAACTCTCCAGAAAAGTACCCGGTTTAAAATCTGAAGAACAGATTATAGCCGCAAATATTGATTATATTTTTATAGTTACATCTTTAAATGATGATTTTAATCTCTCAAGACTAGAGAGATACTTAAATATAAGTTATGAAAGTGGAGCTAAACCTGTAATTATTTTAAGTAAAGCTGATTTATGTCCAAGTACAGGTACATATTACTCTCAGGTAACAAAAATTGCATTTGGAGCTCCTATCTATATCATAAGTTCTAGGGATAAAGAGTCTATTGAACAACTCAATTCATACTTTGTAAATAAAAATACAATTGTTGTCATTGGTTCATCTGGAGTTGGAAAATCCACTCTAATAAATAAAATAGTGGGAAGAGATATAATGAAAACTGCAAAGATTAGAGAAAAAGATGGAAAAGGAAAACATACAACAACTCACAGAGAACTTTTTTTCTTAGAGGACTCGTTTATTATTGATACCCCCGGTATAAGAGAACTCGGTATCTGGAGTAGCTCATCTAGCACTATCCCTTTTCCAGATATAGATGAACTTGCTATAAAATGTAAGTATAAAAACTGTTCCCATGAATCAGAGCCTGGATGTGCTATAAAATTAGCTTTAAAAAATGGAGAACTAGACCTTAGAAGATTTCAAAGTTATAAAAAACAGTTAAAAGAGATTAAATACTTGGAAAAAAGGAAACAGATTCAAGAACTTAAATCTCAAAAAAAATAGTAACTGATAAAAACCCTTCAAGCTAGATAATAGTTCTATCTTAACTTGAAGGGTCTCTTTTATTTTACCTATTTTTTCAAATCAAATCTATCAGCATTCATAACTTTATTCCATGCCTTTATAAAATCTTTTATGAATTTTTCTTGTGAATCTGAACTTGCATATATTTCAGCAATAGCTCTTAACTGTGAATTTGAAGCAAATATCAAATCCATTCTTGAAGCTAGCCATTTTTCATCTCCATTAGCTCTGTCCACTCCTAAAAATACCTTCTCATTTTCATCCATTTTTTTCCACTCTGTGTCCATAGATAAGATATTAATGAAAAAGTCATTGGATAGAACTCCAGGTCTCTCTGTTAAAACTCCTATTTTTTCATCATGACTGATATTTAGCCCTCTAAGTCCACCTAATAACACTGTCACCTCTGGAGCTGTTAATCCTAATAGTTGAGCTTTATCCACCATCAACTCCTCCTCTGGAGTTTTAAAAATAAATTTAGCATAGTTTCTAAATGGATCAACAATTGGCTCTAAGACAGCAAATGATTTTACATCTGTCTGCTCCAATGTCGCATCTGTACGTCCTGGAATAAATGGAACCTCCAACTCTATTCCAGCTTTTTTAGCAGCTTCCTCAATTCCAACATTTCCAGCTAAAACAATGATATCTGCTAAGCTTACTTTTTTATTTTGATTCTTTTTAGAAGCATTAAATTCAGCTACAATTTTTCTCAATACCTCTAGTATCTTCTTTAATTCCTCAGGTTTATTTACTTCCCATCCATTTTGTGGAGGATATTGAATTCTAGCTCCATTTGCTCCCCCTCTAAAATCACTTCCTCTAAAAGTGGACGCAGAAGCCCAAGCGACAGAAACCATTTGTGGTATTGATAATCCTGATTCTTGAATTTTTTCCTTTAACTCTTTAATATCTATCTTTTCAATTAAAGAGTAGTCTGCTGATGGAACAGGGTCTTGCCATATAAACTCCTCTTTAGGAATCTCCTCCCCTATATATCTAGACTTTGGCCCCATATCTCTATGAGTCAACTTAAACCACGCATTTCCAAATACTTTTTCAAACTCTTTTGGATTCTCATAGAATTTTCTGGCAATTGGTGCATAGATAGGATCCATTCTAAGAGCTAAATCAGCTGTTGTCATTATAGTTGTCTCTCTCTTATTTGGGTCATGAGCTGATGGAGCTAATTTTTTTGCCTCTGGGTCTGTTGGTACCCATTGCCAAGCTCCCGCTGGACTCTTAACCAAATCCCAATCATATTTAAATAGAGTTTCAAAATATCCCATATCCCATTTTATTGGATTAGGTGTCCACGCACCCTCTATTCCACTTGATATTGTATCATTTCCCTTACCTTCACCATAACTGCTTATCCATCCCAATCCCACAGCGTCAAGAGGAGCTGCTTCTGGCTCTGGTCCTACATGAGTCGCACTTCCTGCTCCATGACATTTACCAAAAGTATGTCCTCCAGCAATTAAAGCTACCGTTTCCTCATCATTCATTCCCATTCTAGCAAAAGTATCACGGATATCTTTTCCAGAAGCAACAGCACTTGGATTTCCATTTGGTCCCTCTGGGTTTACATATATCAATCCCATCTGTACTGCTGCTAAAGGATTTTCTAACTTTCCATCCTCACTGTATCTTCTATTAGCTAACCACTCTTTCTCTGTTCCCCAATAAGTATCCTCCTCTGGCTCCCATATATCCTCACGTCCACCTGAGAATCCAACAGTTGGGAATCCCATAGATTCCAATGCACAGTTCCCAGTTAGAATTATTAAATCTCCCCACGATATCTTATTTCCATATTTTTGTTTAATTGGCCAAAGTAATCTCCTAGCCTTATCTAGGTTTGCATTATCAGGCCAACTATTTAAAGGAGCAAATCTTTGGTTTCCTGTATTTCCTCCCCCTCTACCATCAGATGTCCTATATGTTCCTGCACTATGCCAAGCCATTCTTATAAATAGTGGTCCATAGTGTCCATAGTCTGCTGGCCACCAATCTTTAGAATCTGTCATTAAGGCTTTAATATCCTCTTTTAACTCTTTTAAATTTAATCTTTTAAACTCCTCTCGATAGTTAAAGTCACTATCCATAGGAGAGATTTTTTCCGAATTTTGGGCTAATACCTTTAAATTCAATTGATTTGGCCACCAATCTTTATTGGTAGTTTTCTCTTGAATATCACCCTCTATTACCTTTTCATCAAAACTCTTTTTAGCGAAATATTTCATCTTATCTGCTAAAGTTCCAACCATTCCTGTAACTGGACATCTCATCTCCTTCATAACAAATATCCTCCTTTTTTTATTTTTGTATCTTTTCTATTTTTGTAATCATTACAATTTGTATCTTTAGTCTAACATAGATTAAAATAAAAAAAGTTTATTTAAAAAAATATTTTACTATTAATTTTAATATTTTTAGATATTGTTTACTTTTATATATCGATCTATCTCCTGAGCTGCTTTCTTTCCAGCTTCCATCGCTAAAATAACTGTAGCTGCTCCTGAAACTGCATCTCCTCCAGCAAAAACTCCCTCCTTAGTTGTTTTTCCCTTTTCATCAACAACTAAACACTTCCATTTATTTATTTCTAAATCCTTTGTTAAGGAGGATATCAAAGGATTTGGTGAAGTTCCTATAGCCATTATAACTGTATCCACATCCATATTAAACTCACTTCCTTCAATCTCTATAAATCTCGCTCTTCCAGATTCATCCTTCTCTCCTAACTTTGTTCTTATACATTTTAATCCTATGACCTCACCTTTTTCATCTCCTAAAATCTCTTTAGGAAGAGTTAACTCATCTATAATAACTCCCTCCTCTATAGCATGGTGTACCTCCTCCACTCTAGCTGGAAACTCTTTTACCCCTCTTCTATATACTATATGTGATTCAGCTCCTAAACGAATAGCTGTTCTAACAGCGTCCATAGCCACATTTCCACCACCTATTACAGCTATTTTTTTAGGTATCTTTATAGGTGTTTTATACTCTTTCTCATAGGCCTTCATCAGATTAACTCTAGTTAAAAACTCATTGGCAGAAAAAACACCATTCAAATTCTCCCCAGGAATTTTCATAAAGTTTGGAAGCCCAGCTCCACTTCCTATAAATACTCCCTTAAATCCTTTTTCAAACAATTCATCTATGGTTATAGATCTCCCTATTATCACGTTCTTTTCAAATACAACTCCCAAGTCCTTTAAACTCTCTATCTCTTTCTTTACAACCGTATCTTTTGGAAGTCTAAAGTTTGGAATTCCATATGTCAATACTCCCCCTAGCTCATGTAAACTTTCAAAGACTACGACATCATACCCTTTTCTTCCCAACTCTCCCGCTGCTGACAACCCAGCTGGACCACTTCCCACAATGGCTACTCTATCTCCATTTCTTTTAATTTTTTCACTTTCTAATCCATTTTCTAAAATATAGTCACCTATAAATTTTTCCAATTTCCCAATGGCTACTGCTTCCCCTTTTATCCCTAGAACACAGTTTTTTTCACACTGATCCTCCTGAGGACATACCCTTCCACAAATAGATGGTAGGTTGGTATATTTTCTTATATTCTTTGCCGCTTTCTTTAACTCTCCATTTTTTATATGACTTATAAACTCAGGAATATTTATTGATATAGGACACCCTTCAACACATCTTGGATTTTTACAATTAATGCATCTACTGGCTTCTAACTCCGCTTCATCCAGCGTATAATTTAATGTAACTTCATCAAAATTTTTAACTCTTTCCTGTGGCGATTGCTCCCTAATTTTAATTTTTTTTAATCTATCAAAACTTTTTTTCTCTTTTTCTTCTGAAAGATGAATTTTACACTGGGAGGAGTGGTGTGTACTTCCCTCTAGCATTTTTAAATAACTCTTTCCCTCCTCTGTTCTGTATATATTTTGACGTCTAATAGACTCATCAAAATCGATAAGGTGTCCATCAAATTCAGGACCATCTACACAGGCAAATTTCACCTCATCTCCTACCGTTACTCTGCAAGCCCCACACATTCCTGTCCCATCTATCATAATAGGATTCAAACTCACAGTTGTTGGAAGACTATATTTTTTAGTCTTTAGAGACACATACTTCATCATCATCATTGGTCCAATAGCCACCACATGGTCATATACAATACCCTTTCTCTCTATTAACTCTTCAATTAAATCGGTAACCAATCCATGAAATCCATATGACCCATCATCTGTAGCTATATATACTTTTTCAGCTACCTTTTTTAACTCACTCTCTAAAATAAGTACCTCTTTACTCTTTGCACCTATAATAACATCAGCTTTTAACCCATTCTCTTTAAACCATTTTACTTGGGGATATATGGGTGCTGCTCCAACTCCTCCAGCCACAAATAGGTATCTTTTATCTCTTAAACTCTCTATATCCTCATGTATAAACTCGCTCTCTTTGCCCAATGGACCAATTATATCTTGAAAAAAATCTCCCACTTCCAACTCACTCATTATCTTTGTGCTTTCTCCAATTACAAGAAAAACTATCCTTATAGTTTTTTTGTATCTATCATAGTCGCATATTGTAAGGGGAACTCTCTCTCCCTCCCTATCTATTTTTACTATTAAAAACTGTCCTGGTTTAGCTTTTTCAGCCAAAAGTGGGTGTTCTATCTCCATTGAACATATACTATTATTTAACCACTCTTTTTTTACAACTCTATACTAATTAAACCTCCTATCTCTTTAGTCTATAAAATCTCCCATTTTTAGAATTTTAATAGTTTGTTCCTCTTTGCTTTCGTTTACTAAGATTATAGGACCAGTACAACCCATGCCAGCTTCTGAGTATATTCCATTGCTTTTTAAGAAATCTACTGCTTCCTCCAACTTCATTATATCTATTCCTGTTATTTGAGCTGTTACAACCTCTTTTTTAATCTCTATATCTGATTTCTCTAAAGTTTTGCTCTCATGTTTCTCATTGGAATTTAACATTTCCAATAAGTTCAATCTCTTTAGTGCACTTTTCTCCTCTTTTAAAACATCATCTATCTTTCCTCTTAAAATATCAAAAGCATATTCGATAGCTCCCACTATAACATTTGTTCCAGATACTCTTGAAACTATAAGAATCTTATTTTCATAGGATAATCCAATCCCTGGCCCATACCCATATCCTAAAACTTCCTCTTTTCCTCCACTGTTAAAAGAGGAGAATAGTTTCATCAAAACATTTCCTGTTAAAGAGTCTGTAACAACAACATCGCAATCACCTGCTATTAAATCATTACCTCTTAAAAATACTCCTCCCTCCTTTCTCTGAGATTCTCCAAATTTAATATCATATCCCATCTCTTTAACTTTTTTAAGTGTTTTATCCACCTCTTTAGCTCCCTCAATATTTAAAACTCCTATTTTAGGCTCCTCTATACCACATGATTTTGCCACTATATTTCCATATATAGCATTTCTTACCATTCCCGCCACTCTATTTGCTGAGGCAGCTCCTGTTGTTGATGCAATAAACATCTCTTTTCCAGTTGGAGTTAAAACTTTACCTATTGTTGAAACTCCTATTGGGAAACTATAGTGCATTGTTACAACAGCATCTAACACTTTTTTTCTCAATAGGTCTTCAAATATCTCTCTCGCATTGTCCTCACTTTTAGCCTCTACAAGCGGCAAAAAAGTATTTACTCTAGGACCTATTAACAATATATCTATATTTAACTTTTTCTTTGCAATCTCAGCCGCTTTAACTATATGATCAATTCCAAGCTCACTTCCTAAAAGTGTTACTCCCACTGTAAAAACTGAATGTTTATCATTTTTTTCTAAAAAATCATTTGTTTTTTTCTCAATATCTAATTTTATATCCTCTTTTTTCTCACTATTTCTTTCCAATATTACTGATACTCCATCAAATAGATTAGTCATTCTTCCTAAAAATAGGCTTCCCTTTCCCACGAACATAACTCTATTTAATTTACCCTTAGTTAGATCATGTATTGCAAATCCACAATAGGGAACTCCAGATGGAATATGTCCCTGTGTTGGAGCCCAGCCTTTCATACCATGATTTTTTATAAAATCTCCAAGTTGTGATTTTTCAATATCCCCTCTTTTTACTCCAATAGCTCCTATCATTTTATAATTTCCCTCTGGAACATCTCCAGCTCCAGCAGGTTTTGTTATATCTGGATTCTGCATCTCCACAGAGTATTTATCTATATCACTCACAGTTAACCCAGCCTTTTCAAGAGGGTCAATTATTAAAGATTTCATTACAGCTTGAGGAGATGATCCAGTTCCAACAGTGTGTTTCCCCACTAAGTCAGTTCTTATTATAGGAGATACTCCATCATCTTTAGATATAAGTATTGCAAACCCTCCTAAAACATCCTCTAAAACAGGTATCCCTTTTTTTAGATGGTCCTTTCCATTCATACCTAATTTTGCTACGGCTCCCCCTGCAACTATGACCACATTCTCATATGTTCCAGCCTTTACTAGAGAAGCAGCATTTATAAGAGCATGAACTGGTGCTGCACAAAAACTTCTTAAATCACTTCCTGTAGCATTTATAGCTCCTACCATCTCCCCTATAGATTTTGCGAAATTTCCCCCTCCTCTTTGATTCATATCTCCACATGCTTCCTCAGAACACTCAATAATATAGTCCACCTTGGATACATCTAAACTATTTTTCTTTATAAGCTCCCTAAAAGCAATAACTCCAGAGGCCTTTGTAACCAAATTTTCTAGCATAGTGTGAGCTGAAAGATTCACATCAATATCATGAGCTTTTTTTACACAACCTACCAACTTTCCTCTGTGGAACAGTCCTTCATTATGCTCATTTAAAATGGCTTCAATCTCAGATAATGTACTTCCTTTAAGCTCTTTTAAATCACTCTCTTCAAATATAAAGTTATTTTTATACTCCTCTATTGCAGACTCTAAAAATCCCTCTTCTAACATCACTAAATCAAATTTATCACATATTTTCAAAAATAGTAAAAACTCCCTCTCTCCCATAATCTGTCCAAGTTTACCATTTTTTTCTCCAGAAACTCTCTTATCTATCCATGTATCTCCCAAATTTTCTAGCTCAGTTGGATTCATATTCCCTATATATACCTGATTTGGAGGATAACTTAACACATCTTCAAAACTTCTATATGAGGCTTCAATATTTTTTAAATACTCTGAATTTGGATTTACTCTCCTTTCAACTGTCTGTGTAGTTCCATTGTTTAATATCATCTCTGGCACATGTGCCAAAATATAACTTGCATTTTTTAAAATGGCATAGTTCATCTTTAACCCCCTATATTTTTATAAAAAAAGCTGAAGGCAGACACTTCTCCCTTCAGCAATTCTCTATCTTTCAAATACTGTTTGAGAATTTACGTCTATTGTCAATGCTTCTAAGGCTCTCTCAACTATCGATCTTCTCAATTTTTTTTCATCCTCAACACCCAATGAAGGATTTCCTAATGGGTAAGGTATTGCAACTGCTGGAACAATTCTATTAGCTCCTACAGTTTTAGATATTGGTACCACTGTACAGATATGTACCACTGGTATACCTTTTCTCTCTATCGCTTTTACCATCGTTGCCCCACAACGAGTACACGTTCCTCAAGTGGATGTTAAAACAACACCATCCACTCCTGCTGATAAAAGTTTATCAGTAAATTCTGAAGCAAACTTATCTGAACTGGCCACAGATGTTCCATTTCCCACTGTTGTATAGTAGTATGGATAGATATCTCCTATAACACCCTCATCTTTTAACTCTTTAAAAACATCCACTGGTAAAACTCTATTTTGATCTTTATTGACATATACAGGATCATATCCTCCATGAGCTGTCTCTCCCATATTATCAATTGAATACTCCCCATACTTTGATGCTGATGACGCTTCTATTCTATCTGGATTCCCCAAAGGAACTATTCCACCAGATGTTACCAATGCAATTTTAGCTTTGGATATATCTTTAATCGCCTTTCCTGGCTTTACTCTATCAAATACAGGCATTGGATATTCAGTTTTAAAGGCTTCATTCTTCAATTTTTTAACTAACATCTCAACAGCTCTCTCAGCTCCAGTTCTATCATTAAAGTAGTTCTTTCTTATACCTCTAGATATATATCCATCTTTTTCTGGAAAGATATTTTTATCCTTTTCATATAGTTTTTTAATCAGAGCAACCATTTTAGGAAGAGCCTCTCTCATTCCAACTGCTGAGTCTTTTGTCTCCACTATAAAGATATCTTTTCTATACATATCCACGCCAGGATTTTCTATATACATCCCCGTTATAACAGGGATATTTAATTTTTCAGAAACAAGTTTGGCTATTTCACCACACGCTACCCCATATCTTCCAGCATTGAAAGCTGGTCCAGATATAAATAGGTCTGGTTTTTCAACTGATATCATATCTAATATCTCTTCTTTTGCCTTTTCTAAGTTTTCATTAAAATATGAATCTCCACAGATAACTGTAGCTACTATCTCTCCCTCTCCATTGAACTCTTTTTCTAGACCCAGTCCAGGTCCCACTTTTCCCACTCTTTTTTCAGGACCTATATGTGCCATCTCTTCTCCACCAATATTGGCAAAAAACTGATTAATATAATGTACTATTTTTATTTTAGGCATTTAGCTCTCCTTTTTTAAAAATTTACATAATCTCTAACTAGAGAATTTTTACTATAAAACCTACCCGAGGTTTTTTGGATTTTGGAATTTTTACTCACTTTGGCTTTTTTTATTTTTACAGATATTTACACCCTTCTCTCATTTTCTTCATCTCATTACTTATGCTTTCACTGTCTAGTACCATCTCCATCATACCTATCTGTTCATCATAAACAGTTGGATCAACAGAGTTTTTAAACTCCTCCTCTAAAACATGGTATGTTGTTAATCCTAAGTCCACACCTGCTAGACACCCTGCATATGTCGGATCCCCTAAAATTACTGTTTCAGCAGCTAAACCTGCCGCTTCTGCCTCCGCTGCTCCCAAAAGAACAACTATATTCTCTGCTCCATACTCCTTTGCCAAAGCCTCAACTCTTTTTTGATTTTCCAAATCCATAGCTCCTGCTGCCGTTCAAACAAAACACTCTGTAGCGGCAAATAAAACTTGTACATTCTCTAACTTTTCAACACACTCTTTAATAGCTTCCCCGGGAATACCATCTCTATCCCCGATAATAATAAGCTTCTTATTTTCAAGAATACTCATCCTCTACCTCCTTTAGTCATAGTTATATTTATATGTTTAAATCTCCCTTGCTGAAAGTTTGCTATACCCCAACTCGTTTGTTGCCCCTGTTATAACTTGAATCTCTGCAAGAATGCTCCCATCCTCTCTTAAAGCTCCCTCATATCCTCCAGCTATTCTATCTGTGTAATTTACCATACCTATTATTTTATCCATTGGAGGTAACTCTATTAGTTCATTTGCATTACCTCCAGTCACTACTGCATCTGCCAATTTATCTGCATCTGCTAAAGATTGAGATGCCCCATCTCTCCCTGCGTATTCATCTGTTACAATAACTGTTTTTATCCCTTTTAATTCCAATTTTTTACAATTCATTATTAAATCTGTATCTGGATTTCCAAATCCCTCCTGAGAAACTATCGCTCCATCCAATCCTAAGAATTCACACAGTTTTGCTGTCATATCGGAAGAACGTGCTTTATCAGCTAAAAATACATTTTCATTTGTCACTACCACTCCTATAAAATTAATCTCTTTTCCATGTTTTTCATATAAAGAGTTTATTATTGGATTATTTAAATGGTGATATGTTGTATTTTTATCACAGGCAGATACACAATTTCCACTTATAATAGCTCCATCCATTATCTCAGTTGGATACAGAAAAGTGGGGATTATTTTTTTCCCATCTACACCATACACATATGTATCGTGAAGTAATCCCTGAGTTTGTATCATATATACATATCCAACTTTAGGTAGGTCTGGATACTCTTTAATCTGTTCCAATATAGGTTTTGTTTCATATGTTACCACTTTATCGGGAGTTATATCTTTGGCTAACTCTCCTAAGTATTTGGCAACACTTAAACCAGCCATTCTTGCAGCTTCTTCATAAACGTGTACCTCCAGCCCCTCCTGTGGCTCTATCACTAAGCAAAGATTAATCAGTTTTGAAAATGGAGTGTGCTCCGCTCCAATCCCTGACATATCTATAATTCCCTCTTGGAATCCAACAATCTTTCCACAAGTTACAACTCCCATTCCTTTTAGAATATGAGTCCTTCCTCTTCCCACAGTTTCAGTTTTACTTAGAACTCCCGGGAATATTCCCCCCTCTCCGTCCACTTTCACTCTAGGTTCTATTACATCTTTTACTGGAGTTATTCTTACAGATTCACCGGGGATTGCAATATCCAGTACCAGGGATTTTATTCTTTTATCTGCCAATACAATATTTTCAATCTCCTCTTTATTTACAAAAAGAGTCCTGTCCTTTATCCTTGAAGTATCACTAAATAAAATTTTATCTATATGTACCTCACCTATCTCTAAACGCAAATTTTTCCCCTCCTTAAAAAGATGTTATAATGCCTTTAATATCATCTGTTCTATCTTATATCTTGTTGCTTCATCCTTAGTTAGCTCATTTTTTTTAGCTCCATTTTCATAGATAGTTATAGTAGGTAACCCCAGTATTTTTTCTCTAATAGCTAATCGTCGTGCCTTAGAAGTATTAAATTTATAGAATGTAACTCTATCTTTGTACAGGTTTTCTAACTCCAACATCTCTGGTAATAATGCTTTACATGGTTCACACCCATCACTAAAATAATCCACTAGGATTATCCCTTTACCTTCAATAACAAGTTTATCAAAATTATCTTTATCAATCTCTTTCACTATATTTCACCTCCTAACTCTCCCATAGGGTTCTCTTGTAAATATTTATATGCAGTCATTGCAGCTATAGCTCCATCTGAGGTAGCTGTTACAACTTGTCTTAAACTCTTATGTCTCATATCTCCAGCTGCAAATACACCAGGGATATTAGTTTCCATTCGATCATTTGTTATTACAAACTTTTCATTATCCATTTCTAAAATATCTTTCACTAGCTCTGTATCAGCATCATATCCCACAAACATAAATATCCCAAAAGTTCCATCCTCTTCATTTGGAAAATACTCATACTCCTCCTGTGTTATATTGTTCTTAAAAATAGCTGATTCCACGATTCCCTCTCCTCTAATCTCAATCAACTCTGTATTGAACTTAATCTCTATTTTTGGGTTTTCTAGCGCTCTTTCCTCTATGGATTTAGCACACCTAAAAAAAGGTTTTCTCACAATTAAAGTTACTTTTCTAGCAAAATGTGTAAGATACATAGCTTCTTCAACTGCTGAATCCCCTCCACCTATTACAAACACTTCAAAATCTGTAAAAAAATCAGCATCACAAGTTGCACAATATGATACTCCCTTCCCTGTAAACTCTTTCTCCCCTATACATCCAAGCCTTCTAGGAACCGCACCTGTGGCAAATATAACACTTTTACCCTTATATATATTTCCAGAAACAGTTTCTATAATTTTTAATTTTTTGTCTAACTGTACAGATTTTACCTCCTCCATAACTCTTTCAGCTCCAAACTCTTGGGTCTGTTTTACCATACGAGCCACTATTTCAGGCCCTGTAGCTGTCATTTTTCCCTCACTATAAACTGACCCTGGATAGTTTGCAACTTCAGATGTAATCGCTATCTGCCCTCCCATTTTTGATTTTTCTAAGATTAAAGTTGATAATCTACTTCGTGCAGAATACAGTGCTGCACTCAGTCCCGCAGGACCTCCTCCTACAATTAAAACATCATAAACTCTTCCCATCTCTTCCTCCCAAGCTTTTAATTCCACTCTCTATCATTGCAAAATCTATAGTTTGAAAATCTTTTATTATATTGGCATTATATTTTTTGACACAGCTATCCCTTAAAAATTTTTCAGCTACCTCAATAGCACTGGATATTATATTTAAGGATTCCAAATCTAAACTTGATTCACTTCTTTTTTGAATTAAGATACTTTTAAATGGAGATTCATCAGGTTTTATTCCCCCTGTCAGTGGATGAGTTAAAAGATTAGCACCCCTATGTATCTCATCTCTAACTTGTATAAATACATCTTTTAAAGAGGCATTTTTTAAATATATTTTATCCATACACCTATATTTTTTATTTACTAAAGGATTATTAGTTATTAAAATATACACTATACCCTCCAATTTACGAACGTTTTATTTGATTTATTGATACTTTTCATCATCTAATACCTATTTACTCTAAAAAATCTATTTTGTCAAATATTTATCTAAAACATAACTATATCATTCTTATAACTGCTCCTGGACCAATAGGAAGTCCAAATATTTGCCATATAATAAGCATTATTATCCAACCTATGCAAAAAAATATAGAATAAGGGACTAAATAAGCTATCAGTGTTCCCACTGAAGAATCTTTATCATATTTTTGAGCTGTTATTAATAGAACCAATAGAGCTGGCATCAGAGGTGATAACATATTTGTAAAGGAATCTCCAACTCTATAAGCCAGTTGTGTAAACTCTGGAGTATAACCAATTCTCATAAACATTGGAATAATTATTGGGGATAACATCACCCACTTGGAACTTGAAGATGATAAAAAAACATTTATTGTTCCTATAAATACAACAAAGAAGATTATTAATGGAATTCCAGTTATACCTGCATTCTCTAAAAACTCCCCCCCTTTAACAGCTAAAATTGTACCTAAATTGCTAAACTTAAAATATGCTGAAAATTGTGAAGAAAAAGCTATTATTGTAATTAAAGGAGCCATTTTTTCCATACTCTTAACCATCATTTGTATGGCATCTCTAGCTTTTTTTATTTTCCCATTTTTTACCCCATAAACTATTGATGGAATTGCAAAAAAGAAAAATATAATTGGAACTAATCCATTTCCTAAGAAATTTTTTTCTAAGATATAATATAGTGGAACAGATGCAATTAAAACTCCAATCAATCCTAGTAAAGCTCCTTTTAAAGCTTTTCTTTCACTATTTTCATCCATTTCAATTTTTTCAAGCTCAATCTCACTATGTTCTCCCTTGTACTCCCCTAGACGAGGTTCTATTACCTTATTATTCACAATAGTTCCTAAAAAAACTATAAGAGGTACTGAAAGTGCCATAAAATACCAGTTTGCCACAGGATACACAGTGTAGTGCGGATTTATTATTCTTGCAGCCTCCTGAGATATTCCTCCTAACATTGGATCAATTGCCCCTAGTAATAGATTAGCCGAATATCCCCCACATACACCTGCATAAACAGCTACCATTCCAGCTATTGGATGTCTATTAAAAGACATAAAAACTGCTGCTGCCAATGGTGGAAGAACATACCCTCCAGCATCTGAAGCTATATTGGACATTACACCTAAAAAAATAACCACAGGAACTATATATTTTTTAGAGGTTTTAAGTGCTATTTTTCTTATAACTACTTCCATTAGACCTACGCCCTCTGTAAGCCCTATTCCCAACATTATAAATAGTAATGTTCCCAGTGGAGCATATCCTGTAAAATTTTTTACCATAGTTGTAAACATAAATATTACTCCCTCTTTAGATAGAAGAGATTTTGCTTTTACAACTAACTCCTCAATCTCATTCGTTTTAATATTTACTCCAAAAAATTTTACCTCCCATCTAAAATACTCTCCCACTCCACTTAAAATAAGAACGCACGTAATTAAATATAAAAATAGTATTAAAGGATGAGGTATTTTTTTCCCTGCCTTTTCAACTCCATCTAAAAATCTTTGTGAAATTTTATCATTTTTTATTCTATCTACCATACTCTATTTTGCACCTCCCCTTGAACATTAAAAATCTGACTCCCTTATGAACCTCTCACCTCTAAGTTATGAGTGTGTTCACTAGGGAGCCATTTATAATCTTTATTTATCCGATATCTTGGGATAGTTCATAGATTGCTGCCGTATATATTTTTAGCCAGATATCTATACTAGCTAACTCTATACATTCATTTGCTTGATGGGCATTACTTTGTTTGCCCTTTAATCCTGGGCCAAATGCTACCCCATTTGTCAATACTTTCGCATAAGTTGCTCCCCCAATTGCAAGAGGGCCTCCCTCTATATCCCCTGTTACTTTTCTATATACCATCATCAATTTCTTTACTAAAAAATTATCCTCTGGGACATACAGAGCTCTTTTATCAGAGTGCACTCTCACTTTTAAATTATTTTTTTTTGCAACTTTTGCTATTTTTTCCACCACTTTATCTTTTTTTATTCCAGCGGGGTATCTTATATCTAATTCTAATTTAATCCCCTCTTTTGGATTGATTACTGCTTTCCCCACATTGAGAGTTAATTTTCCCATTCCATCGTCAAAATTTAAGCCCAATCGCTCTCCAAAATAACCCATTCCAATGTTTGTTCTAAAAAACTTGACCAAATCAGATATATTTTTGTCCTCTATATCTAAAATAGATAAAAATTCAAATAGAGCTGATATTGCATTGTGTCCATTTTGTGGAAGTGATCCATGGGAAGCTTTTCCATAGGATATAATCTGTAACTTATTCTCTATCTGTCCTATTGAAATTTTATACTCCCTTGTCCTATTGTACTCATTTAATCTATCTATTACTCCACTGGCCTTTAAATCATGTATTATACATGTCGCCCTTTCTGGAACAGAGTTAAATGCAATTCCACCTTCCAATGAAAAACCTGTTTCACTGATATATTCTTTCTCTAAAACTATACGTAAAGAGCCCTTTTCATAATTGATTACAGGAAATACTGCATCTGGAACAAAGGCTATAGATGGTTGTGGCATCTTTAATTTTTCAAAATAATATTTTACACATCTCCAATCTGTTTCTTCATTTGCTCCTACAATAAACCTTATCTTTCTTTTAGATATCAATCCAAAATCTTTTAAAGCTTTTAGAGCATAAAGAACTGTTATAATTGGACCCTTATTATCTGCCACTCCTCTCCCATATATTTTTCCATCTATAACTTTTCCCTCATATGGAGGATATATCCATCCCTCGCCCTCTGGAACCACATCAACATGACCCAGTATTCCTAAAATATCATCATCTGAACCCTCTCCAAATTCGATATGCCCTATATAATTATTGAAATTAACAGTTTTAAATCCCAATTTTTCAGCAAGATCTAAAATATATTTCAACGCTTTTGCTGGTCCCTCTCCAAAAGGCATTCCCATTTTGGGCTCCTCTTCAACACTTTTTATCCTAACAAATTCCTGTATTGATTTAATTATCTCCTTTTTATATCCCAAAGCTTTACTTTCTAAAGTAATCATTCTTACACCTCACTTTATAAAAATTTATGCCAATCTAATAGATGCTCCTGGTCCTATTGGAAGTCCTAACAATTGCCAGATAATAAGCATTACAGTCCAACCAATAAAGAAAGCTACTGAGTAAGGTATCAAATGTGCTATCATTGTTCCTATTGAAGATTTTTTATCATACTTCTGAGCTGTTATTGATAAAATAAGTAAAACTGACATCAATGGAGATATTATATTTGTAACAGAGTCTCCTATTCTATAGGCAAGTTGTGTAAACTCTGGAGTATAACCCACTCTCATAAACATTGGAACAAATATAGGTGCCAACAACACCCATTTAGATGAGGCAGATAGTAGAACTAAGTTCACTAATCCTATTAATAAAATAAAGGCTATTATTAAAGGAATCCCTGTTATTTTGGTTTTTTCTAAGAGTTCTCCCCCTTTAACAGCTAAAATTGTTCCCAAATTACTAAATTTAAAATAGGCTGAAAACTGGGCGGAGAAAGCTATTACAGTGATTAAAGGTGCCATTTTTACCATACTTTGTACCATCATCTGTATAGCATCAGTAGCTTTATTTATAGTTCCATTTTTTCTTCCATAAGCAATAGCTGGTACTGCGAAAAATATAAATATTATTGGAACTAATCCCTCTCCTAAAAAGTTATGCCCTAATAGCATATATAGAGGAACAAAGAGTATCAGTATTATAATTAAGGTCCAAAGTGCACTTCTTAAAGCTAATTTTTCACTGTCCTTGACCTCATGTTCTTTAAAACCATCATCTTTACTCTCACTCTTATACTCTCCCAAACGAGGTTCTATAATCTTATTATTTACAATAGTCCCTAGAAAAACTATAAGAGGAACTGATAGTGCCATAAAATACCAGTTTGCAACAGAGTACACAGTATAGGATGGATTTATCAATCTGGCAGCTTCCTGAGATATTCCTCCAAGCATTGGATCTACCGTTCCTAACAATAAATTTGCTGAGTATCCTCCTGAAACTCCTGCAAATGCAGCAATCATCCCTGCAATAGGGTGTTTATTAAAGGATATAAAAATTATAGCTGCCAGGGGTGGAAGAACATAATATCCCGCATCTGAAGCTACATTTGACATTACTCCTAAAAAAATAACCACAGGAACTATATATTTTTCAGAGGTTTTAAGTGCTATCTTCCTTATAACAACTTCCATTAACCCCACACCCTCTGTAAGTCCTATACCTAACATTACTACCAGAACAGTTCCCAAAGGAGCAAATCCCGTAAAGTTTTTAACCATTGTTGTAAAAATAAATGTAATACCCTCTTTTGACATTAAAGATTTGGTGCTCACAACCATCTCTTCAATCTCTTTTGTTTTTGTATTTACACCAGAGAATTTAACTTGCCACTTTAACCATTCACCTATTCCACTTAAAATGATAACCAACAGAGATAAACACAAGAACAGAATCAATGGGTGGGGTATTTTTCCTCCAAAATATTCAATCTTATCTAAAAATTTTTCCATTAAACTTTTCCTATGAGTTTTTTCCATCTCTCCCACCTTCTCATATATTTCATTTATTTTAAAGAACAATTATGAAATAGCACTGATTTTTAAATCCTCTTTAATTATCTCCTCATTTAGGTTGGAAATTATATCCATAAGAGTCATTTTAAAAGTACCTGCTCCCATAAAATCATCTGCAGCTAACTCTCCTGCCACATCTACAATTGCTATTCCACTTACCGCACTTGTAAAACTATCCATTCCATTACCTAAAAAATATCCAATGAGTGATGTCATCATACATCCTGGTCCCGTAATTTTTCCTAATAGGTCATCTCCATTCTGAACCTCAACGACTCTATCCTTATTTCCTATATAATCTTTTTCTCCAGTTATAGCGATTACTGAGTCATATACTTCTGCAACTTTCTTTATTAACTCTATCTCACTATAGTTAACCTCTCCTATATCGACACCTTTCATAATTAAAAGAGTTTTTAAATCCATTGCTGCCACTCTTAGCACAGCGAACTTTATCTCTTTTAAAAGTTTTTCATGTAACTTCCCTCTCAGCTTTGACATTGTTATACCAACTGGAGCTAAAACTATCGGTCTATTTAAACTATTGGCTATCTTTCCTATCTTAAATGCCATTTCAATCTGTTTTTCATCCATGGCTGCTGTATTCAAAACTATTGCAGAGGCAAACTTTAAAATATCCTCAAACTCCTCCTCATAGAATGAAGTTGCAAAAATTCCTCCAAGGGCACTAGTCACATTAGCACAGTCATTTAATGTTATAAGATTTGTTAAATGAAAAATCATTGGCCCTCTCTGTTTTTTATTTTTTATACCCTCTACAACATCAAGTATTAGTTTTTCGTCATTAACCATATAAATCTCCTCCTTATACTGAGCCTTATAGCTAACTCTATCCAAAATCCTATAAATTAAAGCTTTTTAACAAAATTGATTCCTAAACTTGAGACTTTCTTTTCATATTTTATATTCTCAACTGTTTTGGAATCATAGATATAATGATTGAAGGCAAATGTCCACTCCATCTCCTCATTTGCTCTATACTTAAATCCAGTTCCCAATACAACTGAATTTAAAGCCGACTCTGTTGGAGAAAATCTTTGATTTGGAGCACCTGTATCCGCATAGTTAAGCCCTACAAGCCAAGCCATTTTCTCAATAAACCAATATTCAGATCCAATAGCAACTTCCCAACCATTTTTATAGTCTATCTCCTTTCCAACTCTGTCTATACTTGCTGACTCATTAAAATAGTAATTCCCTCCAAGAAAAGTGGTCCATTTATCTGTCATTTTATATGATGCTCCTAAGGCAGCTATAGCTGGTAAATCTCTTCTAACTTTTGCCCCATCTTTATAGACAGGATATAACCCCAAAAGAGCACTGGAAATACCTACTCTAGGTATTCCCATCTCTCCCATGCTCAAAGCCTGACCATAGGTATTATCATCTATATCAGACTTTGTTTTAAATTTTAGCCTAACTTTAGTGTCATATCTAAATCCAATATTCAGTCTATCACTTAAAGCATAGTTTAAACCAAATTGTCCTCCAAATCCAAAAGCCTCTCTCTCTGAATCGATTGAGGCACTTCCCTCTTTAAAAATAGGAATACTTAACGCTCTAACTCCTATGAGCTCACCAATATTTACATTTTTATCAACACCAGTATGAGCTTTCATGGTTCTTTTTCCATATACTCCTCTTACTGCCAGTGAAACTGACCATTTATCTGTCAGATTAAATGCTCTTCCAAGTGTGGTTTGAGCGAGCATATTCGATCCTTTTATAGTACTATTATTTAAAAATTTATTAAAATCAATCTCATTTCCCAATAAATTTATCGATAGAGGTATACCATTTTTATATTCTAGCTCACCTCCACCGCCAATTCCTCCTATGGTCCAGTAATAAGCTCCATTTTTTACCTTTTTATAAAGAGCAAAGTTAGGAATTGGGGGAGCTGATAAATCCGTAGAGTTCTCCTTTCCACCACTGTTCATACTTTGACTTCCAAAGCCATATTGAACTCCACCAACAATATAAGTTCCATCTTCTAATCTCATCAATCCTGCTGGATTAAAATATACTGTAGACCCCATATTTATAGCACCTTGTTGTGCTGGATTTCCTCCATATTCAGCTGAAAAATTCTGAACATGATCTATTGATGCTCCGATAGATGGGACACTCACACTAGTCATCAAGGCTAGCAACAACAATTTTAACCTATTCTTTGACATGCTATCCCCTTTCTAAAATCATTTACTGAGCTTCATAACTAATCTCCATATTAACACTTCCATATCTATCTGCAAAATATCCAAAACCAATAGCTAAGAATAATACTAATAAGTTAAAAATCGCTCCTTCATAAGTCATTGTTCTTACTGTTAAATAAGTTGCTAGAAGTGCACTTGCAAAAGATAAAGCTGTCCCCAATCGCAACTTTCCATCACTAACATAAAATCTTGATTTCTTCCACTCATTTGGTACAACTTTTGGAAGTCTCAATAAAGTTAAAGCTATACATATCTCAATTATTCTAGATCCAAATACAACTGTACTGGATATCCCTGTTATACTGATTCCAAAAACAATTGGAAGAAGCCCTATAACATAGAAAAACAATATTAAATAGTGAGGTGTTCTATATTTTTCATTGACCTCTCCCCACTTTTTAGGAAACCACCCATCTTTACAACCTTGTAAAATAGGTTTTGTACACGCTCCTAACTGTGAATTTAGTGTTGTTATCAAAGCTAACATAGCTCCTCCAACTATAAAAAACACATATAGAGGTCTTGGTAAAATCTCTGCTGCAATAACTGTCAATGGTTGATTAGCCACCATATCCAATGGAAGAATACCTGTTGTAACCACAGCCATAACTCCATATATCAGTGCCACTCCCACTGTTGAAACAATCAAAACCACAGGTAAATCTTTTGTTGGATTTTTAGCTTCAGCACTATAATTGGTAATGGTTGCCGCTCCTCCTGTGGCAAAAGTAAGCAGTGCCGCAGCATTAAGTACTCCAGCTAACCCATGGCTCATAAAAGGCTTCTCTAAAAAATAGTTTACATTTACTTTAGGTACTCCAAAAATACAGAATATAATCAGTGCTATAACCAGTAGGATTACTAAGATATTTTGAACCTTAGCTGCACTTTTAACTCCTATTAGGTTTAAAATAACCATTATAGTTAAGACAGAAAAAGCCACCATCTTTACGTTTAAACCCTCAACAGAAGCGACCAAATACTGTGCAAAACTCAGTGCATACATGCTCAGTGAAAGATTAGTAAGAACATGAATAATTAAAAATGATCCTGCTAATCTTCTCTCACCTAAAAAAGCTAAGTGAGTATAATTTCCTCCATTTGTTCTAATTGTCCCATTTACAAAAATTCTTGGAACTAAACCAAAAAGTGTTATACAAGCTGCAATCAAAAAGGATAGAGATGCTGCCTTCCCAGCTATCCCAATTGCGGCGGGTAACAATGAAAATATCCCGGCACCAATAATCTGCCCTAGTGCAGCAGACATAAGCTCTTTTCTTCCTAAAACTCTTTTTAATTCCAAATGAGCCTCCTCCATAATTTTTTATCTGATTTGTTTTATCTATTTAAAAGTGTTATATAGTCTATCTAAAGCCTCTTGAATTACTGGTCTAGGACAAGCTATATTCATTCTCATAAACCCTTGTCCACACTCACCAAAAATTGAACCTCCATCTAGAACTAACTTTGCTACTTCAGCAACCTTTTTCTCTAACTCCTCAGCACAAGTATATGAAGAGAGATTTCTAAAATCCAACCATAGAAGATATGTTCCCTCTAAAGGGCTCCAAGCTATATCTGGTAATTTCTCTTTTAAAAACTCTATTATAAATAGATAGTTTTCTTCAAGGTACTCTCTTAACTCATCTAACCACTCCTCACCCTCAGGGGAGTAAGCCGCTTGAAGAGCTACATTTCCAAATAGATTTGGAGTTGTTCTTCCTGAAATTGTTAAAAGATACTCATTCATTTTTTCTCTTAAAGCTTTATTTTTTATAACTATATTAGATGTTTGTAATCCAGCTATATTAAATGTTTTACTTGGAGCAGTACAGATGATTGTATTTTCAGCAATCTCTTGACACAATGCTCCTACTGAGACAAAGTTAGTATCAAATAAAATCAAATCACTATGAATCTCATCTGAAATTAACACAACTCCATTTTTTTTACAGATGTCATTAATCTGTTCTAACTCCTCTCTAGTCCAAACTTTTCCAATAGGATTGTGAGGGCTACATAAAATCATTAGCTTTGTATCTGCCTGTGCCGCTTTCTTTTTCAAATCTTCAAAATCTATAGTATATTTATTTTTCTCCTCTTTTAATTGATTTTCTACAACCACTCTTCCTGTATTTACTATTGCTCTTTTAAAGGGATAATATACAGGTGTCTGAATAATAACACCCTCCCCTTTTTCTGTAAGAGCTTGTATTAAGTAGTACAGTGCAGGAACTACTCCAGGAGTTGTTATTACCCAATCCTTCTCAATGTTCCATCCCTGTCTTTTTGAAAACCAGTGTATTAATGACTCATAATAACCAGCAGTTGGACCACTATACCCTAAAATCCCATGATCTATACGCTCTTTTAATTTTTCCAAAATGATTCTAGGAGACTTAAAGTCCATATCTGCAACCCACATAGGTATACTGTCCTCATCAGCATACCCCCCCATATTTTTCATTGCCTCTAAATTCCACTTGCTTGAATCAGTACCCCTACGTTCAACGTAATAATCAAACCACTCTTTCATAAATAAAAACCTCCTCCAAATTTATTTTTGTATCTTTCTAAAGCTGTCCTAAACTTTTAAAATGCAATGTATAATAACCATGAGTAAACTATGGTAATTACCAAAAAGGATACTAATACAGGCATCGTTTTTCTCACTAAATCGATAAATGTAATATTGTAGTATTCAGCTGTTATTAAAAGACAGATATGAGTAGGTGATATTTGCATCGCTATGTACGTTAAACTCATTAGAAATACCATCATTGGAACTCCTCCATCTGGTATAGCGGCAAATGCCATAGGGATTACCAAAGCTATTGTAGCCTGAGAACCTGCTATAAGAGTGGAAGCTAAGAATATCAAACCAAAAACTATCACTGGATGTAAGGAAAGATGCTCAAAATACGTTGGTAATCTTGTTATTATTCCAACATGTGCTAAAACTTTGGAAAAAATCATTATACAAACTGTACTCAATATCAATTTAACTTCAAAAGCACCTCTTATCATTGGAAATAACTCTTTTAAAGTAAATCTATGTATAATCGCGAAAAGAACAATAATTGTCAATGAGGCTATCCAAACAGGTACAGAAAATCCTAATATCAAGGTTATTACAGCGATAATTGGCCATAGGTAAATGAATAATTTTTTAAACTCTCTAATTTTATCAACATTTTTATTTTCAATTGAAACAGGTGTTTTGGGAATTTTTTTTACATAGAAAACATATCCCAGTATAAAAAGAATAGCGACAATGGGTAACATTGCAAAAACAAACCTCGTGGCTTGTATTCCTGATAGATTAAGTGCTAGTAGTATAGATGCGTAAGTTGGTAAAAAGGCTTCTGAGATATGTCTATAATAGCTAGTTACAAACGCTTTTTCCTCAGTTGATAAACTGTCTCCAGCTGAGTTTTTAACAATTGGAGCAGCAATAAGAACTGCACTTACAGATGGTAATAATCCGATTATAAATGGAGCTAACATAATATTTACTCTTTTACTATTAAATATATTATCCAGTGTTTGCTCAGCTAAATTTATAAAATTTTTTTTCTCTAACATCCTTTGTATAAAAGTGATACTGTAAAATGCCAATATCAAATTAATTGTATTTGTATCTGTTATTCCATGCTTAAAGAGCTCCAACGATTTACCTATAGGAACGGTGTAGAGAATAAGTGTTAATA
>NZ_DBGBQB010000236.1:0-17845 GCF_048470075.1 Cetobacterium sp. | reverse complement strand
AGCCAGGATCAAACTCTTCATTCAAATATATTTAAAGTCCTAAGACTTACGTTTACACCATTTATTGGTTGTGCCATTTCTGGCATTTGTTATTTTCATAACTTCTGACTATTTTCTCTATTCGGTTGTTAATGTCCTTTTAATTTTCATGTGGCGGTTGTTCCCGCTACAAGAAGTATAATACCACAACATTTATACTCTGTCAACACTTTTTTTATTTTTTATTTAAATTTTTTCTCTATTTAGAGTAAATCTATTTTTCCCATCTCTTATTAAGATATTCTCTTCAACAATTTCACCTATTACTCTGGATAAAGAGGGTCTACTCACTCCAAAGATTTCAGCTAACTCCTTTATAGAGTGTTTAAAAACAACTTTATTTCCCTCTGCATTCTCAAATATATAGTTTAAAACTTTCTCTTTTATTGTTTTATTATTAAAACTTTTCCAAACTTTATTTGATAAAAACTGTGCTTTATCAGATATTTCATCTAAAAAATTTATCAATATTTTTTCATTTAAATTGAAAGCTTTCAGTAAGTTTTTTTTATTGATATGTAGTATCTCTCCATCATTTAAGGCCACTACATCAACTGGTAGATTGTTATTTTTTCCAAATATAAAAGCAGAACCAAGTATATCCCCCCTAGATAGATTTTCTATTTTTTGAACTTCCCCTGTTGCCTTTAGCATCTCAGCACTCAAAACTCCTCTAATAATTAGATATATTCCATCTAATCTCTCATCTCTAAAAAATACAACATCATTTTTTTGAAATTTTTTTATTTGATAATCTACACCATTGAACAGTATTTCAAGTTCATTTATCTCTAACTTTTGAAAAATTTTAAGCCCTATCAATTTTTTTAAATCTAACATATCTTAGTCCTCCTTGATATCACTATCTCAATTTATTCTTAATAATATCATTGTTTATTAAAAAAAATAATATTATAATTGAGATATGAGGTGATTTTAATGAAAAAATTTGGTCTATTGGGAAAAAACATATCCTATACATTTTCTCCAACTTTACATAATAAAATTTTCAAGCTATATGATATAGACGCTCAGTATGAAATCTATGATTTAAAAGATGAAAGTTTAATGAAAGATTTTCTAAAGGACTTAAAACAAAAGAGTATTTTGGGACTTAATGTCACTATTCCATATAAGACAACAATTTTAAAATTTGTGGATACCATATCTCCAGAGGTTCAATCTATTGGAGCTACCAATTGTATAAAATTTGAAAATGGAAGACTAATTGCATATAATACAGATTACTTTGGTCTTATTAAGACATTTGAAAAGATGGATTTAAATCTAAAAAATAAAAAAGCTGTGATTTTAGGGACAGGAGGAGCTGCTAAAGCTGCAATAAAAGCTCTTTTAGATTGTGGAGCTATCGTTTTTATAGTCTCTAGAGATAAAATAAAAGCTCAAAGTGAATTTAAAGATATACCTGTAATCTCATATGATGAACTTTCAAAGACTTCAGGATACCTACTTATAAATGCTACCCCCATTGGAACTAATCCAAATATCAATGTCTCTCCTGTCAATGAGAGCATCATACAAAATTTTGACTTTGTTTTAGATTTAATATATAATCCTCAAGAAACTTTATTTTTAAAATTTGCTAAAAATAGAGGAAAAAATTTTGAAAATGGCTTATATATGTTGATCTCTCAGGGAGTTAAATCTGAAGAGATATGGAATGAAAAAGAGTTTAATTACGAAAAGATATATGATGAATTGATTAACACTATCTATAAATAATATTGGAGGATTTTACCTATGAAAAAAATTATTATCACTTGTCCTAAGTGTAAAGAAAAAATGAGAATAATGGATAAAGTTGCAAAATATAGATGTCCAAACTGTAAAGAGATCTATAACTTTACATGGTATAAAAGAGTGATTCAAAAATTCCTTGGATTTTTCCAAGGAATCATACAGACCATAGTTGATATAAAGAGTAATTTTGTTACAAAATATAGAAATACTAAAGCTACTTACAACTATATGAAACAGATGAAAATGAATATGAAAAACAATCCAAACTGGTCAAATTACCACAGAGAGCAGGCGGAAGAAAAAAGAATGAGAGATGCCCAAAAACCTAGCTTTTGGGATAGATTTAAAAAATAGAGTTTTAAATATAAAATAAAGGAGAGTTTTTAAAAACTCTCCTTTTATAATTTCAAACTATTTTACAACAATATTTACAATCTTACCAGGAACCACTATTATTTTTACAACTGTTTGTCCCTCTATAAATTTCTTTACATTTTCTATCTCTAATGCTTTTTTCTCTAATTCATCTTTTGAAATAGTTCTTTCCACTTCTAAAGTTCCTCTTAGTTTACCATTGACTTGAACAGCGATAGCTATCTCATCAGCCACAGTTAACTCCTCTTTATGAGTTGGCCATGACTCTAGGAATAACATACCACTATTTCCCATCTCTTGCCATAACTCATCACAGAAATGCGGTGTAAATGGCGATAACATAATAACTACATTTACCATAGCCTCTCTGAATATTTTTTTAGACTCAGATGTTTCTTTATCTGTTCCTAAAACTTGAGCTCTAAAGTCTTGCATCTCATTTAATAACTCCATAGTTGCCGCTATTGAAGTGTTAAAGTGATAATCTGCCTCTATTGATTCTGTAACTTTTTTTATTGTTTGATGTAACTTTCTAACTAGTCCTTTATCCTCTTTACTTAACTTTGTATAATCAATTGCTGTTAAATCTGCTAAGTACTCTTTATTCTCAAGAACTAATCTCCAAATTTTATTTAAAAATCTCGCAGCTCCAGCCAGTCCATTTTCATTCCACTCTAACTCTCTCTCTGGTGGTGCAGCAAACATAATAAACAGTCTAGTTGTATCCGCTCCATATTTATTTATCATAATCTCAGGATCCACACCATTGTTTTTAGATTTTGACATCTTCTCAACTTTAACTTGTAGCTCTTCTCCTGTAGTTTTTAAGAAAGCCTGAGATCCTTTTATCTCAACTTCATCAGGATATAAGAATCTATTTTCATTTACTGAATAGTATGATGGTCCCAATACCATTCCTTGAGTCAATAGTCTTTTAAAAGGCTCATTAGATGATAATAATCCCATATCTCTTAAAACTTTTGAGAAGAATCTTGAATATAGTAAGTGCATTACAGCGTGCTCTATTCCACCGATATATTGATCCACTGGAACCCATCCATCAACAATCTCCTTTTCAAATGGTAGATTTGTATTTTTAGGATCACAATATCTTAAGAAATACCAAGATGAATCCACAAATGTATCCATTGTGTCTGTATCTCTTCTTGCAGGTCCTCCACAACAAGGACATATAGCATGTTTGTAACTCTCAGATGTCTCCAATGGATTTCCATTTCCTGTAAACTCTACATCTGTTGGTAATAGAACCGGAAGATTTTCATCCTTTTCCATCACTACACCACACTTTTCACAATATAATGCCGGGATTGGTGTTCCCCAGTATCTCTGTCTAGAAACTCCCCAATCTTTCAATCTATATTTTGTTGTTCTTTCTCCATATCCCTTTGCCTCTACATACTCAGCTATTTTAACTAAAGCCTCTTTAGAAGAGATTCCATTAAACTCCTCAGAGTTAGTCATAATACCAGATCCTACAAAAGCATCTTTCATCTCTGATGCCTCTATTACAATCTCTTGCTTTGTCTCTTTATTGATTGGATTGATTACAACTTTTATTGGTAAATCATATTTTTTAGCAAAAGCAAAGTCTCTTTCATCATGAGCTGGTACAGCCATAACAGCTCCAGTACCATAGTTCATCAATACATAGTCCCCTATCCATAACTCAACTTTTTCACCATTTACAGGGTTTATTACATGCCATCCTGTATTTATACCATTCTTCTCTTTTCCTTCAGCTGTTCTCTCTATCATATCTGTATTTTTCATAGCAGATACAGCTTCCTTTATACTTGGGTTAGTTTTTAAAATTTCATCTACTAAAGGATGCTCTGGTGCGATTACAGCATAAGTAACACCAAATAAAGTATCAACTCTTGTTGTGAATACAGGTAAGTTCTCATCTTTTTCAACTAATTTAAAGTTTACCTCTGTTCCAAAAGATTTTCCTATCCAGTTCTTCTGCATTGTTAAAACTTTTTCTGGCCACCCATCAACTAACTCTTTATGACCCTCTAATAACTCCTCTGCATAGTCTGTTATTTTAAAGAACCATTGCTCTAAATCCTTCTGGATTACAGGAGTCTTTGAGTGTCTCCAACACATTCCATCTTCAACTTGCTCATTTGCTAAAACTGTTTGACAATCAGGGCACCAGTTTACAGTTGATTTTTTCTTATAAACCAATCCCATCTCAAACATCTTTTTGAATATCCATTGATTCCACTTATAGTATTCAGGAGTATAAGTTGCAATCTCTCTATCCCAATCATATGATAATCCCATCATCTTTAATTGTCTGTTCATGTTGTCTATATTTGATTTTGTCCATAGTGCTGGGTGTGCTCCATTTTGAATTGCAGCATTCTCCGCTGGTAATCCAAAAGAATCCCATCCCATAGGATGTAGTACATTATATCCCTTCATTCTTTTGTATCTTGCTATAACATCTCCTATTGTATAGTTTCTAGCATGACCCACATGTAGTTTTCCAGATGGATATGGTAACATCTCTAAAACATAGTAGTTCTCTTTTCCTTCAACTTTATTTTCAGTTTTAAATATATTTTCTTCTTTCCATTTTTGTTGCCATTTTTCTTCAATTTGGCTAAAATTATATTCTCTCATATCTTCACCCCATTAACTTTAATTTTATCTCATAATATAGCATAAAAAAACCTGTACTTCCACAGGTTTATTTATTTAATATAAATTTTTTGCTATCTCAGAAAGTATTATCCCACCAGCTACAGAAACATTTAAAGAGTTGATCTTTCCATGCATTGGGATTTTAACTAAAATATCACAATTTTCCTTCACTTTTTTTCTGATTCCTTCACCTTCACTACCTAGAACTAAAGCTGTTTTATTTGGGTATTTCTCCTCATAGTAGTACTTATTTCCAGATCCCTCAGCACCATATACCCAGAAGTCTAATTTCTTTAATTTTTCAATTGCATCAGATATATTTGTAACTTTCACTATATCCATATGCTCAATAGCACCTGTTGATGTTTTTATAACTGTTTCATTTATTTTAACCGAGTTTCTCTCTGGTATTATAATCCCTTTTACTCCAAAAATTTCAGCACTTCTTATTATTGCTCCAAAGTTTCTTGGATCTTGAACTCCATCTAAAATTAGAACAATTGATTTTTCATCTCTAGCTATTTTTTCTAAAAACTCTCCCAGCTCAATGTAGTAGTCATAATCACTTAAGTATGCTACAACACCTTGTGAGTTCTCCTCTTTTTTTCCAACTTGAAATAATTTAATATTTCTTGCTGAAGCTAAAGCTTTTAATTTTCCTAATTTTTCCTCTCTCATACCTTTAAAAATCTCAATTTTTTCGATATTGTTTGATTTATTTTGTAATAACTCTATTACAGGATTTATCCCTATTACTTTTTCCATTTTCTCACCCTTATTATATTTCTACTTTTATTCTTTCTATATTTGCACCTAATGCTTTTAATTTTACTTCTAAATTCTCATATCCTCTATCCACATGGTAGATTCTATTTACTATAGTCTCCCCATCTGCAAGTAGTCCAGCTAAAATTAAAGAAGCTCCAGCTCTTAAATCACTGGCCATAACCTCTGCTGAAGAGAACATCTCTATTCCATCTATTCTTGCTATATTTGCATCTGTAGATATATTTGCTCCCATTCTATTCAGCTCAGGTACATGCATAAATCTATTTTCAAAAATTGTTTCTTTTATCTCACTAGTACCTTTAACCAAACACATCAGTGTCATCATTGGAGATTGTAAATCTGTAGGGAACCCTGGATGTGGCATTGTAGTTGCCTTTACAGCTTTTAAATCCTTCAGTTTTGTTTTTGTTGTTAAAACATCATCTATAATATCAAACTCCGCTCCCATCTCTTCAAGTTTTGATATAAAACTCTCTATATGATCTCTTATAACACCTTTAACAGTGATAGCTCCATCAAACATAAGTGAAGCTACTATAAATGTTCCAGCAACGATTCTATCAGGTATAATTGAGTATTCACACGGTGTCAACTTTTCCACACCCTCTATCTCCAATCTCCCTGTTCCTACGCCCTCTATTTTGGCTCCCATCTTATTTAAAAAGTTACATAGATCGTCTATCTCCGGTTCTCTTGCTGCATTCTCAATCACAGTTTTTCCTTTAGCCTTTACAGCTGCCATGATAACATTTTCCGTTGCTCCAACACTTGGAAAATCAAATACAACCTTTCCTCCAATAAGCTCTTTTGCTTCTCCCTCTACATAACCGTGATCAATCTTTATCTCAACACCCAGTGCTTCAAACCCCTTTAAATGTAGGTCAACTGGTCTTGATCCTATTGCACATCCACCTGGTAAAGAAACTTTAGCTCTCTTCTCATGAGCTAACATAGGTCCCATCACTAAAAATGACGCTCTCATCTTCTTTACTAAATCATATGATGCAACCAGTGATTTCAATCCATTGTTTACAACCTTATATGAGTGCTCTCCTATCTTTTCAATCTCAAGTCCTAAACTCTCTAAAAGTTGAACAAGAGTTACTATATCTCTTAAATTTGGAACATTATTTAAAATATAAGTTCCTTTTTCTATTAAAGTCGCAACAAATATTGGTAGAGCTGCATTTTTTGCACCTTCCACTTTTAATTCTCCACCTATTTTTTTCCCGCCTATTATTTTAAACGCTTCTACGCTCATGCTATCTCTCCTTTTTATCAAATCTATCTATTGGGCACACTTTACCAAATAATCTATCAAAAAAATTCATCTCTTGAAATTTATCAAGTCGTTCTGGTAATTTTTCCTTTAACTCTTTGTAGTGTTTTGGACATATTTTATGTCCCTCACCATATATAAAAGCCTCGCTTAGACCAGCATCTGTATATATTTTTGTAGCACTTTCCAATACCACATCTTTATTTTCATTATCTAAAGCTTCTTGCGATACAACAACCAGTCCTATATTTCCTCTAAAAGTTATATCGTCTACCAATGTATATCTAAGTCCTATTTTTTCAGCTTCATCTATATAGGGTTTTATTGACTCAAAAGGTATATCTCTTCTGATTTTTAATAAAACGGCTCTTGGATCTTCCATTGCTTCTTTTATCTCTTTATGAATAAAGTTTCTCTCTATTTCTGGTTTTTCCAAAGCTGCTAAAACATTTTCTTTAAATTCCCCTAAGTAAATTAATTTTTCTGTTTGAGTTTTTAAGAAGTGTAACTTTGCTTTTTCTCTTTCGTTTATTATATCATCTACCAACTAAAATCACCTTCTATAAAAAATTTATTTTTATTAATAATTATAGCATATAAAAACAAAAAAGTGATATAATTAAATATAACATTAATCTAATGGAGGTTCTATGAGATTTAAACTTTTTCTATGTTTTATTTTAGCCTTTTCATTGAGTCTTTTTGGAGAAAATAAAACTATTACTATTTCTGGATTTGTCACTGATAAAGAGTTTAGATTAGGAGATGCTACTGTCTGTTTCTTTGATAGTTCTAACCGTGTTAATTGTGTAAAAAGCGGTATCAATGGCGAATTTTCCATTGAATTACCTAAAAATAAATACCGAATTACAGTTAAGAAAGATGGTTACACATCTTTAGTTGGAGATAACTTCTTTGTTGATTATATCTTTGACCCCCCTGAAAGATTAGTTTTAAATATGACAGATAATAAAATTGCAATCTATGGCAAAGTTATAAATAATTTTGGGGAACCCATAAAAGATGCACAGGTTAAAGTAAAAATTGGGGAGGAACTTTTAGATATAAATACCAATTCCAGTGGTATTTTCTTTTTTCAAGGTCATGTTGGACTGATCTCAATTTTTGCTCAAAAGTCAGGTTTTTATGGAAATGGTGTCTCTTTACTAATTCAAAATGAAAAATTTATTAATGATATCTCAATTGCTCTAGAAGCTAAAACATTCTATATATCTGGGGCTTTAGTCAGAGGAAACAACTATTTAAAAGATGTTGATTTAGAACTTATAAATGGGAGTAATAATAAGATTATTGCCTCTATTAAAACCTCTAAAGATGGTCTTTTTGAATTTAGAGATATTTTAAACTATGAAAAAGCATACTTTCGAGTTCCAAGTTTAGGTTTTAAAAGTAAAACCTTTACTATAAACAAAGATTTAAGACAGTTTAATATATTTACAGACTAAAAAAAGAAGCTATGTTTAGCTTCTTTTTCTATTTTACTATTTTTTTAATCTCTTATTTAATTCCTCAGCCTGTTTCTCAAACCCTTTTTTTCCTAATAGAGCAAACATATTAGCTTTATATGCTTCCACTCCAGGTTGATCAAATGGATTTACTCCCAATAAGTATCCACTTACTCCACAAGCTTTTTCAAAGAAATAGAACATATATCCTAGGTGGTATGGTGTAGCCTCAGGTAGATTTACAATTAAGTTGGGAACTCCTCCATCCACATGTGCTAACACTGTTCCCTGTGCAGCTTTTTTATTTACAAAATCCATACCTTTTCCAGCTAAATAGTTTAAACCATCTAAATCCAAATCATCCGCTTCTATTATGATATCACACTCAGGTGTCTCTATATTTACCAGTGTCTCTATTAAAACTCTCTTTCCATCTTGGATAAATTGTCCCATAGAGTGTAAATCTGTAGAGAAGTCTGCCGCTGCTGGTAACAGACCTTTTCCATCTTTTCCTTCAGATTCTCCAAATAGTTGTTTCCACCACTCACCAATATAGTGTAGTCTTGGTTCATAGTTTATTAACATCTCCACATCTTTACCTTTTCTATTTAAAATATTTCTTATTGTTGCATATTTTAAACAGTCATTACTTTCATATGGAGCTTTATAGTCCTCTTGAGCATCTCTAGCTCCTGCCATTAACTCATCTATATTGATTCCTGCCGCTGCAATTGGCAGTAATCCTACAGCTGTTAAAACTGAGAATCTTCCTCCTACGTTATCTGGTACAACAAAAGTTTCATATCCTTCATCTGTTGCTAATTTTTTTAAGGCACCTTTACTAGCATCTGTTGTAGCATAGATTCTTTTTCTTGCACCCTCAACTCCATATTTTTCCTCTAGGTGTTTTTTGAATACTCTAAAAGCAATTGCTGGTTCAGTTGTTGTTCCTGATTTTGAGATTACATTAACTGAGTAGTCTCTATCTCCAATAATTTCTAATAGCTCTTTTATATATTTTCCCGATATATTTTGTCCTGCAAAATATATTTCAGGTCCTTTTCTTTTTGATTTTGGTTGATTGTTATAAAAAGTGTGTGATAGGAACTCTATTGCAGCTCTTGCACCTAAATATGATCCTCCAATTCCAATTACAACTAAAACTTCTGAATCATTTTTTATCTTTTCAGCTGCATCTTTTATTCTGTTAAATTCAACTTTATCATAGTTAGTTGGTAAGTCAATCCATCCTAAAAAGTCATTTCCAGCTCCTGTCCCATTCATTAAAGTCTCTGTAGCTGTCTTACATTGAGCTTCCATTAAAGCCAATTCGTTTTCCTTAAAAAAATTTAGTGCATTTGAATAATCAAATGATAACTTTTTCATAATCTATACCTCCATATTAGTTATATACCTGCATTTTTTTCTAAAACTTCTATTCTTTTTCTCAGCTCATTTACCTGCTTTTGAGTCTCATCATTTTTCTGTCTTATAACTTCAATATCTACTCTCATATTTTCAAGTTTTCCATTGAATAGATCCGCATCAAAACCTATTTTAGTTAGCTCTCTTGAAAATTCATAAACTAAGCTCTCTAAAATAACTAGATCACCTCTATTGGCCTTTTTTTCATTTAAAACATTGAAGGCTCTATTTAATCCCTCGGCAAAACTATACCTGGAAACTGGAAACTCTCCTTTAAATAAAAAGCTATCTTCTGAAATTACTCCCTCATTAACAAGGTTTTCAATCGCTTTATATGCCCAATGATTTTTTGGAACATCTTCAAATATAAGTTCTTTTCCCTGTCCATATGCTAATGCTATCAGTGTAAAGTATATCACAATTATTTTCTTCATACACTACCTCTTTATGGTTAATTTTTTTTCAATTATAGCACAAAGAATAAAAAAAAACAGCCCTTAAGCTGTTTAGATTTTAATTTTGGAGGCGACGACCAGATTTGAACTGGTGAATAGAGATTTTGCAGACCTCTGCCTTACCACTTGGCGACGTCGCCTTCTATAAATTTGAATGGTGCCCAGAGGCGGAATCGAACCACCGACACGGGGATTTTCAGTCCCCTGCTCTACCGACTGAGCTATCTGGGCAATAATGGCGGGAGTGACGAGGGTCGAACTCGCGACCTCATGCGTGACAGGCATGCGCTCTAACCAACTGAGCTACACCCCCATTATATGGTGGAAACAACTGGACTTGAACCAGTGACCCCCTGCTTGTAAGGCAGGTGCTCTCCCAACTGAGCTATGCTTCCTTGAAGACAAGACTAGTATAGCACAATCTAGTCTCTAACGCAACTATTTTTTTATTATTTTTCTTTTTTTTGTAAAAGAACAACACAATAAGACTTTATTCCTTCCTCATTGCCTGTAAATCCCAATTTTTCTTCAGTGGTTGCTTTTATACTTATATTTGAAATATCTGTCTCTAAAACTTTGGATACTCTCTCTCTCATCAGATCTAAATATGGTTTTAATTTAGGTTTTTGAGCAACAATTATACAGTCTAAATTGATAATCTTATACTCTCTCTCTCTAATTAAGCTAAATACCCTTTCCAATAAAATCATACTGTCTATATCTTTAAACTCACTTGAGGTATCAGGAAAATGTTGTCCAATATCTCCCAAAGCTAATGCTCCTAAAAGAGCATCCATTATAGCATGTATCAATACATCTCCATCTGAATGTCCTAAAACACCTTTTAAGTGAGGTATTTCTACCCCACCTAAAATTAATTTTCTTCCTTCAACCAATCTGTGAACATCATATCCATTACCAATTCTTAACATAATTTCACCTATTTCCACTCATTATAAATTCTATTATAAAACTCTAAAATCTCCTCAGTTGTAACTGTTGATGTTCCCATCTTTCCAACAACAACCCCTGCTGCTGTGTTTGCTATTTTAGCTGCATCATGTAGAGATACTCCCGCTGCACTTGCCAAAGTAAACACTGATATAACCGTATCTCCAGCACCAGTTACATCAAAAACCTCCTTGGCATAAGTTGGGATGTTTATTACCTCATCCCCTTGGAATAAACTCATTCCCTCTTCACTTCTTGTCAATAAAAGGTTCTTTAAATCCAGTTTCTCTTTTAACTCTTTTCCAACCTCTATTATATTATCAAAACTTTTTTTCCCTAAACACTCTATGGCCTCTTTTCTATTTGGTGTCATAGATGTTGCTCCAACATAGTTTAGAGCATTTTTAGGTTTTGGATCAACTGTTACAATAATCCCTTTTTCTCTACATAGAGATATAATTTTTTTTACAACTCTTGGTGTTAAAACACCTTTATCATAGTCAGATAGAATAATTGCATCCAATCCATCTATCTCCTTCTCTATATGCTTTAATAGAATATTCTCCATATTTTCACTGATTGGTCTTGCATCCTCCCAATCCAATCTAAGTAGTTGCTGATTTCCACCAATTATCCTTCTTTTTACTATTGTTGGTCTATCCTCGCTTCTCACTATCCCTGTTGTTTCTATGGATTTCTTTTCTAACTCTCTCACCAATCTATCGCCATCAAAATCTTCACCAATTACACCAAAACATATAGCCTTAGCTCCCAATGTTGACAGATTATTAACTACGTTAGCCGCTCCACCTAATACAAATCTTTCCTCTTTTATTGAAACAACTGGTACTGGTGCTTCTGGAGATATTCTTTCAACTGATCCAATCAGATAATCATCTAGCATCATATCCCCTACAACTGCTACTTTTAAATTTTGAAAACTTTTAAGTATCTCTTCTAATTTATTTTTTTCCATCCTAAATCTCCTCTATTACTTCAGCTTTTAATTTTATATATAAATCTGTATGTTCTAATCTACTTGACTGGCTTTTAAATAAAATTCCAATAGCTGGAATCTCACTTAAAAGTGGAACTTTATTATTTATTTTCTGGTCTATCTTTTTTTTTAAACCACCTATTAAAATAACATCTTTATCCCTTAATCTAACTTTTGTTTCCAAATTTCTAGATACTTTTGATCCTCCATCTGCATTAAAAGTTCCCTCATTTATATCACTGGGTTTTAAAGATTTTTTTAATTTAAAATCACTGGCTTCCAAATTGATGTTTAAATAGACACTATTATCCTCTTTTATATATGGTAAAACTTTTAAAATTATACCAGCCTCTTTAAAGATAGGTGTATAGGTGATCATATCATTATTGGTACTTTCCTCTTTATCTTGCCCTACAATTACCTCTTCTGTCATTTTCAAAGTTCCCACTTCTCCATTTAATAGTATTATTGATGGTAACGCATTAACTGTTAAATCCTGTGTGGTTTCCAGTAGATTTAAAGTCAAATCTAAAATATCTCTTCCACTATTAAATTTACTGATAAAGTTTATTGAACTTCCCAAAACCTCTCCTAAACCATCTGTAGTTCCAGAGATAAGAGTTTCTAAATAGATTCCATCACTTCTACTGGAGGAGCGGCCTTGAGTGGCGTACACCCAATTAAATCCCAAATCTTCAAAAAGATTGGCTTTTACATCGATAATCTCCGCTGTCACCTTAACCTGTTTTTTCCTTGTATCTAAACTTTTAATCAATTTTTTAGCAGAGTACATATACTCATCTTTTCCAAAGAGTATAACGGATCCATTTCCTGGACTGATTGAAACCTTTAATTTGTCATCAAAAGTTTCTTTAATTATTCTCTCAATCTCTTCATAGTTTAAATTTTCCAATAAAATATTTTCTATTATATCATCTTTTTTGTTTTTTTGTTCTCTTTCTTGAGGTATATTTTTTGAATACTTAGAATTTTTTCTTTCCACATAGAAATCAAACTGATTCACTCCCTCTTTTATCTCTAAAAAATCACCATGATAGTAGTATTCATCTGATAAAATTGAGATAAAATAAGTTCCTTTAACTATATCATCCATTAAATATTCTCCATACTCCCCTGAAAAAGTTTCCACTGTTCCTCTTTTTTTTAAGACAATTTTTATATTTTTTAACTCTTTATTTGTATCTATATCATAAATTTTTCCAATGAGTATATCTTTATTTTCTGATTTTCTATTTCTAAATATCAAAGTTTTTCCTCTTTTTACTCTGGTTAATCCATATGTTAATTCTAGCACTTCTAAAATCTCATCTATTGTTGTATCCTTTTTAAAATATCCATCAACAACGATATCTTTCACATATGAATCCCCTATTAAAGTGTACTGTGAATACTTTGATAGATGAGCAAAAACATCCACAATAGGCACATCTTTCAAATCCAACTCCTTGGGGTAAATCTCTGTTGTAAAATTATTTAAGTGAACAAATAGGAACAAAATAAAAACTCTATATCTCATTAGATTGCTCTCCTTTTTTTTCCTATATCTCTTGATTTTACTTTTTTAAATATCTCTTCACCATGAGATCTATAATCCAATTTCTCTTTTTTATTATTGTTTATATACACAATATTCACTTTTAAATCTACTATATCTCCATTGATTTCTATTAAAACTCCATCCTCCTTTAAAGCTATATATCTATCCTCTTTCTCCATTTGAAATATGAAATTGTATATATCAAACTCTTTTCCAGCACCATGAAAAAAAAGTATATTTTCGATATTTCCAAACTCATCTATTTTTTTTGCTTCTCTTCCAAGTAGTTCAATATTTATATTATTACTCTTTGAAAGTTTATCCAAAAGTTTATACATTTCAAATTCACTTTTAAAAATAAACTCTTTTTTCTCATTCTTCTCTATACTATTTTTTAAAGTTAATTCTATATATTCATCTCTTTGTTTTCTTAACTCTTTTTGCTTTTCAAAAACAATTTTTTTTAATTTTTCTATCTCTATTTTTAACCTATGCCTCTCAGAACTTTGTTTTCTTAAATCTAAAACTGGTTGAACAACCAGTACAAATAAAATAAAAAAATTTATTACTATCAATATAACTTTAATATCCAATGAAAAATTTTTTAATCTATCTCCAATTCCATTAAAAAATATAAAAGTTCCCCCTCTTTTTTTATAAAGTCAAACTTTGATTCTGAAACCTGCCCATCCATTAGACTATATCTCTTTAGATTAAAAATATTTTCTATCCTGTCCCCATAACCACTTAAATATATTCTTTTCTCTCTAATTTCAATCTTTTCCAAATAGATATCTGACTTTTTACATAGCTCAGATATTGAGAACAGATACTCAGCTATCTCACTTTTTTTAAAACTTATTTCCCCCTCTTCAATTTTATCTAACTCTTTAAGCTCCCTATCTAAAAGGATCACTCTTTTTTTATAGTCTGAACTTTCTATCTTTAAGTTTTGATTCTGTTTTTTCAATAGATATTTTTTAAAGAAAACCGTTCCTCCTAAGAATATTTCACAAAAAAATATGACCACTATTATTTTTATTATTTTTTTATCTAAAACTTTTCTCTCCTTCAATGACCAGCCACACTCTTTTATAATCTCTTTTACTCTCTTTTCATTCTCTTTCTCCATATCCATTTGTATCTTTAGAGTAACTACTTCTGAATTTTCATATATTGAAAGAAGCTCCTTTAGCTCCTGTGGAATATCCTTTTCCTCACTAAACAATCCCTGATTAATTATCTCTCCATCCTCTAATATCCTTATACCCCTTTCATTAATGACTATTGTCTTCATTTTTTTAAGCTGACCTCAACCCCTCTTATCTCTCTTTTATAACTTTTAAAAATATCCATCTCACCCATGGAATACTCATAATATAACAATACCTTTATATTCACAACTCTATTTTCTATCTCTATCTCTTTTATTAACTTTATCTCCAAAACGTTTCTCATAAAAGGTATCATCTCTACCACTTCATCTATATAAGTACCATTGTGTTTAATCTCATATCTCCTATATCCACTTTTAGATATTTTATTAACTTCTTTCCAAATCAAATCTCTATCCTCAAAATACTCAATAATATCGTTATACTCCCCATTTTTTATTGATTTTTCTCCTTTAAAAACTTCATATTCACCTACAGTTGATAAATTCTCTGCAAACCAGTAGCTTTCATTGGAACTTCTCAATGAATTATAGATACTGATCTCATTTTTATAACTTAATAGAACCATAGAAAATAACCACATTAAAATAAAAATTAGAAACAATACAATAGGCAATATAAATCCCCTATTTTTTAAACTCCTTTCTAAGTTTTTCATCTAAGTAATATCCCTCCAGAGAAACTCCATACTCCTCTAAATTAAAATTTCCCCTCACATTCTTTAATATTCTCTCTCTACTTCCATTATCTATACCTATCTCATTAAGTCTTTTTCGTTTCCCTAAAAATGAGTATATAGAGTTATCTCTACACTGATATATCTCAACCTCTGTATAGTTCTCCTCCAGGGGAATGTATTTTTCAACTACCAATGTATTTCCACTTTCTAAAGATGATATCCTATAATCAATATATCCTCTTATGTCCCCCATATTATAGATTTTATAATCTAAAGATTCATACAATGCCCTATCTATTTTATCCAAAATAAGTTTCACTTCCCTATTAAAACGCAGTCTATAAAGACTCTCTTTTCTCATCTCATTAATTTTATTTAAATATAGGTATAGAGTTTGCAAAATTATAAGTGTTACAGTCATTGTCACTATAATTTCCAATAAAGAAAACCCTTTATTTTTGTCTATATACATATAATCTACTCTCTCTTTTTATAAGATTTTTTTCTATTTTTATCTCGATACAATATATCTCTTCAAAGATTTTTCTTTTTTTTACTTCAACTTTATAACTTTTATCCAAAACCATAAAATCATCTATATTCTTAGGATTTTTATAGTAAGCTCTTATCTTTTCAATCTCACTCTCTAACCTATTAAACTCACTAATTTTATTAAAACCTCTTTTTAAACGAATCAAAGAGAAAAACAGAGGATTTAAAATAACTAATATCAAAGATAGTGCTATTAACGTTTCCAGATATGTTCCTCCACCCCTGCTATCTTTCATAGCTTTCCAATATTAAAGTTAAAATACATGCCCCAATTAGAAATGGACCAAACGCAATCTCTCTATCTATTCTCTTTACCAGTAAGTATTTTACTATTAAAAAAAGCAGTGGAAGTATAAAACTTATGTTTATAAACAATAATACTTTATAAAAATTTTCAAATTTTAAAATCGTTCCCAATGAAATCATAAGCTTTATATCTCCCATACCTATACACTCCATGCCTAAAATATCGCTTCCATATCCATAGATCAGTATAAATGGCAAAGTGTATGCCGCCGCTCCCAAGACTCTTTCAAGTAGATTATTTTCAAGAACTCCTAAAATTAATCCTAAAAAAAGTAGAGATACGTTACTTTTATTTAGAATCACTCTCTGTTTTTTATCTCTCACACAAATCTCTATAAATAAAACAAGTATAGATATATATATTAAAGTTTTGACCACTCATCACCTCTTAAATTATAATCAAAAACGCCCTCTTCAGGAGTCAACCTAAACTCATTATTCTCCATCTCTACCTGAACTTTTCCACCATATTTTATCTCTTTACTATCTGCAGTTTCTCTACTTCCTCCAATATCTAGATATAATTTTCCCTCCTCCAACTTAAAGTTGTCTCCTACATATTTTTCTAAAGCATTTAAAGTGACTCCTATATCATCTACTTCAACCTCTGGATAACTCCCATTTTCTAAATAATAAGTTTCATTGGCTAATCTTAAAGATTGAAGTGTATTTATAACTTTAGAGTCCTTTGCCATAGCTAAATAATCCCTTACCTTTGGAGCTATAAAACTACTTAAAATGCCTATCACTCCCAGCACCAAAACAATTTCAATAACACTAAATCCCCTTATTTTTTTCTCTTTCACTCTTGCCCTCCTAAATTCCCAACAGTTCATCCATATTTAAAATTGGCAAATATAAACCAATCACAAAGAAGCTTATTATTATTCCTATGAACAATAATAAAATAGGTTCAGCTAGTCTCAATATTATCTTTATTTTTCTATCTAAAATTTCATTTCTTGCTCTGGAAATCTCTTTTAAAATAGCTTCAACGCTTCCACTTTCCTCTCCTACTCCTATCATATTGATCTCCTCTAAAGAGAGTATTTCAAGTTTTTTAAAACAGCTGGATAGAGTTTCACCTTTTTTTAAATTTCTCAATATATATATCTTATTTTTAAAATTACCTTTATCTAGGTTTTCTAAAATTATATCCACACCCTTATCTATAGGAATTCCAGATTCTAGCAATATAGAGAGATTTTCTAAGATATCTACTATGTACTTTTCATATAAAAATTTTTTAATAAAAGGTATTCGCTGTATCTGTTTTTTTATTTTTGATACTCTTGAGCAAAAAAAAACTACACAGATCAATATTAAAATCGTGTAGGGATATTTTGATAACACATCTTTTATTTTTAA
>NZ_DBGBQB010000235.1:0-1730 GCF_048470075.1 Cetobacterium sp. | reverse complement strand
CATATGTAAAATAAATTTTGTGAGGTTAAATTTTGAGGTTAGAAAAATATTTAGTTCAATGTGGAGTTGCTAGTAGAAAAAAGATTAAAGTAGCAATTGCCCAAGGAAGAGTTACTCTCAATGGTAAAGTTGAAGTTAATGATGCCACTGATGTTGAGTGGGAAGAGGATATTATCACCTTTGATGGAGTTATCCCTAAGAAAAAACAATTAAAATATTATATTATGTATAAAGTTGCTGGATATATAACCGCAATGGAAGATGAAAATAAAAAAACTGTAGCTGAACTTCTTCCTGAATATATTGATAAAAACTCTGTTTTCCCTGTAGGACGATTAGATCGTGATACTGAAGGAGTTCTACTCTTTACAAGCGATGGAGACTTGAGTCACGCTATGGCCCATCCAGATAAAAGTATGGAAAAAACATATTATGTTGAATTGGATAGAGAGATTTCTCAAGAGGATATTATCGCTTTAGAACAGGGAGTAGTTTTAGACACTAACTATACAGCACTTCCTAGTAAAGTGGAATATCTAGGTCCTAAAAGTATTCATTTGACTATTACAGAGGGAAAATATCATCAAGTAAAAAAAATGTTAAAAGCTGTCAAAAATAAAGTTATCTATCTTAAAAGGGTAAAGTTTGGTAATTTAACTCTCGATGGAATGATTCCTGGTGAAGTTAAAGAGATTAAAAGAGAGGATATTATTATTTAATATCCTCCTTTAGAAAAAAGCTAAAATTGAGACTAAAGAATATTTGTTATCAGTTTTTATTAATTTTTTAAACAGATTCTCTAATATTAAGCTGTTATTATTTATGACTCTCCAATAACTTCTAACTATTTTGTTTTTCTTCTAAAATTTTCATTAAAAAATTAGGTTGAATTAATAACACATCATTACATTTTTTTGAGAATAAAATATCTTCAATATTTCTCATGGCAACCTCCAACTGAATTTTTAAATTAAAAATTATAAAATTGATGACAATAACGGTAATAAAAATGGTATTATGAAAGTCAAAATAGTTCCAGTTATTAATGTAACTAACCCCAATCTAACACCAACAAACTTAGTTATAGGAATAAGCATAGCGTCCATGTTTCCTGCTGCGCCACCTGCGATGGGACTTCCTATACTAATTTTTATTAAAACCGGCATTAAAATTATTGTAAATAATTCCCGCATTATATTGACAACAAACCCATATGTTCCAACTTCTAATCCATACATTTCGACCATGAATGCCCCTGTAAGACTATAATAACTCATTCCACCTGCTGAAATTACAGAAATATATAGTGGTAAATTTAAAATTTTCCCCGCTAATATCCCGCCTATTATACTCCCTACAATAATTGCAATTGACAACCAGATTATTCTTAATCCTAGAATTTTTATAAAAATAAAAACTTCCTTTTCTACACCTTGAGATATTCCTACGCATACATATAAAATTATTAAAAATGATGTAAACATCTTCTCTACAACTAATGGATTAATATAATTTTGAAACACTATTCCGATTAAAAGTCCAATCGCTATACTTAATGGCATTATCCAAACTAATCCATTTTCTTTATCTTGAAAGTCACTATTCTTTTTTGATAAAATATCAATATTTTTTCCCATTAAATCTCTGTCTATTTTCTCCAGAGGTAAAATTGTCTTTTCACAGATTACTGTAAATACAATACTAAACCCAATAGCAAGAATAGATATAAC
>NZ_DBGBQB010000234.1:0-1629 GCF_048470075.1 Cetobacterium sp. | reverse complement strand
AAATACGATAGTGAAGATATTTCAGAGTTTTTAAACAGTTTAGTTTTTTATAGTTTAAAAGAGAGGGTATCTGATATACATGTTGAATCAAAAGAGAGAGTTATAAAGATAAGAGTTCGAATTGATGGGATATTAAAGGATTATAAAGATCTGAATAAAAGTTTTGGTTTAAAGTTAATAACAAAATTAAAACTGATGAGCGAACTTGATATTGGAGAGAAAAGATTGCCTCAAGATGGTAGATTTAAAGGGCAATACTTAGATGAAAAAATAGATTTTAGAGCCTCTTTTATTCCGACAATCTTTGGAGAAAGATGTGTTCTAAGAATACTTAAAAATGATGTATCAAAGATGTCCTTAGAAAATTTGGGTTTTATTGAAGAAAACTTAATAAAATTAAAGAAGTTAGTTAATAGAAAGAATGGGCTACTTCTATTTTGTGGACCAACAGGGAGTGGAAAAACCACCACTCTATACTCAATAGTCAACTATTTAAACAGTGATAGGTTGAATATAGTTACAATAGAGGATCCCATAGAGTACCAGTTTTCAAATATAAATCAAATTCAGTGTAAAAATGAGATAGGATTAAATTTTTCAACTATATTAAGAAGCGTTTTAAGACAGGATCCAGATGTGATATTGGTTGGAGAGATAAGGGATAAAGAGACCGCACAGATAGCTTTAATGGCTTCTCTAACGGGGCATCTAGTCATAACGACTCTACATACAAAGGATTCAATCTCAGCTATAGATAGATTGGTAAGTTTTGGGATAGATAAATTTATTATAGCAACAGCCATAAATGCTATTGAAAGTCAGCGTTTAATAAGAAAAATTTGTCCTATTTGTAAGGGGCTAAATAGAGAGTGCTCTTGTAATGAGGGATTCAAAGGAAGAGAGATCGTAGAGGAGATAATATTTTTCAATAGAGAGATACGGGATATTGTACTGAATAAAAATACAACAGACTTAGAGAACTACTTAAGGGAAAAAGGTTTTAAAACTCTTTATGACAACGGTCTTTTAAAAGTGGAAAGGGGAGTGACAACAGAGGATGAAATAATAAAAGAGTGTTTAATATGAGAGTATATAGATGCTTAGTTTTAGATAAAAAAAAGGATAGAGTAGAAAAAATATATTGTGAAAAAAATAAAAAGGCTCTTTTAAGAAAAATTTATTTAGAGAGGAGTACACTTATAAGAGTTTTAGAGACTCAGTTAAAAAAGGAGCTAAAAGAGAGAGAGTTAAAAGAGGTATATCTAAAGATAGGAAGACTTTTAAATGCTGGACTTCCAATAAAAAAAACAATAGAGTTTCAAAAAAATATTTATAAAAATCTGAGTTTAAAATTTAAAATCTATAATCTTAATGACAGATTGGAAAAGGGAGAGGATATATACAATATACTAAAAGATGAAGGACTAATTAAAGAGAGAGAGCTATTAATTATTTTTATTTCAGAAAATATAGGCAAAATAGGAGATGGCTTTCTAAAGATAGCCCATTTAAAAGAGCGAAAAGAGAGATTAAAAAATGATTTGAAAATAGCTTTATCATATCCTATTTTTATTTTATTTATATCAACAATAATAATAGTTTTAATTTTTCTTCTTATCGTTCCAAGTT
>NZ_DBGBQB010000233.1:0-1648 GCF_048470075.1 Cetobacterium sp. | reverse complement strand
TTTTATAAAAAATAGATTAATTAAATATATTAGGAGTTAAATTTTATGAGTATTTTAGATGTTAAAAACGTAAGTCATGGATTTGGTTCTAGAGTTATTTTAGAAAATGCCTCTTTCAGACTTTTAAAAGGTGAACATGTTGGATTAGTTGGAGCTAATGGAGAAGGAAAATCAACATTTTTAAATATTATTACTGGTAAACTTATGCCTGATGAGGGACAAGTTTCTTGGTGTAATCATATTACAACAGGATATCTTGATCAATATAGTACCTTGGAAAAGGGAAAAACAATTAGAGATATTTTAAAATCTGCCTTTGCTCATATGTTTGAGCTAGAACAGGAAATTATGGATCTCTATACAAAAATGGGTGACTGTTCTCCTGAAGAGATGGACTCAATCTTAGAAGAAGTTGGAGAGATTCAGAGTATTTTAGAAGGTGCTGATTTCTATAATTTAGATTCTAAAATTGAAGAGTATGCCGCTGGATTAGGGTTACTTGATATTGGTCTAGAGAGAGATGTCTCTGAACTTTCCGGTGGACAAAGAGCTAAAATACTATTAGCTAAAGTTTTACTGGAAAACCCTATGATATTAATTCTAGATGAGCCTACAAACTTCTTGGATGAAGATCATATAACTTGGTTAAAAAATTTCTTAAAAAATTACGAAAATGCTTTTATTTTAGTATCTCATGATATTCCATTTTTAAATGAGGTTACAAATGTAATATATCATATTGAAAATGCAGTTCTAACTAGATATACTGGCGATTACTACCAATTTAAAGAGATGTATGAATTAAAAAAGAGACAAATAGAAGCAGCTTATAAAAAGCAACAGAAAGAAATTGCCCATTTACAAGATTTCATTGCTAGAAATAAGGCTAGAGTTGCTACAACAAACTTAGCTAAAGATAGACAAAAAAAATTGGATCGTATGGATATTATTGAAATTGCAAGAGAGAAGCCTAAACCAATTTTTGGATTTAAAACTGCCAGAACTCCTTCTAGAGAAATTATCACTGTAAAAGACCTTGTTATTGGATATAATGAACCTTTAACAAAACCACTTAATTTTACAATAGAACGTAATCAAAAAATTGCGATAAAAGGTGTAAATGGTTTAGGAAAATCAACTCTTCTTAATACAATTTTAAAAAGAATAAAATCTTTATCTGGAGAGATTGAGCATGGTCAGTTTTTAGAGATAGGATACTTTAAACAAGAGGAGGAAAGCTCTTCTACAACTGCTTTAGATGAGTTTTGGAATGAATTCCCTGGTTTAACTAATGCTGAGGTTAGAGCCGCTCTTGCTAAGTGTGGGCTTACTACAGATCATATAACTAGCCAAATGCGTGTATTATCTGGAGGGGAAAATGCTAAGGTTAGACTTGCTAAAATTATGAATCGTGAAATTAACTTTTTAATTTTAGATGAGCCTACAAACCACTTAGATGTAGATGCTAAAGAGGAACTTAAAAGAGCTATTAAAGAGTTTAACGGTACTGTTTTAATGGTAAGCCATGAGCCAGAGTTTTATATGGATGTTGCAACTGAAATTTGGAATGTTGAGGATTGGACAACTAAAATAATTTAATAAATTTTTAATTTAAAAACTACCAGTAGTTGAACACTATTGGTAGTCT
>NZ_DBGBQB010000232.1:0-2979 GCF_048470075.1 Cetobacterium sp. | reverse complement strand
AGGCTGTAGACAAGTAACTGTCTACAGCTTTTTTTTTGGTTTTTTGGTATAATATTTTTAAATGAGGAGGCGATTTAATTTATGATGGGAATTAAAAATATTGATGAAAGAAGTACTATTAAATCTATTAACTTGGATAATCTTGTTCCTGAAAATCATATCATTAGAAAAATTGACAAAGCTATTGATTTGTCATTTATTTATGATAAAGTTAGAGATCTATATAGCCCTTATGGAACTGAAAGTATAGATCCAATAGTTCTATTATGATCCAATATATTTTTGGAATTCGTTCTATGAGGCAAACCATTAAAGAGATACAAGTTAATATCGCATATAGATGGTATATTGGTTATGGATTTGATGAACAGATTCCTCATTTTTCAACTTTTGGTAAAAATTACAAAAGACGATTTGAAGGAACTGATATTTTCGACGAAATTTTTAAACAAATTCTTACGGAAGTTACTAAATGTAGCTTTCTTGATGAAGAAAATGTATTTGTTGATGGAACTCATATAAAAGCAAGCGCTAATAATAAAAAAAGTATCAGTAAATTTGTTGAAGTTAGCGCTAAATTCTATGAAAAATCTCTTCAAGAAAAAATCTCTAAAGATAGAGAAATTAATAAAAAAAACTTTAAATTTTGATGAAAAAACTGATATAAAAAGAATTAAAGTAAGTAAAACTAACTCGGAATGTGGAGTATTCCATAAAGGTGAGCACAAAAAAGTATTTGCATATAGTGCGAAAACAGCCTGTGATAAAAATAATTTTGTTTTAGGGTTTGTTTTAACTCCTGGAAATTACCATGATTCTTCATCTTTTGCAGAGATTTATCAGCAAGTGATAACTTCTTATCCTAATATTAGCACTATCGTTGCTGACTCAGGATATCGAACTCCTGCTATAGCAAAATTAATAATAGATGATAATAGAACTCCAATTTTCCCGTATAAGAGACCTATGACAAAAGATGGCTTTTTTTAAAAATACGAATATGTTTATGATGAATATTATGATTACTACGTTTGTCCTAATAATGAGGTATTGAAATATAGTACTACTAATAGAGAAGGCTATAAAGAATATAAAAGTAATCAAAAAATTTGTAAAAAATGTTAGTTTTTAGAAAAATGTACAGGAAGTAAAAATAAGACTAAAATAGTTACTAGACATGTATGGGAAAATTATTTAGAGAAGGTAGGAGATACAAGACATACAATAGGAACTAAAGAGATTTACTCTCTTAGGAGTCAAGAGTTTTTGCTGACGCGAAAGATGAGATACACACAATATAGAGGGTTAGCGAAAGTAAAAATGGAGCTTACGATAGAGTAAAATATTTGTAGGTAAATTTTCCAAAAAAATAAAAATGAGACTTCTCCTTATGGTAAAATCTTTGTACCAAACAAAAAACTTACCAACATAAGGAGAGCCTCATGAAAAATATTATACTACAATTTATCAAAAATTCAATTAATTTAGCTAATTATTCTGATTTTTTTTCTTTAGTTTCTTTTTTCAATGACAATATTAATACTGTTGGTATTGAAATTCTTAGACTAATACTTGAAGAACATGATTTAAAAATCAAGAAATCTTTCGCCAGAAAGAGAGCTTGGGATATTGTTAGGATTAATACTAGGACTATCTTTACTCCTCTTGGTAAATTAACTTTTAAACATACCTATTATCGTAACAAGAGGACTAAACAATATGCATATCTTCTGGATCAAGCGCTGAATATCTCTAAGTATCAAAGGCTTGAGACTGTTCTTCAAAGTAAAATTTTAGAACTTACTAACTACCTTTCTTTTGAAAATACTGGAAAGCTTGTTTGTGATTCAGAAAATTTTACTAAACAAACTGTCAAAAAAATCTTAGATAAGTATGCGCATGCTGATATTAAGGTTAAAACACCATAAAAGAAGCGTGAAGTTGAATATCTATATATTGAAGCTGATGAAGATCATGTAGCCTTACAACGTGATGAGAGAAGGTCTGTATTAAACAAACTTATCTACGTTCATGAAGGTAAAGTTAGAGAGTCATCTAAAAGAAATTATCTAAAAAACAAATATATTTTTGCTAGTAACCAAAAGAAATCTGATGATTTATGGATTGATGTCTATGATTATCTTGATAGAACTTACAATCTTGATAAAATCAAGCAGATATTTATCTTAGGAGATGGCGCAAGATGGATTAAAACCTCTTTAGATTGGATTGATAGAGCAACGTATACTCTTGATAGTTTTCATTTAAACAAGGCTATTCTAATAGCTTCAGGTGGAAAAAACAACAAAGAAGACTACGAATATTTAAAGAAACTAGTATATTCAAAGGCTAAGGATACATTTAGCAGATCTGCTTTACAAATGATTGAAAAAGAAACTAACGAAAAAAAGAAAACAAGAAGATTAGAGATTTTGGGATATATTAAGAATCAGTGGGAAGGAATTGAGAATTTTTTAGATAATCGTGAAAAACATAGTCTAGGGTGCAGTGCAGAAGGTCACGTAAGCCATATTTTAGCTTCTAGAATGAGCAGCCGTCCATTTGGTTGGAGTAGAACAGGACTAGAAAATATTACCAAATTAAGAGTAAATCTGTTAAATGGAGCAACAAGAAAAGAATTAGCGGCTGACTTAAGAAGAGCAGAGCGAAAAATCGCTTTAGAGAAGAAAGAAATCGTTGAAAACATTGAGCGTATAAAGAAAATACCAAGGGTAACAGTTGAAAATATACCAGTTTTAAATATTGGGCAAGTAAATTCAGTTTTTTGCATGATGAAAAAATTGAGAGATTCCAGTAAAACTGTATACTAAAAATTTTTGAAAAAAATTTACCTACAAATTCTTGACGCTATCGGAGCTTACTCTCAAATTTGCATGTATGAATTTAAAAAAATTAGCAATGTGGAAGTTCGGAAAAGACTTCCTCAATACAAATTTCTACAAAAATACCCCCAAATTT
>NZ_DBGBQB010000231.1:0-1838 GCF_048470075.1 Cetobacterium sp. | reverse complement strand
ACTTAATACATAAGAAATAAGACTTCTATTTTCCTATTTGTTTAAAATATCAAGTAGTGAAACTCTATTTAAATAATCTAAGACAGCTTGTATTTTTAATTCTTCAGAATAATTAGCATATCCTTTAGTATATCCTCTAATCCTACAATACCATATGCGTGATATCTACGAACCAGTTTGTTTAGAATAAACCTATTAGCTTTAAAATGCTCATAAATATAGTTTGCTAAAATCTCGTTATTTAAAAACCTTAGTATAATTTTTTCTTTTCCTTGAATAGAAAATTTTGATTTTTTGCCCATATAAAAAAAATCCCTTCATAATAAACAGATTTATATCATTTTATCTGTCTACTATAAAGGGAGCATATCAAATCAGAAGTTGTCCTTTTTTTATTTTTAATTCTCTCTATACACGAAAAGACCTGTTAATGTTAATAGCACTGATATTGCCATATATGTAGGATTTGATATAGCTGCATAAACAAATATTGAAGCTCCACCAATTAGTGCTAATACAGGTACTACTGGATAGAATGGAACCCTATACGGTCTCTCTAAATTAGGTTCTTTCTTTCTCAGAATAAATAGACCTAAAAATACTAAACAATAGAATAACCAAAATAACGCTACTGGAATATCCCCAAAAACATCTGGATTCCCTGTTATAAGCATCGCAATTAAGAAGAAAACTGACAATAGATACATAACTACTGAAGAGTTTATTGGTTGCTTATGTTTATCATCTATTTTAGCAAAAAACTCTTTCTTTGGAAGATGCCCCTCAATTGCTAAAGTATATGGTATTCTTGTAGATGCCAATGTCATACCATTTAACCCACCAAAAGCTGATATCATAATTCCTAAGAATATGAATTTAGCTCCCATAGGACCAAATAACTTTGTTGCTACTCCAAACATTCCGACTTTTACAATCTCTTCTGCTGTAAATACATTTAATAGCGCTAGATTTAAAGCTACATAGAACACTGCAATAAATCCCAATCCTAATATAATTGCTCTAGGTAAATCTTTTTTTACATTTTTTAAATCTCCCGCAATTGTCCCAACATATATCCATCCATCAAAAGCAAACATAATAGGTACTAGTGACAACCCTAATAAAATTAGAGGTGATGATGATGTTACTTCTCTTGTAATATCTGTCATATAGAACATTCCTGACGAGTTATCTCCAGATAAAAATCCGAATACAGTTATAAGTAATAGTGGAACTATTTTAGCTGCTGTAGCTAAAGTTTGAATCCTTCCACCTACATTTTTTGTAAATATATTTATTGCAAATACAAAAGTTATAGCTGCAAACGCTGTTCCTCCTAAAAACATAGTATTACTAGGATCTATATTTAAAAAATTTCCCGTAAATACTGCAAAATAATATGCAATCAACCCTATTAAAGCTGGAAAATATATGATTAATTGTGCCCATCCAACTAGGAAGGCAATTCTTTTTCCATAAATTTTCTTAATCCAAGCGATCATTCCACCTGTTTCAGGTATAGCTGCTCCAACTTCTGCTGCTGTAAGACCTGATAATATCGATATAATCCCTCCAAGTACCCAAGCTGCAATGGCTATTTTGGGATTCATCTTGGCCGCTACTAAAATTTGTCCAGCCTTAAAGAATATTCCAATTCCAATAACTATTCCTACAACCATTGAGAAAGCTACTGAAAAGCCATATCTTTTTTCTAAATTTTCACTCATTTCTTTTCTCCTTGTTAATGTGTTCTATTTTTTAGTATTTTTTACTAATTTAAAAGTACTTTTCGATTAAACATTTTATCATAATTTATCTATCAAAACAAGTATTTTTTA
>NZ_DBGBQB010000230.1:0-8054 GCF_048470075.1 Cetobacterium sp. | reverse complement strand
TTTAAAAGGTATATAAGGGATTAATCAAATTACAGAATTAATAAATCGACTTTAAAAATATGTTTAGAGATTTTATAATTTAAATACAAATTTGTAGTAATTAAAATAAAATTATTAATTTTAAGTTATCTTATGAGGAGGAAATATGAAAAACATTTACACAATTGAAAAAAAAGAGATTTTGTTGGAAGATTTTATTAATGTTACTAGAAGAGGTTATAAAGTTATGATTTCAGAGGATGTCTACAAGGCTGTTGAAAAGGCTAGAGAGTTAGTTGAAAGATATGTTAAAGATCAAAAAGTTTGTTATGGAATAACAACTGGCTTTGGAAAGTTTTCTGATCAAGTTATATCTGAAGATGAAACTGAAACTCTTCAAAAGAATCTTATAATGAGTCATTCGTGTGGAGTTGGAAATCCTCTATCTATTGAGTATGTTCGTGGAATTATGCTATTACGTGTTATAAATCTTTGTAAAGGACATTCTGGAGTTAGAAAAATAACTTTAGATACTTTGGTTGAAATGATTAATAAGAATGTGACTCCGTATATTCCAGAGAAAGGTTCTTTAGGAGCATCTGGAGATTTAGCACCCCTTTCTCATATGGTCTTAGTTATGCTAGGGTTGGGAAAAGCTTATTATAATGGTGAACTTCTTTCTGGAAAAGAAGCTATGGAGAAGGCGGATGTTAAAGTTTTAGAGTCTCTTTCATCAAAGGAAGGATTAGCTCTTATAAATGGAACACAAGTTATGACATCTATTGGTGCCCATGTTACATATGATGCTCTAAATTTGATGAAACATCTTGATTTAGCTGGAGCTTTAAGCATGGAAGCATTAAATGGTATTATTTGTGCTTTTGATAAAAAAGTTCATAAAGTTAGACCTCACGCTGGACAGATAACAACAGCTGAAAATATGAGAAAGATTTTAAAAGGAAGTAAGTGTATAACAAAGCAAGGGGAGCTAAGAACCCAAGATCCTTACTCTTTAAGATGTATACCACAAATTCATGGAGCAAGTAAAGATGCTTTTAATTTTATAAAAACAAAAGTTGAAATAGAGATGAATGCAGTTACTGATAACCCAATCATATTTGTAGAAGAGGATGAGGTTATTTCTGGTGGAAACTTCCATGGGCAGCCGATGGCATTGCCATTTGATTTTTTAGGCATAGCTCTTTCAGAAATGGCTAACATATCTGAAAGAAGAATTGAAAGATTAGTTAATCCTCAATTAAATAATGGATTACCTGCATTTTTAGTGGAAAAAGGTGGAGTTAACTCTGGATTTATGATTGTTCAATATAGTGCTGCTTCATTGGTTTCAGAAAATAAAGTATTGGCTCATCCTGCATCTGTTGATTCTATTCCCTCTTCAGCTAATCAAGAGGATCATGTATCAATGGGAACAATAGCAGCTAGAAAAGCTGGTGAAATTTTAGGAAATGCTAGAAAAGTTATAGCAATGGAGATTCTATGTGCTTGTCAAGCAATAGATTTAAAAAAATCGAGCTCTCTACTTGGTTTAGGAACGAAAGAGGCCTATAAGATCGTTAGAGAAAAAGTAAGTTATTATAGTGAGGATAGAGTTATGTACTCTGATATAGATGCTGTTGAAGAGATAGTAAAAAATAACTCAATAATTGATTCATTGGAAAGAGCCCAGCAACATATAAAAAATTAGTTTAGGAGGTATCTATGAGTAAATTTGAAGATGAATCACTTATTTTAAAGGAAAATAGATCTCCGGGTATAGCTAATAAAATTTTAGATTTATTTGAAAAAATAGGAAATAAGCTCCCTGATTCTGTTACAATTTTTGTTATACTATGTTTTTTAATTTTAATAATTTCATATTTTTGTAATAAGTTTAACGTTACGGCAATTCATCCGATAACTAAAGAATCTATAACTGTTAATAATTTGTTGAGCAAAGAAAATTTAAAACAGATTTTAGTTGAAATGATCAATGTTTTTCAAACTTATCCACCACTAGGAGTAGTTTTAGTTGCTATGATTGGAATTGGTGTTGCTGATAAAAGTGGTCTATTAGAAACACTACTAAATATAGTGATGGTCAAAGTTCCCAAAGGAGTAGTCTACTATGCAGTTGTTATTATGGGTTTGATTTTTACAGGAATTGGAGATGCGGGATTTGTTGTTTTACCCCCTTTGGCAGCTTTAATATTTTTAAAACTTAATAAAAACCCAATTATAGGGATACTTTTAGCATATGCAGGGGCAGCTATTGGATTTTGCTCTGGATTATTTGTAAGTTTAAATGATATTTTAATAACTTCTTTTACAATTCCAGCGGCTCAAACTTTGGATCCATCTTTTATGAGAAGTCCAGCGATGACTATATTTTTTAATATGTTAAATGCTTGTTTTCAAATGTTTATAATAACTTTAGTTACAAAAAAATTTATAGAGCCACGATTTCCATTTGATGAAGATTTAATAAAAGATGATGGTGATGAAATAGGAGATTTAGAGAAAAAAGGACTAAAATATGCTGGATATTCATTAATAGTATACTTCTTAATTATAATCTCTTTAACTCTTGGAAAAACATCTTTTTTAAGAGATGCCAATGGGTCATTAGTATCTGTTAAATCCCCATTTATGGGTGGATTAATTATAATTATGATGCTTGCCTTTATGATTCCAGGGATAATATTTGGAAAAATAACAAATAAAATTAAAAATGATAAGGATATTGTTAAGATGGTGGGGCAGAGTTTAGGAGAGATGGGTGGATATATTTTTATAGTTTTTGTGGCTGCACAATTTCTTAATCTTTTTGGAAAAAGCAATCTAGGTATTGTTTTGGCTATAAAAGGTGCCGAAAAACTTAGTCAAACCTCATTATCGGGTATACCACTAATGGTAATGTTCATATTTTTAGTAGGGTTTATAAACCTATTTATAGGAAGTGCATCGGCTAAATGGGCAATATTGTCACCTATCTTTATTCCAATGTTTATGTTATTGGACTATGATCCATCATTGACACAAATAGCCTATAGAATAGGGGATTCTTCAACAAATATGATATCACCGTTATTTCCATACTTACCTTTGATTTTGGCAGTTTGTAAAAAATATGATAAAAATTTTGGAATAGGAACTCTTGTTGCCAATATGATTCCCTATGCTATTACCACTTTATTTGGTAGTATATCACTTTTGATTATATTTATAGTGTTTGAACTATCTTTAGGAATATAAAATAATATTTGGAGGTAAATAATGATACATAAGATAGATGCTCTTGCTAAAAAAAATTTAGAAAAAATGAGAGCTATAAGAAGAGAGCTACATCAGTATCCAGAACTTGGATTTCAAGAGTTTAAAACGGCTCAGCTAATAAAAAAAGAACTTGATGTTTTGGGTATTCCATATCAAAGTGAAATTGCCAAAACTGGAATTGTTGCATTAATTAAAGGAAATAAGCCGGGTAAAACAGTTTTACTGAGAGCTGATATGGATGCACTCCCAATTAATGAAGAAACAGAGAGTGAGTACAAATCTCTAATCCCTGGGGTTATGCATGCTTGTGGTCATGATGGACATGTGGCAGGTCTACTTGGGGCTGCTATGATTTTAAATGAACTTAAAGATAATATATCAGGAAATATAAAATTAGTTTTTCAGCCTGCTGAAGAGGGACCAGGTGGAGCTAAACCTATGATAGATGAAGGAATATTAGAGAATCCAAAAGTTGATGCGGCATATGCATGTCACTTATGGCCTAATTATCCCGCAGGGAAGATACTATTTAAAGATGGAAATTTAATGGCTCATCCAACTGGATTTGATATAGAGATCAATGGTGTTGGAGGTCATGGTTCTACTCCAGAAAAGACTGTGGATCCCGTTATAATAGGGTGTCAAGCAGTTATAAATTTTCAAAATATTGTAAGTAGAAATATATCTGCAATGCAGCCAGCAGTCTTATCCTGTTGTAGTATCAAAGCTGGAGAGGCTGGGAATGTAATTCCTGATAAATTAACCATTAAGGGAACAATTAGAACATTTGATGAAAATCTTACAACAGATATTTTAAATAAAATGGATAATATATTAAAGGGACTTTGTGGCGCTTATGGAGCAAGTTATAACTTTATTATTGAAAGAATGTACCCAACACTAAAAAACGATTCCAATTTATTTAATTTTACTAAATCCTCATTAGCTAATGTGGTAGGAGAGGAAAATGTAATTTTAATGAGTGAACCGCTTATGGGCTCTGAAGATTTTTCATATATATCAAATGAAGTTCCAAGTAATTTTTTCTTTATAGGAACAAAAGAAAATCAAGAGGATATTGAAACTCTTTTACATCATCCACGTTTAAAATGGGATGATAAAAATTTAGAGATCAGTTCTAAAGCTTTAGCTCAAGTGGCATATGATTATTTGGAAACTTTTAAGTAATTAAAAAAGAGGAAAAGTATTTTTCCTCTTTTTATTTTATATAGTATATTTAAGCATTTTTATTTATGGATATTTTACTCTCTTTAACAAATAAAGTTAAGATAAAAGTTATTAAAGCTGGTAAAATCCATGGGAATCCAGCCTTAGCTAATGGAATAAAATCTAAATTTATTTTTAAAGTTTCAGCTATACTTACAATCAGTGTTATTGTAACCACTGCTTTAAATACAATGTGACTTTTAACACCTAGAATATTTAATAAAATTAAAACTATAGTAACAGGATAAAGTATCACTAGAACTGGAATAGATAGACCGATTATATAGTCTAATCCAGCAACAGAAAGTATAGTTGAAAAAACACAGATACCAAAAGCAATTTTTTTATAAGAGATTTTTGTTAGCTTTGAAAACCACTCACTAGCAAGTGCAACTAAACCTACAGAAGTTGTTAAACAAGCAGCGGCAACACAGATACCAAAAGCTATTTTCCCAACATTTCCTAGAGTTAATTGAGCTAAAGTCAGTGTTGTTTGAGCAGTAGTAAGTCCTTTAATACTACTGATTTGTGCTCCTAAATATATTAAACTCAAGTATATAAATCCAAGACCTATAGCGGCAATAAATCCAGCATTACTTAGAAAAGATTTTTGCTCATTAGTATCAGTTACTCCTTTTCCTTCAAGTCCTCTAATAATAATAACTCCAAATAGAACAGATGCTAAAGCATCCATTGTTTGATATCCACTAACGAATCCATAAGAGAAAGGATTTCCGTTTATAACAGAATCAACTGGAGTTCCAAGATCGCTTGTTATTCCAAGAATAGTTATTAAAGAAAGAATAGTAAGAATAATAGGAGTTAAAAACTTTCCTAAAATATCAGTTATACTTGACTCATTTAAAACTAGAAATAAAGTTATTCCAAAGAAAACAACAGATGTCACGATAGCGATGACTGTTGGATTTGAATTGGGGAATAAAGGTAGAACTCCCATTTCAAAAGTTGTTGATCCTGTTCTAGGAATAGCAAACAGTGGACCAATAACCAATATTAATATAGTTGAATAAATTGTGTTAAATCTATTAGAAACTTTATTTGCAAACTCATCTAAGCTCCCAACCTTTGTAAATGCAAGGATTCCAAGTAAAGGTAAACCGATACCAGTTAGGAAAAATCCTAGGCCAGCTTGAAACCACTCTTTTCCTACTGCTACTCCAACAGAAGGGGGAAATAATAGATTTCCAGCACCAAAAAACATAGAAAATAAAGCGAAACCTAAAATTAAAATTTCTTTCTTTTTGTTCATTATAACCTCCAAAATTTTAGTATTGTTGTAATAAAAAAATGTGTGTGTTTAAATAATTAGAAAAATTGTACCAAAAAATAGAAAAAAAAGCAAGGAAAAAATATTGAAAAAAGAGTATGGTTGTACTTAAAAATAAGTACAAAGAACAAAAAACATCCCCCTTAAACTAGAAATCCCTTTATAAATAAAGGGTTTGTTTTCCAAAAATACGAACAAAAAAATAAAAAAATTGTTATCTACTCATAAAAAAAAATAAATGCTAGGATAACTATAGAAAATACAGGAACAGAAGGAGGAGCTAAAATGGAATTATTAAAATCTATAATAGACGGAACAAATATGATTTTATGGGAGAAAAATATACTTGTTATTATGCTGATAGGAATGGCATTATATGCAAGTTATAAGACAAAATTTATGCAGATTAGACTGTTTGGTGAAGTGGTAAAAACACTGAAAGGCGAAAGAGTAGATGGTGAAAAAATGAGCTCATTAGAGGCTTTTTATCTGGGAACAGCATGTAGAGTTGGAGCTGGAAATATAGCGGGAGTTGTAGCTGCAATATCCATAGGTGGACCTGGAGCATTATTTTGGATGTGGATAGTTGCTCTTTTGGGAGCTTCAACAGCATTTATAGAGTCTGTTCTATCAGTTATCCATAGAGAAAAAGACCAAAATGGAAACTATAGAGGAGGAACTCCTTGGATTATAAAGAATAGATTAAAAAAGAGATGGCTTGGAGTTGTCTATGCCGTGGCATCTATTATATGTTATATAGGGGTTATCCAAGTTATGGCAAACTCAATTACAGAGTCAGTTGTTGGAGCATATAAGATCAATCCAACAATAATTTCTATAGGTTTAGCAGTGTTAGTTGCAATAACTATTTTTGGAAAGGGAAGAAAAGATACTATTGTAACAGCTTTAAATAAGATTGTGCCAATGATGGCTTTTATGTATTTAGCAGTTGTATTATATGTACTTTTAATAAATATAACACAGATTCCAACTGTGTTCGGAAAGATATTTTCAGCCGCTTTTGGAATAAATCAATTTGCTGGAGGAGCTCTTGGTGGTATTATAATGCAAGGAGTTAGAAGAGGATTGTTTTCAAATGAAGCTGGAAGTGGAAATGGAAACTATGCTGCAGCCTTAGCAGATGTAGATGAGCCAGTTAAGCAGGGTATGGTTCAATCATTAAGTGTATTTGTGGATACATTGGTGATATGTAGCGCCACAGCTTTTGTGGTACTTTTAGCAGATAGTGAAGCTTTAAATGGATTGAGTGGAATGGTTTTATTTCAGGAATCTTTAAAGACTCATATAGGATGGATTGGAATACCTTTCACAGTAATAATATTATTTTTCTTTTCATTTAGTACTATATTGGGTGTTACATTCTATGGTAAAAATGCCCTTCAATTTATCAGTAATAACTCAAAGTTAAATATAGTTTATCAAGTTATTGTAGTTTGGATGGTATATGTAGGTGGAGTTGAGCAAAACTATTTTGTATGGTCATTAGCTGATTTTGGATTGGGACTTATGACAGTGATAAACATAGTAACAATTGCGCCATTAATAAATGAGAGTATTGTCTACTTGGAAAAATATGAGCAAAAATTAAAAGGATGTGTTAAAATAAACCCATAAATTATAGAAGATTATGGGGGAATTAGACTATGAAAAAAGTGAGAGTTACAGTTTCAGAAGATATCTGGAGGCTTTTAAAAAAGGATTCAGAAGAATTTGGAATAAATAACAATAAGTTGTGTAATTTTATTTTAGATAAATTTAAGTATACTAAAAAATTTGACATAGATAAATTTATAGAACCTCAGGGAAGGCCTTTAAAAAAAGTTATACAATTTGATCTCAATGTAGCTAATAAAAGTATCTATTATGACATATTAAGAGCGAATGATGTGGATGTAGAAGCTGAATTTTTTAGAGAGTTATTTGAAGTATATTCATCACAGTTTAAGTACCAAAGAGAGATATTTATATTCCAAGATACATATAAAGTAGTTTTGGATGCCATAAAAAATAAGGTAAAAATACGGGTACTCTATATGGAGGAAAGTTTCACAATATCACCATATTTTATAAAAAGAGAGGATCAAGGGGATGAAAACTTCATATTTGCCTATGATGATGAGCATAAAATATATAGAAGTATAAAATTAAAGGATGTTACAATACTAGGGATTCTGAATGAAAAGATTCAAGTTAGAGATAAAAAATATATTGAAAATATGAGGAAAAATTTTGATCCTTTTTTAGGAGAGAGATTGTTGATAAA
>NZ_DBGBQB010000229.1:0-7871 GCF_048470075.1 Cetobacterium sp. | reverse complement strand
GGGTATTATGAAAAAAATAGTTGGAGTTTTTTTATTTGTTTTAATGGGGACGATTTTATTTGCTAAAGAGGTTTTATATGTGGGGACAAATGCTGAATTTGCACCTTTTGAATACATGGAAAATGGGGAGATTGTTGGATTTGATATTGAACTGATAAATAAAGTTGGGGAAAAAATTGGTAAGGAGATAAAAATAAAGAATATAGCTTTTGATGGATTATTACCAGCACTTCAAACAGATAAAATAGACTTGATAATTGCAGGAATGACAGTAACAAAAGAGAGAGAGCAATTTGTTGATTTTTCAAATGATTATTTTATAGCAAATCAAGTGATTATAGTTCCAGAGAACGAAAGCTCTATAACTGATGTGGACTCTTTAAAGGGAAAAAAAGTTGGAGTTGTACTTGGGTATACAGGGGATCTAATGGTCTCTAAAGTGGAGGGGGTTGATAAAGTACAATACAATTCAGCTCCAGCCTCCATTATGGCATTAGCTGGAGGGAAAATAGATGCTATGATACTGGATTCAGCCCCAGCTCAAAGCTATATAGCTAAAAATAAGGGATTAAAAATAGTGGAGCTAGATAGTGAGGTAGAGAAATATGCCATAGCGGTTGGAAAAGATAAAAAGGAGTTAGTTGAGCAGATAAATAAAGCTTTAGAGGAGATAAAAACAGAGGGAATTTATGACGAACTAATAATAAAATACTTTAAATAGGAGGAGAAAAAATGAAAGAAAAGGTTATTCTAGCATATTCAGGGGGATTGGATACATCAGTTATAGTGCCTTGGTTAAAGGAGAACTATGACTATGAAGTTATTGCAGTTGCAGTAAATGTTGGTCAAACAGAGGATTTTAAAGGGATTGAAGAGAAAGCATATCTAACAGGTGCAAGTAAATTTTATCTGGTGGATAAAGTTGAAGAGTTTGTGGAGGAGTATATATTTCCAACACTTAAGGCTGGAGCTATATATGAAAATAAATATCTATTGGGAACGTCGATGGCAAGACCTGTAATTGGAAAAGCATTGGTTGAGATAGCTCATAGAGAGGGAGCGAAGTATATTGCTCACGGTGCCACTGGAAAAGGGAATGACCAAGTGAGATTTGAACTAGCTGTAAAGGCTTTAGACCCATCTTTAAAGATAATTGCTCCTTGGCGTATTTGGGATATCAAATCGAGAGAGGAGGAGATTGAGTATTTAGAAAAGAAAGGGATAATGCTACCATTCCCTAAGAAATCTCCATATAGTAGAGACGAGAATTTATTCCATGTGAGTCATGAAGGATTTGATTTAGAGTACCCATCAAAGGAACCAAATTATAAAAATGTTTTACAGTGGGTAAAAACATTGGAAGAAGCTGATGAAGAGGCTGAATATGTGGCAATTGAGTTTATAAAAGGTGTTCCAGTAGCACTAAATGGTGAGAAGATGAATGGAGTGGACATCATAAAAAAATTGAATAAAATAGGTGGAAATCATGGAATAGGTGTACTTGATATGGTGGAAAATAGATTGGTAGGTATGAAATCCAGAGGAGTTTATGAAACTCCTGGTGGAACAATTTTATTCTTTGCACATGAGGAGTTGGAAAGACTATGTTTAGATAAAGACACCTATCAGGAAAAGATAGCACTGGCTCATGATTTTTCTAAATTGGTTTATAATGGACAATGGTTTACAACTTTGAGAAAGGCTATAACAGCTTTTGTAGATGTAACTCAGGAGTTTGTAACTGGAGAGGTTAAGTTAAAATTATATAAAGGAAATATAATTTTAGCAGGAACAACTTCACCATTTACATTGTATTCAGAGGAGTACTCAACCTTTGAAAAAGATAGTGTTTATAACCAAAAAGATGCAGAGGGATTCATAAATCTTTTTGGACTACCTATAAAAATAGAGGCACTACTAAGAAAAAAGTTTTGACATTTGAAAAAAAATATGATATTCTGCCTTAAATTAATATTTTTGATAGAGGTTGCGAAATTTATAAGTAAACAGATTGAGATTAGTGGATCAAAGAGATCTGTTGAAAGGAAAGTTCGCCGAAGTTCAACCATTCCCACTAGGAGAATTGAGCTGGGTGTATAAAGAATATTTATACAACTGTCACCTTAATAGGTGTTGTGCTATCGTGGATTATTCTTTTAAGCTAACATAGTTGAATGAGATTTTTTAACGATAGTTATTTTTTAACTATCGTTTTTTTATTATTAATATCATCCAAGGAGGAACTAATGAGAGTAGTAAAAAAATTTGGTGGAAGCTCAGTTGCAACAACAGAAAAGATAAAAGATATAGCTAGAGATATAGCTAAAAATTATAAAGTTGGAGATGAAGTTGTAATAGTTGTTTCAGCTATGGGAAAGACAACAGATGAATTAATAAAGTTAGCTAGAGAGATTTCAAATACTCCAGATGTGAGAGAACTTGATTCACTTTTATCAACGGGAGAGCAAAAATCAATAGCTCTTTTAAGCATGGCTTTAAAAGAGTTGGGACATAAGGCGATATCTTTAACAGGGGCTCAGGCTGGAATAAGAACAGGTGGAGTGCACACTAAGAATAAGATAGAGAGTATAAAAATAGATAGAATAGAAAAACATTTAAAAGATGGGAAAATAGTGATAGTAGCTGGATTCCAAGGGATAAATGAAAAAGGAGATATAACTACATTGGGAAGAGGAGGTTCAGACACAAGTGCTGTGGCTTTAGCAGCGGCTTTAAAATGTGGATGTGAGATATATACAGATGTTACAGGAATATATGGAGTAGACCCTAGAGTTTATAAAAATGCTAAAAAACTTGAAAAGATTTCATACGAGGAGATGATGGAGATGGCAAATTTAGGTGCAGGAGTAATGGAAACAAGAGCGGTTGAAATAGGGAAGAAATATGGAGTTAGAATCTACGTGGGTCAAACTTTAGGAGTTGAAACAGGAACATATATATGTGATAATAATGAGATAATAGAAAAAAAAGCTGTAACAGGAATATCAATAAATAAAAATGTGATAATGGTTAATTTAGAAAACTTTTCTGCAATTCCAAAAAATGTTGCAATTATATTTAATAATTTAGCTAAACATAGTGTCAATGTGGATATGATCTCTCAAAATGAGGTAGAAAATATAAAAGGAAGTATAGGGTTTACTTGCCCTTTAACAGATGAACACTTTCTAAATGATTCATTGGAAGAGATAGCAAAGGAGATACCAGAGATTGAGGTTACAAAAAGAACAGGAGTTGTAAAAATATCCCTAGTTGGAATTGGAATGATTAGTAACTTTGGTGTTGCAGCAAAAGTCTTTGAGGTATTAGCTGAGATAGATTCATCATTTTATCAGTGTACGACATCTGAAATTTCTATCTCGTTAATTGTAAAAGAGTCTGATACAATAAAAGTAGTAGAAAAATTAGCAGAAGTATTTTCAATATAATGGAGGGACTAAAATGTATAATGTAGCAATAGTAGGAGCAAGTGGACTTGTAGGAGGAACTTTTTTAAAAGTTTTAGAGGAGAGGGATTTACCAATAGATAATTTATATCTTTTTGCTTCAGCTCGTTCAGCTGGAAAAGAGATTGTTTATAAAGGAAAAACTTTAATAATAGAGGAACTTACAGAGAATAGTTTTGATAGACCAATAGATATAGCTCTATTTTCAGCTGGTGGAGAGATCAGTAAAAAATTTGCACCAATAGCGAGTGAAAAAGGTGTTATAGTAGTGGATAATAGCAGTGCTTGGAGAATGGATGAGAGTGTTCCATTAGTTGTTCCAGAGGTAAACCCAGAGGATATATTTAAAAATAATGGAATAATAGCCAATCCAAATTGTTCTACAATTCAATCGGTAGTTCCACTGAAAGTTATAGATGACCTATATGGAATAAAAAGAGTTGTTTATTCAACTTATCAAGCTGTATCAGGAAGTGGAATAAAAGGGATAGAGGATCTACAAAGAGGGTTGAGAGGAGAGGAGCCAAAGACATATCCACATCCAATAGTTAATAACTGTTTACCTCATATAGACTCATTTTTAGAGAATGGGTATACTAAAGAGGAGGAGAAGATGATAAATGAAACTAGAAAAATTCTAAATAAAAAAAATCTTCCAATAACAGCGACTTGTGTTAGAGTACCAGTTTTAAATGGACACTCTGTTTCTATAAATGTTGAGTTAGAAAAAGATGTGGATTTAGAGGAGTTAAAAGCTAAGTTTAGAGAAACTGAGGGAATAGTTTTACAGGATGATATAGCAAACAGTGTATATCCATTATCCACTGAAGTCAGTGGAAAAGATGAAGTCTATATAGGGCGTCTAAGAAAAGATTTTAGTGTAGAGAAGGGATTAAACCTTTGGGTTGTAGCTGATAATATAAGAAAGGGAGCTGCAACAAATGCGGTACAAATCGCCGAAATTTTAATGAAAAAATAGTTAGGGGGCAAAATGCTAAAAGTAAATCCAAATTTAGATAAAATAGAGATATCTGTTATAAGAAAAATAGCTGAAGCTTGTAAAGAGTATGAAGGGGGAGAAAAAACTTTAATTAACTTAACAATAGGAGAGCCAGATTTGCCACAACCTAAAAAAATAATAGATGAAACTATTGAATATATGCAGAGTGCAAAATTAGGTTATCCACAACTAGGTGGAATGATTGAGTTAAGAGAGGAGATTGGGAAATACTATAGGGAAAAATATGGTTTAAGCATAGAAGCTGATGAGATAATTGTAACTGTTGGGAGTACAGAGGGACTTTCAACAGCTATAAAAACTATAATACTACCAGGGGATGAGGTTTTAACTCCACTGCCAGTATACCCAGGATATGAGCCTTTAATAACACTAGCTGGGGCTAAGTTAGTAAAAATAGATACATCAAATGACAACTTTGAATTAACTGTTGAAACCTTAAAAAAATATATGACACCAAAGACTAAGGCCATTATTGTAAACTATCCATCAAATCCATCTGGAGTTATAATCTCTAAGGAAAATAGAGATGATATATTGAGATTTGCTAAAGAGAATCATCTATATATAATAAGTGATGAAGTTTATAGTGAGATTATATTTGGTGAGGAACACAATAGTTTTTTACAGGATGAATATAGAGAAAATGTTATCTTAATCAATGGATTTTCAAAATCCCACTCTTTAACAGGGTGGAGAATAGGATATGTAATAGCGAGTAAAAAAATGAGAGGTTACTTAATAAAAGTACATCAGTATGCGGTAACATCAGCCAGTGCAATCTCTCAAAAAGGGGCACTTACAGCTTTAAAGGAGTGTAAGGATATATCTTCCCAAGTTGAAATCTATAAAAAAAGAGCTGAAAGTGTATATAAAAAATTAAAGGATGCAAATATATTTGCCATTGAACCAAAGGGTGCAATCTATATATTTATATCACTGGAGGGTATCACAAACTTAACATCTTTAGACTTTGCTAAAAAACTTTTAGAAGAGGAAAGAGTGGCAGTAGTTCCAGGAATAGCTTTTGGAATGGATAACTATATAAGAATATCTCTAGTAAAAGATGAGGATATTTTAAATGAAGCTATAGATAGATTTATTAACTTTGTAAACAAAAAAGATAGAGAGTAAACTCTATCTTTTTTATTAAAATTTAAAAATTAACTTTATTAACTTCATCAGCAAATTTTTTAGTGATAAGTTGTGGTCTAGTGATAGCTCCTCCAACAACAACAGCATAGGAACCTAATTCCATTGCCAATTTAGATTTTTCTGGGGTATCAAAGTTCCCCTCTGCTATTATAGGAGTTTTACACTTTGATATAAGTTCTTTAAGAACATCAAAGTTATTTAATCCCTTAGATTGTTCTGTATACCCAACTAAAGTTGTTCCAATGTAATCAAAACCTAACTCTTCAGCACGAATACCCTCTTCTACAGTGGATATATCAGCCATAAATTTTTGATTTGGATAGTTGACCTTTAAAGATTTTAAAAGATCTAAATCGGCATTGATAGTTGCATCAAGAGCTATAACATCAACCTCAGTGGCAATAAGCTCATCCAACTCCTTCTTTGTAGGGGTAATATATGAAACCATATTCTCATAATCTTTTTTTATAATACCAATAATAGGTAGATCAATCATTTTTTTAATTTCAAGAATATCTTCCACTCCATTTGCTCTAATTCCAACTGCACCACCCATTTGAGCAGCGATAGCCATTCTTCCCATTATAAATGGACTATGTAAAGGCTCGTTCTCCAGTGCTTGACATGATACAATAAGACCTCTTTTCATAAAATCCTCCTAGTTGTTATTTTCTATAATTTCATTTATTTTTTGTTTAATAGGATCTGCCATAGCTCCGAAAATAGCCTGTATTCCACCTTGTACCTCTAAAACTCCAGCAGCACCAAGACTCTTTAACTTCGCTTTATCCACCTTTGAAACATCTTTAACAGAAACTCTAAGTCTTGTTATACACGCATCAACATCATCTATATTTTCCTTTCCACCAAGAGCGGCTAAAACCTCTTTTGATGTTTCAAAAAGAGAGTCTTTAGTGACAACCTTAATCTCTTCATCATCCCCTTCTCTACCAGGAGTAGCTATATTAAAACGCTTGATTAAGAATACAAAAGAGAAATAATATAGAGCGAACCAGATAGCTCCAATTATAAGAACATACATCCAGTTTGTAGCTTCATTTCCTTGTAAAACACCAAATAGAGTGAAATCTATTAATCCTCCAGAGAATGTATTTCCAATAGAGATATTTAAAAGATCAGCTACTAGGAAAGATAAACCATCAAAGAAGGCGTGAACTCCATATAACCAAGGAGCAACAAATAAAAACATAAACTCTATAGGTTCAGTGATACCTGTGATAAAAGATGTTATAGCAGCCCCTAAAAATAGACCTCCAACAACTTTTCTTTTATTTAAAGGTGTGCAGTGGTACATAGCTAAACATGCGGCAGGTAGACCAAACATCATAGTAGCAAAACGCCCAGCAAAGAATCTAGTTCCCTCAGTAAATAAACCAGCATGATTTGGGTCAGCTAGTTGAGCAAAGAAGATATTTTGAGCTCCAACAATAGTTTTTCCTGCAACTTGAGCAGTTCCACCAAGTTCTGTATACCAAAATAGAGGGTATATCATATGATGTAGTCCAACAGCTCCACTTAATCTTAAAAGAAAACCATAGAGGAAAGTTCCAAATACACCTAAACTAGCGATAGATTTTCCAGCTGAAGTTAACCAACCCTGGAATGTAGGCCATGTTAGGAAAAATATTATACCAATTCCAATGGCTGTAAAAGATGAAACGATGGGAACAAATCTTGAACCACCAAAGAAACCAAGAACAGCAGGGAGTTTAATATCACTATATCTGTTGTGTAAGTAAGCTACTAAAGAACCTATAACAATAGCCCCAACAACTCCTGTATCAATAGACCCAACCTTAGGGTTAAAAGCTGTAATTAAACCTTTTATAGAAGCATTCATAACTAAAAAAGCAACAGCACCAGCTAATCCAGCTGTTCCTTTATCTTTTTTAGCAAGTCCAATAGCAAGCCCAATACACATAATAAGAGCTAAATTAGCAAAGATAACCTCTCCAGAAGCGGACATAACCTGTAAAATACCCTGTAAAATTGGGATATTTAGAAATGGATAAGCGTTAACTGTATTTGCATTGGAAAGAGCTCCTCCAATTCCTAAAAGTAGTCCAGCGGCTGGTAAAATAGCTATTGGAAGCATAAAAGATTTTCCAATTTTTTGTAAATTTTTGAACATTATAACCTCCTGTTACATAAAACATTTTCATAAACATATACACACATGAAAATAATTTTCATCTTATATAGTATGAATA
>NZ_DBGBQB010000228.1:0-3345 GCF_048470075.1 Cetobacterium sp. | reverse complement strand
ATCTATAATGGCATATATACTAACTAATCTTCTTTCATTTTCAATGATAATATTTTTTTCAGAATCTTCCATCATATATTTTTCTATTTTTAACCATCTTTTTTTATTTGTCATAAGTCCTTTTTCTGGGAATTTGAATGTTAGTTTTTTACCATAATCATTTTCTAAGTCATCTGTATAAATTTCAATCATTCCTTTTCCTACTACAATATCAGTCATAGATGTAGTATTAATATTCTCAAATCTCATAGGTTCGTGTATTTTTAATTTTATTTGAGAAAAACTAGGAATAGAAAGTATTGATAGTAAAATAAATATTACAAATTTCATTATATCCTCCTATATTCCAGCTTCAACTGTTACATAAACTTTCTTTTGATAACTACCCTCTTTAGATATATTTACTCCTTGAACTTCTACATAGTTATCTGTAATAACTTTACTATTTGCAAATTCAGGTGAATAAATAAAAGTATCTAGACGTCCGTCATCATCTATATCGAGTTGTTTTTCACTATAAAGTATTTTATAAAAATCTTTTTTTTCAGGCTCTCTATTTAACTCTATTTCAAAAGGTACTTGAACAGTTTCATCTCCAAAAACAGTTGCTTCAACTGAAATATCTGAAATAATTTCTAATGGAATAAAAACATTGACTTTTGCTTCCATCATTACAGTAAAATTTTTCTCTAAATGTCGAATATTTCCTTCTTCATCAATATTTTCAACTTTACTTGGTAATGCTGGTACTAAGGGAATTAAAGGTATCACAGGTTTTACTTCTGGTTTTAAATTAGGTTTTATATTAGAAGGAAAGAGAATGGCTGGATTACCATTCTCTTCCGTACCTTGTCCCAAAAGTAATAGTCCTTGACACAAAAATAATACACATAATATTTTTTTTATCATAAAACTATCTCCTTTTTTTAATTGGCTTTTGAAATTTTTTGTGCATTTAAGTTATATACAATTTTGTTTTCAAACTCATCATCTAAGTAAGTTAATTTAACAGTATCATTCAATTTTTCTAAATTATATTTAGTTCCTAAATAACTTACTTCTACAATATATTTTTCAGGGAATAAACCACTTACATCAAATTCACCAATATTATCAGGCATTACTAACTCTATTGACTTACCATTTAAGTCTTTTATTTCAATCAAGACATTTTGATATAGTTCCTCTTTTTCTAAATCAGTAAGGTTTAATCCTTCATCTATATTTATTTTTCCATTTAAATTTAGCATTGGTTTAACTGGAACATATGCTTCTATAGTAGATGCAAAATTACCTTTTATAATTATTTTATTATCTCCTAAAGTAAATGAAGGCTTTTTAATTAATGGTTTTAAATCATAAATAACACCGTTTGAGATACCATAGAACATAGCATAACCTTCTTCATTAGTTGTTGCTGTTGTATTTCCAATAGTAACTTCAACACCCTCAATTAATTTTTCTAGTGGATCTAATTTATTATTGTTATTTTCATCTATAAAAGTAATAACTTTTACTCTTGATACGTCCATAGAATCTACTTTTTTAGTTGGATTTTTTAAATCCACTATTTTATCAATTCCAAACTTATATTCTTGTGATCCAGTCTTATCAAAATTAGCATCCATATCTAACCAATCTGCAAGTTTCATTGATATTTTAAATGTTGCTTTATCTCTATACTGTTCTGAATATCCAAATTCTAAACTATAATCAAGAAATCCTCTATAATTATTGTTGTAGATACTTAAAATAGTTTCATAGTCTTTTCCTGAATTAGTCCATTTATTTTCAAGTCTTGTAGATAAACCAGCTCTTGTTGTATAGTAAGCACTTAAACTATATTCATCTCCTTCTTGTCCTTTGTGTTGAGATTTTTTAGCATCTAGTGAAAATAATATTTTTCCAATATTTTTATCTATTGATACACCATATTGGCTATCACTTTGACTTTCTCCTAAATATTTATGTGTTTTTTTATAATCATATGTTAATCTAACATTTTGGAATATATCATACTGTATTTCATGGCTTTCTTTATATTTTTCACTATGGAATTTTCCATAGTGAGTATTTTCATAAGTATATTTTAAATTTCCATATCCTAATTGAGTTAATCCTCCGTAAGAATATTTATCTTTATATTTTTGATCTCCAACTACATAATCGTCAAAAGATTTTTCAAAATCTAATCTTAAAATATATGAAAGACCATTGTATGTATCTCCATAAACAATATTTGCTTTAGCATCTTGTGTATATTGGTATTTATTATTAATAGTTTCAATACCTCTGTTATAACCAGCTCCAAGAGTTAAGTTATCTGTAACTCCATAGAAAGTATCAAATGAAGTTGTATATTTTTTTGAATCATGATCTTCATTTAATAAGAATGTGTATTGAACTTCTCCTTTATTTTGTTTATCAAAGTCTTCTGTTGTTTTAATTGTTTTCTCTATTACTTTACCTTCAGGAGTATAAATAATTAAAGTATATGTTCTATCCGTAACTATAATAGGATTATCAAAAATAACTTCTCCATTTTCTTCATTCTCTATTGCAATAGAAGCTCCCATATATTTTAATTCTGCTCTACTTCCAACAGGAACATTCTCTTTTATTATAACTTTTGATCCGTCGTTATAATATCCTTTATCTTTATAAAAACTAATACCCCATTCTCTACCTTGTTTTCCACCTGTATTAGATATTTCAAAAGTATGATTTTTCCAGATATCATCATACTCTAATCTAACATCATTTAGAATATTATCATTTATATTATAGTTAAATTGTAACTGTCCATATAATAGTCCACCTTGATATTCAAAACTACTATCCCATGTATTTTCAAAACTTTTTTGACCACTTTGTTTAGTAAAAACTTTATTGGCAGTAACTCTAGCATAACCTAATTCAAATAGTTGTCTTTCACTTCCATATTCAAGAACTCCTATATTTGAATTTTCTTTTAAATTTTCTGCTTTTAAAGAAAGTCTTTTCAATACTTCTTCAGGAGGAGAAAAATTTAAAAAGATTGATAATTTTAAAGAGTTTTCATCTAATCTATAATTAGAAGTAAATAATTTTTTAAATACATCTTCTCTTAAATATATTTTCTCATCTTTTTTTATAATAGTTTTACCTTGTTCTTGTAGTAAAGTTCCTTTTTCGTATATTTCATTATTCTTTAAATTAATTTCAATTTTTCTTAAGTTTTCACCCAATATTAAATTTACTTTTTCGTTTTTAATAGAATCTTCAATATTAATACTTTTTAGAAAACTTTCTAAATCTAAATATCTTGTATCATTTTCATTTATTACAGAGTAAGCATTATCAACC
>NZ_DBGBQB010000227.1:0-22542 GCF_048470075.1 Cetobacterium sp. | reverse complement strand
TCTGGCATTTGTTATTTTCATAACTTCTGACTATTTTCTCTATTCGGTTGTTAATGTCCTTTAGTTTTCATTCGTCTGCGGTGTTTCCCGCTGACAAAAATTATAGTATCACAAATTTTAAACTAAGTCAACAACTTTTTTTAATAAAAAATACACATTTGAAATAAATGTGTATTTTTCTTAGATTTTATAATGTTTCTGTTGTTTTTTTACCTATTACATTTCCTTGAGAATCAAAAATTGTAACTCTAACTCTTTTGCCTTTTACTCCTTGAACTCTCATAGAGTTCTCTATTTTTGATTTCCCACTTCTTTCTGTTCTTCCAAATTGTGACTCTATTACATCTGTAACAATGCCACCCGCTCCTAAAATCTCTATTTTTTGATTCAATAGCTCTGAACTATTTCCTTTTGAGTTTGAATCAGCTACCACTTTTAAACTAGAGTCTTTTTTATTGTATGTAAGAGTTAAGTTGGAGATATTAGTACCTCTATCTATCTCTCCGTAATACCCATATATACTGATTCCCACCTCTGTTATCATCTTTATTTGAGCATCAACTTTTCCTGAGTTATTGTTTCCTGAATCTTTTAAAGGCATCTCTTTAAAAACAACATAACTTTTATACTCTCCAGGAGTCATTCCTGCATCTGGTTTTATTCTAAATCTTACAACCTGTTTTCCACCTGGCTTAATGGCTACCATTTTAGGATATAGTTTTATATAGTTATTTAAGCTATACTTCTCATACCCAGGAGCACTCTCTAAAAAACTTTCCAATCTCATTGGAGATGTCGTATTATTTATTAAAGTGATCTCATTTGTATTCACTTTATCCAACTCTATCTCAAATCTAGTCGGCGCTACACTAAAGTTGAAAGCATAGCCTGTCAATGTAAATAAAAAATAAAAAATTCCCACTGCTATTTTTTTTAATCTCATCTTTTCTATCACTCCAATTCACTTAGTATTTTATCATATTTTTCATATTTTAAGTTTCTATTAAACTTTTTAAACCTGTCTACAACTGGATCTTTTAAATCTGTATCCCTCTCTATAACACGCCCTTCTTCATCCACTTCATCCCCATTTAAAAAGTTGGATTTTTGAGCTATCAATCCAGCCTTGTCATAGATTATTACCTCTCCATTTTTCAAACCATTTTTATAATTTACAACAGTTTTTATATCACCACTTTTATAAAAAAATCTCCACTTTCCATCTCTTTTATCATTTTTATACTCCCCTTCTAAGATTTGTGTTCCATCGATACCAAATATCTTTATTCCACCATCTATTTTTCCAAATTTAAAATTTGTCAAAGTTTCTAAAACCTCTCCTTTATAGAAAAATATAGCTTCTCCCTCTAAAAGTCCATGAAAATACTCAACTTTTGTTAACAGATCACCATTGGGCGCATATTTCACAACCTTTCCATGTAAAATACCATCCTCTAAATTTTCATATCCCTCCATGCTGTTATTATTATAAAAATATGTCCACTGCCCATTTGGTTTGTCATAATTATATTTTAATACCCCTTTGGTATTTCCATTTAGATACTTTATTGTCCATACTCCATGCTTAATACCATTTACATATCTACCTTCATAGATAAATTGTTCATTTTTTTCAAAGAAAAATCCTTGAAAAAACCCATTTTTTATTCCATTTTCATATTGTTCCTTTATTCCCTCTCCTATTAACTCTCCAGTAAAAGGAGATGTTTCATTGGATATATAAGCTATCTGATTTTTTAGTAACTTTTTATTTATACTTTCTTTTCTCAAATCAGAAAAGGAAAGATTATATAGCACAATGTAAGTAATTAATGTTATAACCCATCTTTTCTTCAACCTTTCTCTCTCCTTTTAAAAATTATTTAAAACATCCTCTAAATTATACCCCTCTTCTTCAGTCTCTTCAATAGTATTATTTTCTATAAGTTCTTTATCGTACTTATTTACCACTACATCATAACCTTCGAAATATTCACCCTCATCTTCATGAGCAAGCTCTATGTTTACATCTAACTTCTCCTCTGAGAACTCAATATTATCACTTCCTAAATATTTAAACCTCATTTCATACTTTCCAGGTAAAACATTTTCAAAGAAAAACATTCCATCAAACTCTGGGTCTATCTCTTGATACAACTCTCCATCCTTTTCCAAAATAACATTGGTCATACTCAGTATTCGAATTAGCTCTTTTGAAGATATGTTATCTCCAGGATTTATATTTCCAGTAACCATAGATACCGCTTGTACACCTACATTGTATCTCGTTCCTATGGATGCTCTTGTCTGAACTCTTTTTTTATCATTCACTTGGGTTAACATTGGATCTATACTTTTTCTATCCACCTGTATTTTATATTTTTCTAAAGGAAGCAATCCTTGTATAATATATTCTCCATTGGAGTCTGAAACTGCTCTTTTCCCATCAACTATTATAGTTACATCTGGCAATGTGGTTTCACCCTCATCATATATATCATTATCATTGGAATCTATATAAACTTTCCCATATATCCATGAGTTATCTACTTGTCTATCTCCAACATCTCTTTTTAAATTAGACAGATCAAATATTTTTTCAACAGTGATTCCCATATCTACTCCACCATCCTCCCTTCTAGAAGTAGGTAGCTCTATATAGATATTTCTGTCCAGATAGATAGTAAAGTCTACTGTGAATCTACTTTTATCCTCATCACTATATTTCATCTCCGTTCCTAACATATACTCTAATCCAGTGGATCTAAACTCTTTTCTTCTTCCTAATATCTTTAATGAATAATCAGTTTTTATCTTTTTATCTTTCTCTATGTTTGTTTGAAAAATTACTGTAAATCCCGACATACCTCCGTAACTCACTCCAGGATTTATGGAATAACTCTTTTGATTATTCTCACGATTTGTTACTTCAGCATCTAAGAAAAGTGAAAAATTTGCCATGCTCCTATTTTCTAAACTTATATAGTAACCTGTCTCTTTATCTTTTTGATTATTTTTTAACTCCTCTTGGTATCCAAATCCAACTCTTGACCATATAAAATCCCTTGATATACCTATTGAGGTATACTCTTTAGTATCATTTTCCTCCGCTATATAATTTGAATATTTAAAGTATTTCAATATTAGACTATACTCTTTTATTTTCTGATTTATCCTAATCTCATAGCTATTCTCCTCTTTATCATACTCATAAAAGTTTTGATAGTTCACTAAAAGAGGATATCTATTTGACATATTTAATTTATATATAAATTCATTCTTTAAAATACTATACTCTCTATTTTTTTCTGATTCTAAATTTAGTACTCCAAAGCCTAAAGTCAAATTTTTACTCACTCCATAACTCACTTCATTTACGCTTTGTTTTTTCCCATTATCTCTATCCGTTCCCAGTTGTAGATTATAATCCCACTCATTTTTACCAAGTAATTTAGAGTCTCCTACTGTGTATACCTTTCTAGTCTCTATTTGACCATTGGTATAATAAATTTTTAATACATAATCTCCACCATAGTTTCTATCTCTAACCTCAAATATAAAGTTTTTTTCTGTTGGTCTTTGATAGTCTAAGAGTATTCCCCCTTGATATAGCTCTATTATATCCGCTCCTTGAGCTTCACCTTTTATTGTTGTCACATTTCCAACTGTGGAACTATATGTATTCTTCTCTCCAAAACTAACTCCCTCTACCATTCCACTTACATTTAAAAAGTCTGGAGTTTTGATATAGAAATCTCCTAAAATCACATCATTCTCTCTATATACATCATTATAGGTTAAATTATAGCTTTTAACAGAACTCTCCGGTTCAATAGCGTAATCCATATAAAAATCACCATATAAAAGTTGTGTTCCATACTCTACGCTTATCTTATTTTCTCCATCTTTCAAACTGTTTTTGGAATAGTTAACTTTCATTAATCCTGGAGCTAAAATTTTATTTTCAGGTTTCACTAAATTAAAAGCTTCATCTTCTTTTCTATCATTTAATCTAAGTCTCTCAATTTTCCCTTTTTCTCTTATCTCAAAAGGTAAAGTGAAATCAGGTTCTAAAATCAATTTCAAATCTTGGCTAGACCACATTGGAGATTTGAATTTAAAATCATCCCCCAATACCTTAAGTTCCACATAGATATCGTCATCAATTATAAAACTTTTTCCACTTTTTATCTCAGCTTTATATTTCTCATTATCACTTTGAAACTCCACCTTTTTTCTTTCTAAATCAATATCGAATGAATAAATTTCCAAAAAATAAAGTAATCCTTTTATCGGTATATAAATTTGATCATTTTCAAAATCATATCTAGCCATAAAAAAATCATCTTTTAAACTTTTACTCTTAATCTCAATATAGGCTTCATCTAGCTGTTTACTCTCTTCTGCCAAAATTTCAAATGAAAAGAATAGGAAAAAAATAGCTATTAAACTTAGATAAGCTATTTTTAATTTTTTCATTAATCATACCTAACCTTTATTTTTAACTCCCCGCTATATTTACCTGGAGGTGCTTTTTTAGTATCTACCACCTCACCCATAAATAATATCTTTCTATCACCATATCGAGATAATTTTGTAGTATAGTTTTCATCATCTTTCCTTTCCAATTCAGGGCTAGATATATTAACTTTCAAACTTCCCTTTCCTTTTCTATTAAATATCTTTATCTCTTTAGGATAACTTATATTTATCCTTTTATTTGGTTCACCTTCCACTTTTAAATAGCCGTGTGTTCCTTGACTAGATGATACTCTTTGCCCTTGAACACCCACACCTAAATCCATAGGAGTAGTGGATACTTTTAATCTTCTTATCACATTTAATTCAAGAGTGGTCTCTATTTTTATTCCACTACTTTTATTGCCATCTCCTCTATAAACCGTAAGGGTAATGGGTCTAGATATATACCTTCCCCCCAATCCTGAATCCCCTTTTACATTGACATTTACTTTAAGTTTTAAATTGCAATCTCTCCTATTTGTTTCAATAGTTTTATTCTCTCTAGAAAGACGAGAATCAAATGATTCTAACTCTACTTTATTTATTTTTATTCTCTCTTCAACTGTACCATCTTCTCTAAAAAAATATATATTTCCAAAGTTTTCAATCTCATATATTAATTTTCTATCTTCCAATCCTGTTATTTTAAAGCTATTTGTTGTGTAGTTAATGTTTTGAGTCCAATCACCAATAATCTCTTTTCTTGAAGTTAATTTTGATGTATTAAAACGCATATTTCCAAAAACTATACAGTTAAAAAATAGTAATAAAATTAAAATTTTTTTCAAAACACTTCACTTCCTTTAACTTCTACTCATAAAGATTAGATTTCCCATTTTTTAAAACAACTCTTTCTCTATGTACCAATGGAATATAGGGTATATTTTTTGAAATCAAGAATACAATTTTATCATAGATTTTTTCTCTATTTTCTACCCTATCTTCATCTTTTAAAATCTCTAAAAATGGTAATATTGCGTTGTACATCTCTTTATCTCCTATATCGTGTACCATCACTTTTCCTAGATTATAGATCAGATACTTTTCATTAAAAAGTATATTGTAAATTGCTATTTCATAATCCTGTTTTTCCATCTTCATTAAAAAAGCTTCCTGTTGATATGGAACTACTTCCACTTCTACTCCTTTAACACTCAACTGTTCTTTTAAATTATTCACAATTTTTAAAGATATATCATCATTTAATGTGGTTATCTCAATTTTTCTATCTAAAAGACCGCTCTCTTTGAGCTTGTCTTCAGTATAATTACTCTGTTTTATCTTTGAAAGATTAGCATTGAATAAACTTTTCGGAAAAAATGTTTGGGCTAACTCAGTACTAAAGATATCCTTTATTATCTTCTCTCTATCTATAATGCTTTCTAAAACCTCTCTATTCTTCTTCTGATTAAAAATATCGCCTTTTTTTCCAAACATTATTGCAATTGTATCCAGCTCTTTTGTCTCCTTCATACTTGCTTCTGTATTAATGATACCCTCATTTTTCAGTTTCTCTATCTGCTTAGGACTTAAATCTAAAACAATATCAACAGCTTCATTAAAATATAGAAGTGCTCTTTTTCTATCACTTATCTCTGATAAAATTCTTATTTTTTCTGGTCCAATATTTTCTCTAAAATATCTATTTTTCGATAAAATAACCTCTTTATTTGTAATTTTATCCAATTTATATGGACCTGTTCCATAGATGACTCCATCCTCATACTTAGTTATTGAACACATATAGTATGTTAACATCGATAAAAAAAGTTTATTTTCTCCCTTTAATTTTATCTCTAACTTACTGTTGTTTATAACTTTTATATTTTGTATATCACTAAACATATCTTTAAAAACGCTATTTTCTAGCATTCTATCCAATGATTTTTTTACATCACTCGCCAGCATTTTATCCCCATTTTGGAAATAAATATCCTTTTTCAATTTAAGCTCTAAAACACTTTCATCTTTCCAATTCCAACTTTGAACTAAGTTTGGAGTAACTTCACCAGTCTCATTATAATTAAACAGTGTTTCATAAAGATAGTTAACAACTCTTATAGAGTATTGATCTTTCATAAAAATAGGATCTATATTTGTAACTTTAACTGCCTGAACTATCTTTATTTCATTGTTTTTCTCAGAAAGTTCTTGTTCAAAACCGCCATATTCACTCAATTGAACCTCATCAAAATATATATCTGATTGTCCAAAACCAAAGGATATTGTAAGGGTAAATAAAATTAGGTATAGATATCTTCTCATCTCTTCACCTCTTAACACTATTTATTATTTTTTATTGCAGAATAGAACTCTGTTGCTAAATCCAATGATTCTTTGTTCTCCTCATATATCTTTTCAAACTCTTTATTATTATCAACAAAAATATCCACTAATTCAGGATCAAAACTTTTGCCCTTTTCATTTTTTATAACCTCTAAGGCATCTTTATGAGAAAGTCCCTCTCTATGAAACTTCTTCTGTCTCAATGCATCATACACATCAACAAGTGCAACTATTCTTGCCTCCAATGGAATCTCTTCTCCCTTTAATCCACATGGATATCCAGTTCCATCCCATTTTTCGTGATGATATCGAACTATATTTTCTGCAACGTTCCCCAACTTTAACTTTTTCACCAAATCATACCCTATATTAACGTGTTCCTTTACTTTTTTAAACTCCTCTTCTGTTAACTTAGAAGGTTTTTTCAATATCTCCGATGGTATAGCTACTTTTCCTATATCATGAAGTGAAGAGAATCTCTTTATATTTTTTTTCAACTCTTTAGATAGCTCCACTTTTTCAGATAAAAGTGTAGAATACATACCCAATCTTTTTACATGATCCCCTGTATCCTCATCGTTTAATTGATTGGCCATTTCCAATACCTCTATTAAAGAAAAACTTAACTCTTCCGCCTTCTTTCTATTTTTCTCCGATTTAATTATTAAAAATATTAAAAGTATTATAAAAAGAATAACTGGTATTGAGATTTTCAAAATCAATCTATAATTTTGAGTCACTATAGTATTTTTTAACAGATTATTATCTATAACTGTTTTGTCCACTGTAAAGCTATCCAATATTGTTTCCATTAAATTTGAAAGTTCTTTTTTCTCCTTTGAAATTCCAAAACTAACTCCAAAAGAGTCATTTAATATACCTGCAACTTTAATCTTATCATCTAAAAAATTATTACTTATCACTCCAGTCAATATATTAAAATACCCTACTAAATATTCGCCCTCTTGACTTAATAGCTTTTCTAGTCCCTCTTCATAACTTTCAACCTCTATTATCTCGCTATTTTTTAATATATTTTTTAAATAAGTATAACTATAGTCTCCCTTTAATACCAATATCTTGGCTTTATCTAAATCTGAGATATCCTGTACAAATCCATCGGAGTTTCTATTTGCCACAGATAACTTCATCTCATAATATGGTTTTGTATAGTTAATTTTCGCTTTACTTTGAGTGTTTTCTATAGCGATACCATCTATGTCATATTCTCCATCCTTCACAAATATAAATGGCACTCCTATTATTTTCTCTAACTCCTGTACAATATTTATTGTTAATCCTTGATAATTAGCTTTCTGTTCATAATAAAATGGCAACATAAACTTATCTTTACCTAATTTTACTTTTATAGTCTTATACTTTTCCTTTATACTCTCATAACTTGGTGTATCTTTTAAAAGATATTTATAAAAATTCACCCTATTTTTAGAAAGTATCTCCTGAAACTTTTCTCCCTCCAAGTTATCTATAATTCCTTTTATTTTATCCTGAGCATTTTTTAGATTTTTTTTCACTGCAATCTGCTCATTATATCTAGTATTTTCGAGTAACTTATAATCTGTTTTACCTGAATTTTTATCGTACCAGTCTTGGGCTATAAATGCATCAACGTCTCCATCAGCAAGTTTTTCTAGTCCCTCATCTATAGTTTTTACCTCTGTTCTCTCTAACTCTATATCCTTATATCTCTCTTTAAACTCCTTTAATCCATGTTGATTTGGAATATAAGCCACTCTCATTCTCTTCACATTTCTTAAGTTTGAAAAAGATGAATTTTTGTTAACAACAACTCCTACTCTATATATCATTGGGGTATCAATATATTCATATTCCTCTTTTCCCTTTAAAGTCTCAATTGTTCTTAACACAATATCACTATCTTCATTATCTAATTTTATATCTATATTTTTATTTTTTAATATATTTGAAAAAAGTTCAACATAGACACCACTATACTCTCCTTTTTCTAAATCTTTATACAGATACATATCAGTTGTATTTGATGGTATTGTTACACTTATACTCTCTTTAGAAAAAGTGATACAGTTTATTACCATCAAAAATATAAATACTACTCTTTTCATTTTTCCTCCCTAAGTTTTTTGCAAAAAAAAAGCTGCAATAATCATAAAGAATATTGCAGCTGGCTGTCATTTTAAAGACCCTATAGCTTTGCGTCATAGGATTTCCCCTATTTTGCCTTATAATAAAAATTTCTCTTTAATTATAATCAATCAAAACTCTAAAGTCAACTTTTTATATCTATTTTGAATAGTTTGGAGCCTCTTTAGTTATAATAATATCATGAGGATGACTCTCTTTTAATCCAGCTCCTGTTATTTTCACAAATTTTCCATGAACTTTTAAATCTTCAATTGTAGGTGTTCCACAATATCCCATTCCAGCTCTAACTCCTCCACAAAGTTGGAAAACTACATCCTTTAAACTTCCCTTATATGAAACTCTTCCCTCGATTCCTTCTGGTACAAGTTTTTTAGCATCATTTTGGAAATATCTATCTTTTGATCCTCTTTTCATAGCTGCCATTGATCCCATTCCAACGTATACCTTGTATCTTCTTCCCTCATAGATCATCTCTTCTCCAGGAGCTTCTGTTGTTCCTGCCAACAATCCTCCTAACATAACACAATCTGCTCCTGCTGCTAATGCTTTTACCATATCACCTGATAATTTTATTCCACCATCAGCAATTACACCTATTCCTTTTGTTTTACATACTTCATATACGTCATTTACTGCTGATAATTGAGGAACTCCCACTCCAGCAACAACTCTTGTTGTACAGATTGATCCAGGTCCAACTCCAACTTTAACAGCATTTACTCCAGCTTCAATTAAATCTAAAGCCGCTTCAGCTGTTACTATATTTCCACCTATTATATTTAATTTTGGAAAATTTGCTCTTATCTCTTTTATTTTTTCCATAACTCCTTTTGAGTGTCCATGTGCTGAGTCAACTGTTATTATATCCACTCCAGCTTCCACTAAAGCTTTTACTCTATCTAAAGTATCAGCCCCAACACCCACTGCTCCTCCAACTCTCAATCTTCCTTGTGAGTCTTTACATGCAAATGGGTATTCAACTAGGTTATCGATATCTTTTATAGTTATTAATCCTTTTAGCTTTCCATTCTCGTCAACTATTGGTAATTTTTCAATTCTATTTTCCAATAAAATATCTTTTGCTTCCTCTAATGTTGTCCCCACTGGAGCTGTCACTAGATTCTCCTTAGTCATAATATCGCTTACTAATTGATCCATATCTTTTCTATATTTTAAGTCTCTATTTGTTATAATACCAATTAAAGATCCATCCTCTTCAATCACTGGTAATCCTGATATTTTATATCTTCTCATAATCTCTTCTGCATGCCATACTGTAGAATCTTTAGTTAAAGTTACAGGATTTTTGATCATTCCGCTTTCGTTTCTTTTTACTCTATCAACTTCTGCGGCCTGATCCTCTATGCTCATATTTTTATGAATGAATCCAATTCCTCCTTGTCTTGCTAAAGCGATTGCTAAATCTCCCTCTGTTACAGTATCCATCGCTGCACTTAAAACTGGAATGTTCAATTCGATATCCTTTGTAAGTCTTGTCTTTAAACTCACTTCATGCGGTAATACCTCTGACCTTGCTGGAACTAATAGCACATCATCAAAAGTTATTGCTTCTTTTATTATTTTTCCATTCATCATTTTCCTACTGCCTCCGATTTTAATTTTCCAATTTTTGAATAAAGACCTGCACTTATTTTTGGTACTGTGCAGGTCTTTTTTTATTTATTTTCGTTATTATAGCACATTTTTGAACCTATGTCATTTCTAAAAAATAATTTTTTACAATTTATTTTATTTACATCTGAATATGCTCTCTGTTTTGCCTCTTCTAAAGTATCTCCATAGGCAACTACAGATAGTACTCTTCCCCCATTTGTTTCAAGCCTTCCATCAACTTTTCTAGTTCCCATATGAAATACTATGGAGTTCAGATCTTTTGGTATCTCTATTTCACTTCCAATTGCTGATGATTTTGGATAATTTTCAGAAGCCATTACCACAGCCACTGTATACCTCTTATCCCATTCTAAATCTACATCTTTATTCTCCATTAAATCCATAATCGCTTTTACAAAGTCTGATTTTAATCTTGGAAGAATACCCTCTGCCTCAGGATCTCCAAATCTAGCATTAAACTCTATAGTTTTTACACCATCCTTTGTCAACATTATTCCACCAAAAAGAAAACCTTTAAATGGTATCCCGTCCTTAACCATTCCTTTAGCCATAGGTTTTAATATCTTTTCTAAAGTTTCATCTATTATATTTGAATCTATTTTATCAACTGGAGAATAAACACCCATACCTCCAGTATTAGGTCCCTTATCATTATCATAAACTCTTTTATGGTCCTGAGCTATTTCAAGTGGGATTACCCTCTCTCCATTTGTTAAAGCTATAATGGAAAATTCAAAACCATCTAAATACTCCTCTATTACAACTTTATTATTTGGAATAGAAAAAGCTATTTCAAGTGCTTCCAATGCTTCATCCACTGAAAAGGCTACTGTCACACCTTTTCCAGCTTTTAATCCATCCTCTTTTATAACTATTGGAGCTCCCTTCTCTTTTACATATCCAATTGCTAAATCTAAATCATAAAAAGTTTCATACTCCCCTGTAGGAACACCATATTTTTTCATCAGTTTCTTTGCAAAATCTTTACTCGATTCAATTTTTGCTGCCTCTTTTGTAGGCCCAAATATTTTTAATCCCCTTTTTTCAAACTCATCTACAATGCCTAAAGCTAATACACTCTCTGGTCCAACTATTGTTAAATCCACTCTATTTTCTTCAGCAAAATCTGCCAATTGCTCTATTTTTTCCTCTGAAATTTCAACCAATTTACCTATGCTTTCCATTCCAACATTTCCAGGAGCTATAAATATCTCTTTTACTAAACTACTCTCTTTTACTTTCCATGCTATAGCATGCTCTCTTCCACCTTTTCCAACTATAAGAACTTTCATGAACTCCTCCAAAAATTAATGTTTAAAATGTCTAACCCCTGTAAATACCATCGCTATTCCATATTTATTACAAGCCTCTACTGATAGTGAATCTTTTATTGAGCCACCTGGTTGGATAATAGCTTTTATTCCATATTTTGCAGCTAATTCAACTGTATCTGCCATTGGAAAAAATGCATCTGATGCTAAAACTGCACCTTTACACTTATCTCCTCCCTGTTCTAAAGCTATTTTTGCAGCTCCCACTCTATTCATCTGTCCTGCCCCTATTCCTATTGTTTGACCATCTTTACCTATTACAATAGCATTAGATTTTACATGTTTTACCACATTCCAGTTGAATAACAGATCCTTTATCTCATCATCTGTAGGTTTCTTTTCTGTCACACAGATAAGTTCACTCTCAGATATTTTCATCTCATCAAACTCTTGAATTAATATTCCATCCATAACTGAAGTTATCTTCATTTTATTCACTATCTCTTTACTCATATCAAGTTGTAAAACTCTTATATTTTTCTTTTGAGTTATAATCTCTAAAGCTTCCTTCTCATAACTTGGAGCTATTACAATCTCTAAAAACAGTTGTGAAAGCTCTTTTGCCACCTCTGTTGTAACACATGAATTTGTGGCAACTATTCCTCCAAAAATCGATGTTTTATCAGCTTCATAGGCCTTATCCCAAGCCTCTTTTATTGTTTTTCCACTACCTACACCACATGGATTCATATGTTTTACTGCAACCACTGTTGATTCTTCAAACTCTTTTAATATCTCTAATGCTGCATTTGCATCTTGAATATTATTGTATGATAGTTCTTTTCCATGTAGTTGCTCAGCATTTCCTATAGAATATCCCGCAAAACTTTTTTTATAGAATCCAGCTTTTTGATGGGGATTCTCACCATATCTTAAATCTTGTACTTTTTCATAAGTCACTGTTAAAGTTTCAGGAAACTCCTCCTTTACCTTTCCAGTTAAATACTCTGCAATTAGTGTGTCGTATGCTGATGTGTGTCTAAAAACTTTAGCTGCCAATTTTTCTCTTGTCTCCAGTTTAGTATACCCTTCTCTCTCTATTTCACAGATAACTTTTTCGTAGTCCTTTGGATCAACTACCACTGTAACTGATCTATAGTTTTTGGCAGCTGATCTTAACATACTTGGTCCACCTATATCAATATTCTCTATTAGCTCATCATGAGTTACACCCTCCTTAGCTAGAGTCTCTTTAAATGGATATAAATTTACTATTACCATATCTATTAAATCTATCTTATTTTCCACTAGAGCTTTTAGATGCTTTTCATTGTCTCTGACACATAACAAAGCCCCATGTACATTGGGATGTAATGTTTTTACTCTTCCATCCATAATCTCTGGAAAACCAGTGATATCTGATATACTCAATGTTTTTATACCAGCTTCGTCCAATGTCTTTTTTGTTCCACCAGTAGATACTACCTCATACCCTAATGACACTAATTTTTCAGTAAATTCTACTATTCCTGTTTTATCAGATACACTTATCAACACACGTTTCATATATATTATTCTCCCCTTTTAAATAACTTTGTCAAAACCATAGGATATATCCTATGTTCCACTTCATGTATTCTATTTTTTAAATCTTCTAGTACCCATCCACTCTCTATTTTTACTCTCTCTTGATATATTATCTCCCCTGTGTCAACTCCACTATCCACATAGTGTATAGTTACTCCTGTTTCTTTAACTCCAGCTTTAAAGGCATCCCCTATCCCATCTTTACCAGGAAATTCTGGTAAATAAGCTGGGTGTATATTTATTATTCTATTCTGATACTCATTCAATAAGGTAGATGATATAATTCTCATATATCCTGCTAAAACAATATACTCAATCCCCTCTTTTTTTAATATATTGATTAGCCTCTTTTCAAACTCCACCTTTGTATCAAACTCTCTTGGATTGATGAAATAGTATGGTATCCCCAATACCTTTGCTCTACTCATAGCAAAAGCACTCTCTTTATCGACAATTAGAATTTTGACCTCATACCCTTTTCCCTCTCCAGATTTTTGAGCTTCAACTATTCTCTGGAAGTTTCCTCCATTTCCAGATGCTAAAACCGCAATTTTTACCATTTTATCTCTACTCCAGGTTTTTCATTAACCTCTCCTAAAATCATTGGTTTTTCTCCTAATACCTCAAGTTTTCTAACTAAACTGTCCATTTTCTCTTTAGATATAACAAATATAAATCCAACTCCCATATTAAATACATTAAACATCTCTTTTTTTGGTATTTCACCCTTTTCCTCTAAAAACTTAAATATTTTAAGCTCAGATATGTTTTTAGATTCTATTTCCACTCCTAATCCCTCAGGTATAATTCTAGGAATATTCTCATAAAATCCACCTCCAGTTACATGACACATACCCTTTACATCCACACTTTTCAGTACCTCTTTTACTGTTTTTACATAGATTCTTGTCGGTGTAAGCAACTCCTCTCCCAAGGTTTTTTTAAATCCTTCATAAGTCTCTTTTAAATCTAAGTTTGCATCTTTCAATATCTTTCTAACTAAAGAAAATCCATTTGAATGTACACCACTAGATGATATTCCTATAAGAACATCTCCACTTTTTATATCTTCTCCTGTTATTAAATCCCTTTTTTCCACAGCTCCCACAGTAAATCCTGCTATATCGTAGTGCCCCTCTTTATACATTCCTGGCATCTCAGCTGTTTCTCCACCAATCAGTGCACACTCTGCTGCCACACACCCATCTGCTACTCCCTTTACGATACTTTCAATCTGTTCTGGATAGTTTTTTCCAACAGCAATATAATCTAAAAAATACAGTGGCATAGCTCCTTGAACTAAAACGTCATTTACACACATAGCTACAACATCTTGACCTATAGTATCATGCTTATCCATCTCAAAAGCCAACATCAACTTTGTTCCAACCCCATCTGTTCCACTAACTAATACTGGCTCTTTCATACCTAACTCTGAAAGATCAAACATTCCACCAAAGGCTCCTAAGCTATTGATTGCTCCCTTTATCTTAGTTCTCTCAACATGATTTTTTATTCTTCTAACTGACTCATATCCAGCCTCTAAACTAACTCCAGCTTCCATATATTTATTACTCACTCTTACCGTCCCCTATCTTTTTAAATTTTCTAACAAACTAAACATACTTGTTGGATATTTTCCAGTGAAGCATGCTAAGCATATATTTTTACCTAGTCCTTCCAGCATTCCATCATTGGACAAAAATGCCAATGAATCCGCTCCTATATACTCTCCCAACTCTTTTGGTGACAACTTCGTACTTATCAACTCATTGTATGTGGACGTATCCACTCCATAAAAACATGGACTTATTATTGGAGACGAGGCTATTCTCATATGAACCTCTTTAGCTCCTGCATCTTTTAGTAGTTTTATTATGTGCTTAGACGTTGTTCCTCTCACTATAGAGTCATCTACAAGAACAACTCTTTTATCTTTTACAACGGCTTCCATAGCTGAAAGTTTCATCTTAACTCCACGTTCTCTTTGATGTTGATTTGGCTTTATAAATGTTCTACCTACATATCTATTTTTTACAAGCCCCATCTCATAAGGTATTCCTGAAAAGTCCGAGTATCCCATTGCTGAAGATAGAGATGAATCTGGAACTCCTATAACTATATCCGCCTCCACTGGACTCTCTTTAGCCAGTATTGCCCCACAGTTTCTTCTACTTGTATGTACATTTAATCCATTTATACTACTGTCTGGTCTTGAGAAATATATGTATTCCATAGAGCACATCTTATCCTGAGTACAATCGGTATATTGAGATGAGTGTACGCCCTCTTTAGAAACTTTTAAAACCTCTCCTGGCTTTAATCCCCTTATATAATCTGCCCCCACAATTTCAAAAGCTGAGCTTTCAGAACTAAATACATATCCGCTTTCTAATCTTCCCATAGATAGTGGTCTAAATCCATTTTTATCCCTTATTACATAAAGATCATCATTATTCATTATAAGAAAGGAAAATGCTCCTTCCAATTTAGGTAATGCTTTTAGTATCTTTTCGTGAAAATCTCCAACCTCTCTTTGAATTAGATGCCCAATTATCTCACTATCTGAAGTTGTATGAAAAATACTCCCCATAGCTTCCAATTGCATTTTTAACTCTTTAGCATTTACAATATTTCCATTATGTGCAATTACAAAGTCCCCAGTATGAGAACGAACAAGTATCGGTTGAACATTTTCAATTCCCCCTCCTCCTGTTGTAGAGTATCTAACATGTCCTATGGACATATTTCCAGGTAATTTCTCCAATCTTTCTGCATTGAAAACCTCTGTTACTAACCCCTCACCCTTTTCTCTAATAAGGTTTTCTCCATCAGAGGAAGCTATTCCAGCTCCCTCCTGACCTCTATGTTGTAATGAGTGTAGCCCATAGTATGTTAACTGTGCCGCATCCTCCACGTTAAATACTCCAAATACTCCACACTCTTCATTTATTTTTCCACTTAAAAAATACTCGATCTCTTTTATCATTTTTACCCCACTATTTTCTTTAATCTTGCTAGAACTTCTTGGTAAGCCTCTTCAATATCACCTAAATCTCTTCTAAATCTATCTTTATCAAGTTTTTTTCTAGTTTCTTTATCCCATAATCTACAACAATCTGGAGATATCTCATCCGCTAGTATAATATTTCCATCAGTATCTTTTCCAAACTCTATTTTAAAATCTACCAACTCAATTCCAACTTGCTCAAATAGTCTTTTTAATAACTCATTTATTTTTTTAGTTTGAGAATAGATACTCTCTAACTCCTCTTTTGTAGCAAGTCCCAATGCCATTGCGTGATAGTCATTAATCATTGGATCTCCAAGTTCATCTTTTTTATAACAGATTTCAAATATTGGAGTTTCTAAAATTTTCCCCTCTTCCATTTTAAAAAGTTTTGCTGTAGACCCAGCTAAAGTATTTCTAACTATTACCTCTAAGGGGATAATCTCCACTTTTTTACAAAGCTGAGCTCTCTCTGATAAATTTTCAATTAGATGAGTTTCCACACCATTCTTTTTTAAATAATCATAGATTATAGTTGTAATTTGACTATTTAAAATCCCTTTATTGTGTATTTGACCTTTCTTTAAATTATTAAAAGCTGTTGCATCGTCTTTATAATAAATAATAACTTCATTAGGATTTTCTGTTCTATAAACTTTTTTAGCTTTTCCTTCATATAACTTATTTGCTTCTACTAATAACATCTGGTCACTCTCCCACTTTAATATTTATTTTTTAAAATAATTAACTCCATTAGTAAAGATATCCTGCATCTTATTTCCATCTATGTTTTTAAACAATCCATCCTCATATCTCTCTGAATGTCCCATCTTCCCTAAAATTTTTCCACATTTTGAAACAATCCCCTCAATAGCATATGTAGATCCATTTAAGTTATGGTTTTTGTCCATTGTCACTCTATTTTCATAGTCACAGTATTGTGTTATTACCTGCCCATTCTCAAATAACTCTTTTGCAAACTCCTCACTTACTACAAATTTTCCCTCTCCATGAGACATCGGTATATTGTGAGTTTCTCCTACAGTGAATGAACTCATCCACGGTGAGTTGTTAGATACAACTTTTGTCCTTACCACTCTTGAAATATGTCTATTTATGTCATTTCTAAATAGTGTTGGCGAATCTTTAGTCACGCTATCCACATCACCATATGGTAATAATCCCGATTTTATAAGAGCTTGGAAACCATTACAAATACCCAGTATCAATCCATCATTTTCTAAGAACTTTTTCATACTATTTTTTATTTTCTCATTTTGAAGAATATTAGCTATAAACTTTCCAGATCCATCTGGTTCATCTCCAGCACTAAATCCTCCTGGTATCATAAATATTTGAGCCCTCTCCATCTTATTGGATAGAGTTTCTATACTCTCCTTTATCTCTTGAACTCCTAGATTATTGAATACGTATATCTCAACTTCAGCTCCCGCTCTTTCAAAAGCTCTCTTTGTATCATATTCACAGTTTGTTCCTGGAAATACTGTGATTAATACCTTTGGTTTCTCGTATAATTTTTTTGCCTTAAATATCTTATCTGTCATATACTCTTTCTCTATTACTTCACCTGTTGTTTCCACTGTATATGGATATATCTTACCGTATCTTTTTTCCCAAGTTTCTATTAAAGAATCTATATCAAATTTTTCTTTATTTAATTCAATAACTTTCTCATCCACTGTTGTTCCTATAAAAATCCCATACCCTAACTTCTCTGTTGATTCTACAACTATATCTCCTGGCATTAAACTAAATAGATTCTCTTCTGTATCTATTTTAATTCCGATTTTATTTCCAAAACTCATCTTTATAACCGCTTCTGCTATTCCACCAAATTTAATTGTTGATGCAGATATTATAGCTCCCGATTTTATTGATTTTTCAATCAGTTCAAAATTTTCCTTTATCCTCTTATAATCTGGTATCTCTCCACATAGTCTTTCACTTTTTATCAGATAGATATTATTACCTGCTTTTTTAAATTCAGGTGATATTATATTTTCTACACTCTCTGTTGTCACTGCAAATGAGATTAAAGTAGGGGGCACATCTAAATCTTTAAAAGTTCCACTCATACTGTCTTTTCCACCTATCGCTGGAGTTTCAAACTCCATTTGAGCCTGTATTCCTCCCAATAAAGCTGCAAATGGTTTTCCCCACTTCTCCTCATTTTTTCCTAACTTTTCAAAATATTCCTGAAATGATAATCTTGCTTTTTTATAGTTTCCACCTATCGCTACAATCTTTGCTAAAGATTCTATAACAGCATATTGAGCTCCTAAATATGGTGAGTATTCCGATATTAATGGATTATATCCAAAAGTCATAATTGAACAAGTGTTTGTAACTTTGTCCGTAGGAAGCTTTTGCACACTTCCCTCTGATTCTGTCAGCTGATATTTACCACCATAAGGCATCAATACTGTACTTCTTCCTATTGAAGCATCAAACATCTCTACCATACCTCTTTGAGATGCCACATTCATCCCCTGTAGTAACTCTTCTATACCCTTTCTAATATCATCACTTGTCTCTTTCTTTATAAATGGATTTTCCAGATTTGAAGATGTCACTTTTACATCCTGTATCTGTCTAACTCCATTTGTATCTAAAAACTCTCTTGAAATATCTACAAGCGTTTCATTTTTATATTTTATTACCAATCTTTCGCTCTCTGTTACCACTGCAACTAATGCTGATTCCAGATTTTCCTCTTTTACTAACTCTTGAAATCTTTTTGCATCCTTTGCTTCAACTACCACTGCCATTCTTTCCTGGGATTCCGATATAGCTAGTTCAGTTCCATTGAGACCTAAATATTTAACTGGAACTGTATCTAAGTTTATCTCAACTCCTCTTGCAATCTCACCAATAGCAACACTCACTCCTCCAGCTCCAAAATCATTTGATTTTTTTATAAGTTTTGTCACTTCAGGATTTCTAAATAATCTCTGAATTCTTCTTTCCACAGGAGCATTTCCTTTTTGAACTTCAGACGAGCACTTAGTTAAAGATGTTTCATTGTGTTCCTTAGATGATCCTGTTGCTCCTCCTACCCCATCTCTTCCCGTTTTTCCACCTAATAAAATCACTACATCCCCAGGAATAGGACTCTCTCTTCTCACATACTCCTTTTTTACAGCACCAACAACAGCTCCTACTTCCATTCTTTTTGCCTTATATCCCTCATGATAGATCTCTTTTACATAGGTTGTTGTAAGTCCTATTTGGTTTCCATATGATGAGTACCCGTGAGCTGCACCTTTAGATATTTTTTCTTGAGGTAATTTATTTGCCAATGTCTTTTCTATATTTTCAGTTATATCTCCAGCCCCTGTAACTCTCATTGCCTGATACACATATGCTCTTCCAGAAAGGGGATCTCTTATCGCTCCCCCAACACATGTACTTGCACCTCCAAAAGGTTCTATCTCTGTTGGATGATTATGAGTTTCATTCTTAAACATCAATAACCATCTCTCTAACTCCCCATCCACGTCTACATCCACTTCAATACTACAAGCATTTATCTCTTCTGATTCCTCTAAGTCATCTAATTTCCCAACTGACTTTAAGTATCTTCCCCCAATAGTTGCCATATCCATTAAAGTTAGAGGTTTTTTCTCTCTTCCCAACCTCTTTCTCAACTCTAAATAGTTTTCAAAAGCATTTTGAATACTATTTGTCAAATCTTTACACTCTATTTTTATATCTTTTAAATATGTTTCAAAAGTTGTATGTCTACAGTGATCTGACCAGTATGTGTCCAAAACCTTTATCTCTGTCTCCTTTGGATCTCTCTTTTCCACATTTTTAAAGTAATTTTGAATATGTTTTAAATCCTCTAAAGTCATTGCTAAACCATGTTCATGTAAAAATTTTTCTAACTCATCTGAGTTTTTATCTATGAATCCTGTATATGTTGGTACTGGATCTATATCTATATTTTCCTCTAGAATTAAAGTGTTTAGATTTTTCTCTCTAGTCTCAATTGGATTTATCAAATATTCCTTTATTTTATCAAAATCTCTTATCTCTCCGTGAAAAACTAAAACTTTTCCACTTTTTATTTGAACTCCCTCTCTGCTATTTAAAAGCATTAGACACTGCTCCGCTGAATCTGCCCTTTGATCATACTGTCCAGGTAAAAACTCCATTGCTAAGTATCTTTTTCCTTCCAATTCAATCTCTTCATACACATCATCTGTAACTGGTTCTGATAGAACTTTATTTTTTAAAAGGTGTAGATCCTCCGCTGTACAATTAAAAATATCATACACGTTATATAGATCAATACTCTCTATTCCACTCTCTTTTAGATTTTCTAAAAGTTCATTTTTTATACCTAAGCTCTCTACTTGAAACCCATCTTTTTTCTTTACAAACACTCTCTTATTCATTATTCCTCCCTAAAATGAATTGGCTTTTAAAATTAGCTCATCTATATTTTTACCGCAATAGTTTATATGACCCATTTTTCTATTTTTTTTCCACTCTGTCTTTCCATATATATGAATATGTGTATCACTATCATTTGGGATTGTATCCAATCTATCTCTATCCTCTCCCATTACGTTTAGCATTACCACTGGAGTTAAAAGCTTTATTTTGGGTAACTCCTCTCCTAAAATACCCCTTAAATGAGCATCAAATTGTGAGTAGTTACAAGCATCCATCGTATAGTGAGCACTGTTATGAGGTCTTGGAGCCATCTCATTAAAATAGATCTCCTTACCTTTTATAAAAAACTCAATTCCTAAAGGTCCATAAATATCTAATCTTTCCACAATTTTTTTAGAGATGTTCTCAATTTCATTTACAATCTCCCTATCTATTCTAGCTGGAACTATAGTCATATTTAAGATTCCATTCCTATGTATATTTTCTCCAATTGGAAAATTTATTACATGACCATCTATCCCCCTAACAACTAAGCAAGAAACCTCTTTATCAAAAGTGAGCATCTTTTCTAAAATGTACTCCACTTTTTCATTCCACTCAATCTCATTTAAGTCACTCTCTTTTAAAAGTTTCCATTGTCCCTTTCCATCATATCCACCTGAACAAGTTTTTAATATACATGGAAACTCCATTTCAGCTATCGCTTTTTTTAAATCATCTAAATTTTTAACTTTTTTAAACTCTGCTGTCTTAACACCTATATTACTTACAGCTTCCTTCTCTCTAACTCTGTGCTGACTTAAATATAGTGGTCTCTTTCCCTGGGGAATATTAGCTCTATTCTTTTCCAAATACTCTATTGTTTCACTTGGTACATTTTCAAACTCATATGTTATGACATCTACACTCTCACATAGCTCATTTAATCCATTTTCATCTCTATAGTCGCACACTATATGTTTATGTGCACTAAGACTGCCACATGAATCCCTATTTGGATCTAAAATTACTGTTTGATACCCCATTTTTTTCCCTGAGTCACAGAGCATTTTAGCCAGTTGTCCCCCACCTAAAATTCCAACTCTTCTAGATTTTTTCATCCAAAATCATCCTTTCCATCCTCTCTCTAAATTCCACAACCTTTTTAGCAACCTCACTATCTTTTAAAGCCAATATCTTAACCGCTAATAATCCTGCATTTTTAGCTCCACCTATCGCCACTGTTGCCACTGGAACTCCACCTGGCATCTGTACAATTGATAAAAGTGAATCTATTCCTTTCAGAGTTTTACTCTCAATAGGTACTCCAATAACTGGTAAGTCTGTTAAACTTGCTACCATTCCAGGTAAATGAGCTGCCCCTCCCGCACCTGCTACAATAACCTCTATTCCTCTTTGCTTTGCTTCTTTTGCATATGTAAACATCAACTCTGGAGTTCTATGTGCTGAAACTATTTTTACTTCATGTTCAACCCCAAACTCCTTTAAAATATTTACGCATTCATTCATAGTCGGTAAATCTGATTTACTTCCCATTATTACACCTATTTTCACTCTGTTTTCCTCCCTAAAAGTTAAAAATAAAAAACGCACATTACTAAAAAGGTTACAACTATCCCTTTTCAATAATCTGCGTTTTTACACACTTATTCCATTTATATATAT
>NZ_DBGBQB010000226.1:0-2444 GCF_048470075.1 Cetobacterium sp. | reverse complement strand
ATTCAAATATATTTAAAGTCCTAAGACTTACGTTTACACCATTTATTGGTTGTGCCATTTCTGGCATTTGTTATTTTCATAACTTCTGACTATTTTCTCTATTCGGTTGTTAATGTCCTTTTCTACAATTCTTGTCGGCGGCGTTTCCCGCTGACAAAAATTATAGTATCATAAATTTGAAACTTCGTCAATAACTTTTTTTTATTTTTTTAATATTTGTTTTTCCTCTATATCCAACTCCTCAGCGAAAATAAGGTTTTCTGCTAATAGTCTCTCCTTTACTTCATTACAAAATTTTTCCCCTAAACTATATTTCAAAGTTTCTCCATAGGCCATTATCAGTGGAACATATTCATCTTCCAAAAATCCCTTTGGATTTTTTCTTCTAAACTTTGAACTTTGTGTCAACTCTCTATTTACGCATGGTGTATCATAGTAGTCTTCAATTGTGAATCCTGTTGTAAAATCATCAGGAACCGTTATATAAAGTAAACTCTCATCCTCTTCTGAGATTATATCTATAGGCCATAAGCTACATACTAAAGGTTTTTTTTCAACGATATCTTTAGCTCCTAGACCTTTCTCTAAACACATTGAATGTAAAGAGCAAAGTACGGACTCATTGTTGGGCTTAAAAGAACATGTACATAAAGATATCTCATTTTCTACAGTTTCCTCTGGAACCATACAGCTATCTTTTTTTATGCTTTCCACTATCTCCTCTACCTCATAGCCTCTCTCTAATAAAATATCAATATTTTTAGTTTTCTCATTATAGCTCTCTATATTATTCAGTATAAACTCTCTAGTAACCTTTTCATAAATTACTGGATTATCTGCACAACATGGATCTTGGCATCTAAAGCAATCAAAGTTGGCTAAATTTGAAAAAGCTGTGTAGTCTACAATAGCTTTGTATCTCTTCCCTCTCATTATAACCTCTGTTTCTAAAATATTCACTCTGGAAAAATGTTCTCTTAACATCTCCTCTCTCTCTTCACTTACCCTATATACCTCTTCACCTTTAGGATGGTTTAAAAACAAAAAATACTTCATATTTTCTCCTTAAAAAATTTAATATATCGCCTATATTTTATCACACTCTACTCTTTTTTTACAATTTTTACTTCATTTATAACTCCCTTTTATTTCTGGTTGTTTTTATCATCTTCTTATAGTAATATATTTAGTATAATATATTACTATACTATCCAATAGGGGGTACAATTTTGAATAAAAAAGTTGGGCTACAACCGGGAACTCTTCTTTATACTGGAGATCGTCAATCTACAGTGGAGATCCCTATCACTCATTATACCTACAATCACGAATCTTTCAAAAAAAATAGTTTTATTTTTAGAGATAATCTCTTTATAGAGCTGCACCCATCACATGTCAATTGGTTAAATATTGGCGGTATTCATAATACTGATCTCATAAAAAAAGTGGGTGAAGCTTTCAATATAGACTCCTTAATTTTAGAGGATCTATTGAATAGTTCTCAAAGACCAAAACTTGAGATTAGAGATGACTATATTTTTATAACATTAAAAATGATTTCTCACTCTAGCAAAAAACATAAATATGAGTATGAACAGATATCATTCATACTCTTTTCCAATCTTTTAATAACGTTCCAGGAGAATCCATTTGATGTTTTCGATAGTATCAGATGTCGTATTGAAAAGAGAAATGGAAGGCTTAGAACAAAGAAGGAGGGATATCTCACTTACTCATTAATCGATAGAATTGTTGATAACTACTTCGTTATAATTGAGGATTTAGAGGAAAGAATCGACGATTTAGAGGACAAGGTTACAACAGAGCCTAAAAAAGAGGATTTTGATGAAATTTTAGAGCTAAAAAAAGAACTTTTAAAATTTAGAAGAGCTTTAACCCCTTTGAAAGAGGTTTCTTCAAAGTTTAAAGATTCTGATATTCAGGAGTATTTGGGAGAGGATATTGATATCTATCTACGGGATTTACAAGATCATATAATTATAGCAAATGAATCTAATGATGCTCTTTTCAATAGAGGAAATGAACTTTTACAACTCTATCACTCCACTATTAGTACGGGGATGAATGAGATTATGAAAGTTTTAACTATGATCTCAAGTATTTTTATCCCTTTAAGTTTCTTAGCTGGTCTCTATGGTATGAATTTCCAGTATATGCCAGAACTGAGTTGGAAATATGGTTATTTTACCCTTTTAACAATTATGGGTACTATAATCATTGGAACTGCCTACTTTTTTAAAAAGAAAAAATGGTGGTAATATCTATTTCTTACTATTAATATTTTTTATAATTGGGAGGATTTTAACAAATGGAACAAACATTGGCAACTTTTCTTAATGAATTTACTGCTGCTCTCGCTAAATCAGCACCTATCTTTATTAAAAAGCTGATCTTTTTAGCTATCTTATGGGTTACTTATAAAC
>NZ_DBGBQB010000225.1:0-12082 GCF_048470075.1 Cetobacterium sp. | reverse complement strand
AAACTCTTTTTTAATTATAGCTAAATCTTTTTTTAGTGTTGTTCTAGATATGTTTAGATATTCAGCTTCCTTCGTTAAGTTAATAGTATCTTTTGAAAAAAGTTTAAACTTTAAATATCTTTTTCTATTTTCAGAAAACATTCCACTAAAATCATTTATTATTTTATTTATTTCATTATTTTTTAGATTTACGCTAAATACACCCTTTTCACATTTTTTTATTGTGTTTAACTTATACATTTTTAATATGTAGTTTATATTGTCTATATCATATCTTATTGTTCTTGTGTGGACATTAAAATTTTCTGAAAGTTTCTTTAAGGTAAATTCATTTGTATCATTTAAAATAGATAAAATATTTATGCATCTTTCATTTATAACCATTTGACATCCTCCCCCGATAACTTATATAGATATTGTATCCTTTTTTTTTCAATCAGTCTTTATGAAAAAAAAATTATTTTTTTTATACTATTTTTCACCATGAAATTTAGTTTTTTTATTATTTAAAAAACTCCATATTTTTATACCCTGTTTCTACATTTACATCCTCTAAAACTCCCTCCTCATTTATAAAAAATGTTGTGGGGATATTTATAACACCAAATTGATTGTAAAGCTCTTTATCCTCTGTGTCATAATATGCTCTAAATGAATATCCATTTCTCTCTATATACTCTTTTACTCTCTCCTTATTATCACTTTTGTATGGTCCAAATACAGTTATAAACTCTATATTACTATCTCTATATTTCTCAGTGTATTCCGGTCCCAATATCTCTTTTTCTCTAATACAATCTGGACACCATGTTGTTGTAAAGTTTAAAAAAACTTTTTTTCCTTTTAATTCATTTAAACTTATTATCTTTTTTCCATCTAAGGATTTTACCTCAAAATTATCGACTTTTTCTCCTATTAAATATGTTAATTTTTGCTCTCTCGGATCCCTTTCATTGGAAAATGACATACTAAAAATCCCTACTATCATCATAAATATTCTAACTATTTTTTTCATTTATGCTCTCCTCCTGCATATTTTCCTGAGCTAAACTTCTCTCTTTTTCTGTGACCTCTGTACTCTCTATCTCAGGGCTCTCCTCACTGTCAACTACCTCATCTTCATCATCCAGAATCTCATCTTCAATAACCTCAATATTTTTTACTAAGAAATTATTATCCTCATAATAATCTCCCTCTCTTCCAGCTTTTACCTTTACCTCTATTCTTCCCTTATCAAACTCTCCTCTATATCGTTTACTAGATGGTACAAGTTCAATCACATAATCTCCAGGTAATATATTTTCAAAATAGTAATATCCATCTATTTCAGGTTGTGCTCTTCCAATCTCCTCATTATCTCTTTTTAAAACGACATCTAAACTAGCCAATACTCCATTATACTCTCTCTCTCCTGATACTCCATTATTCTCTACAAACCCTGTTATCATAGATATTGGTACCAATGGTATATCCACTTTTACACCTGAGGCTATTGCACCTTTAAATTTTATCTTTTCTTTTCCTTGAATCAACATAGGATCTATAGACTCTCTATTGACCTCTATATTATGAATATCATTGTTACTTATATTCCCTATTATATATTCTCCATTCTCTCTAACAACTCCACTTCCTGCTGAGGTCATTACCTCTGCTCCCTCATAGATGGACTCATTCTTATCCATTATTCCATTGGAATTTTCATCTACAAAGACTTTTCCCTCTACCCAGCCATATGTAACATTGTTATTGTTTATTCTCAGTAGAGGATCTCCTAAATAGAATGATTTTTCAACTCTTCCACCTATTTTTGTTCTATTGTCCTCTCTTTTTATATCAGGGAACTCCACGTATATATCTCCATCAAATATATATGTAAATCTAACTTCAAAGAATGTACCCTTCTCTCTGGAATGTCCAACTTCAAAGGTTGTATCAATATTTCTAAAAAAGCCTTTCTCTGTTGGAGTCTTAGTGATTCCAAATTTTATTTCATCCTCTACCATTTTTTTCTCTTCATAGTTTATTTTTCCCTCTAAAATTGCCAATATACTATCAAATCCAGAGTAGGTTATCTTTGCATCTGTACCATATCCTTCAATCCTTTTAGGATTATTTTCTGGACTTGAATATTTATAGTAATCATTAGATAAACTAAGCTTTATATTTCTACTAAAATTATAGTCTAAACTCAGATATATCTGATATAACTTGTCATCTTCATAGCTATTTTCAAAATAACCAATACTTCCTGCCACTCTTCTAAAATTTTTACTTAAATCTATGTTATATGAATAATCCTTTGTCAATCTATCAGCAGTTGCATCTGTATAGTTTTCATATCTCACAGTCAAATTTGTATTATATGGTAACTTTTGCTCCCCTGTTCCTTTAAAATTTAACTCCTTAGCATTAAAATCATCCAAAAGTGTCACTGATATTAAAGTTGGATATCTATCAAATCCAAACCTATATGCTGCTCCAACTTCCAATACTTCATATTTATTTCCAACTCTATTCTCAAGCAACGAAACTCCTGTTACCACTGTTAAATCTTTTGTTAATCCATATCTAAACTCTCCTAAATACTGATGCTTTTTCTCATGTTTTCCCTCACCTGCTTGAAATACAAAGTCAGTTTCTCCTCTATTTAAGATATTTTGATTTCCTAGTACATAGATATCTTGTGTCTCTTGTCTTCCATCTCTATAGTATATCTTTAAAGTGTATCTGTCCGTTGATGATAGATTTATAACATCAAATCTAAAACTGTTCCCTGTTATCATTTGGAAATCATCCAGATTTCCATTTCTATATAACTCAACAAGATTTGCGTTATAAGCCTCTCCCTCTATTATAGTTCTATTATCAATTCTTATTCCATAATATTCATTTTTGGAAAAACTTACTCCTCTAAGACTTCTTTCAGCATCAAAAATTGTATCACTCTCCAAATAAAAATCACCAAATGTTAGATAATAACTCCCAAAAATCTCAGCATATTGTAGTCTTATATATTCTAAACTGCTCTCTGGATAAACTTTTTGAGATATTTGAAACTCCCCATAAAGAAGTTCTGTCCCATAGTCAATATCTATGGCATAATCATTCTCTTCAAAGTCTGAGTTTGAATAGACAAACTTTAAAATCCCTGGTGATAATAGAGAACCCTCTTTTTTTATATAGTCCCCTCTTACCTCCTGCTCTGCCTCCCTCTTTGCCATAGCAAGAAGAGACCTCTGATTATTTAGCTCCCCTTGATACTCCTTTGCTGTTTTAAAATCAGGACGTAGGTTTAAAACGTATCTCTCTCCATCCCAATCTGAGCTTGAAATATGAAAATATCTTTTAAAGTCATCTAATTTTATAAATACGTCCTCATCTGTTTCAATAACACTCTCTTTTGGAATCTTTATATCAATCTCCTTCTCTCTATCTAACTTGCCTTTTATTCTCAATCTTTTTCTATCAAATTTCAAATCATCTATTTTAGCGAAATCTATAAACTCTCCAATACCTAAGTATATCTCCTCTGTTTCCTCATTCATCAGCACTCTATAAAATTCATTTCTTTGCTCTTTCATCCCTATCTCTATATATGCTTCCTCAGGAGCAGTCTCAGAGAAAACAGCGTTATTTAAAATACAGTAAATTAAAATGGCTATTTTAAGTCTTTTCATGTCCCCCTCCTAAATTAGTTTTACCACTTATAGTTGTCACAAATTGCTACTATTTTAATTTTTTTATCCTCCACTCCCACTTGTGTATCCTTTGCAGCAGTCCCTTTGATTTCAATCTCTTTCACTCCCCTATCTTTGTCCTTTTTCACAATTAAATTTAAGTATGGAACCACTTTAATTGTTACTTTTACACCTTCACTCTCTGTTTTTTTATCATAAAAAACCTTATTTAACTTCTCTTGAGTTTCAAAACTCTCTCCAAAACTCAGATTATGGAATCCAATACTAAAAAGTGTTAAAATAAATAATAATTTTCCCTTCATAGTTCTCCCTACCTTCTTATTACAACTTTTCTATGTGGATCTTTATTCTCAATGGAATAGTCTAAGTATTCATAGAATGCTTTTACTTTTACCTGACCACTATACTCTCCTGGTTTAACTGTCGGTACTGTTGAATACACTCTTCCCTGAATAACTATTTTTTCTTTGGTTTTCTTTTTCACCGGTATAAAACTTAAAACTTTCATAGTTTCTCCATTTTTAACCTTATCATTTACAAAGTTATTTTTATCCTTTGCTTCCATTTTTACAATAAGTTGCCCATCTGCCATTCTCATCTGTTCTGGATATTCAAAATATAATTTTGTATTTCCAATATCTCTTTTATCAATCTCTAAGTCTATTGTTATCTCTGGATTTTTTTTACTGCTTATTCCACCACTTGGAACTCTTGAATTTATCATTCCAAAATCCATCTCACCCTTTACTCTCATATCTATTTTTCCCATCTTTCTAAACTCCACCGCTATAGTTCCCGTTAAAATCTCATTTTTTCCCATCTCATCTAAATATTCAACCCTTCCTAAAATAACTCTTTCCTCAACTGAATTTATTTTCCCTTTATAGATAAAATCCACTCTCATTGTTTCATTCTTAATGAGATAGATATTATTTTCATTTTTATCACCATTTACTTTTAAAATCTCAATATTGCTATCTGGGTCAATCTTTATTCTGCTCTCTTTCATATGACTAAAAACTCTTGCATCTAAAGCACCCCTATAACTTGCCCCTCTTTTCTCTAAATTATATATCTGTCCATTTATCTCTGATGAAAATATATAGCTTGATAGTATCAAAAATAGTGTTATTAAAAAAATCTTCATATTCACCACCCTCTATATAAAAGTGGGCATAGTATATCTTTACTATGCCCTTTTACTTTTTATCTCTATTTAAAACCCAGCTGTATCATAAGCTGCCACTAGAGTTGCTGTAGCTTTATATTCCTCTCCAGCATCCAAAATTACATTTGTTAATAATTTAGGTACATTAACCTTAACTCCACCTTTTCCTGATCCAGTTCCATCTAATTCAACTGATCCAGTTGAGTGAGTGATAGTTCCTTTGAATTTATGTGTCATCTCTCCATCTTTTTTAAATCTTAACTCCCCATTACCTTTAAATCCAACTTTTACTGTTGTGTTTGGCTCACCAGTTATTTTATGATGCTCTACTACCTCTTTATTTACCTCATTACTTCCACACCACATTCCTAAGTCCACATCATCTGCATCTATTTCTAATTTTTGTGGTACTCTTACTTTAACTTTAAAATCTTGAGTTACGCTACATGGATTTTCAAAACAGAATGATGGGTCTGATTCTGGTGATACACCCTCATTTGCTAATACCGATATTGATCCTAAAATAAATAATGCTGATAATAATTTTTTCATCTTTTAATACCTCCACTGTTTATTTTTATATACTCAAGTTAGTTTGAGTTAAAATTATAATGGTAGCTCTCTACTACCAAGCTTTAAACCACTTTTATCCTTAAATTGAACCCTTATATATTTACTTCCATTTGGAATATTTTGTAAGTTTGATTCTATCTTTGTCTTTGGTTCTCTTGTTGTTATTCCAAGTTTAACCTCATTTTTTGACAATCTTTTCTTACTTCCATCTAAATACTCTATATCCCCAATAACTGCTAATCCACTATTTCCTTTTAAATCAAAGTTAGCTATAAGTTTTCTATTTCCATTGGCATCCTTTTTAATCTCACTACCTGTCAATTTTGCTCCAATTTTTCTCTCACCCTTTAAACCATAGGCAGCTACGTGAACCTCTGTTAATAATTCAAACTCCACCGCTACTTCCTGCCCTGTTTCTCCCTGTACCTTTTCTTTTCTTTCTTTTGGTTTTCCAGGTAGCTCTTTAAAGACAAGTTTTGTTTTATACTCACCATCTGGTAAATCTTTAGCTCCTCTAACTGCAAATCTTACACTTCTACTTCCATTTGGTTTTAAAGTTATATTTTTAGGATAGATTTTCATCATCTCTCCCATATCATATTTTTCCCATCCCTCATCTTTTTCAAGAGCTATTTCAACTCTCATTGGTTCCATTGTATTATTGGTAACCATGATCTCATGTGTCTGGTTTTTATCTAGAGATGTATAAAATCCTGTTGGAGCTATCCCTATATTAAATGCTAATATTTTTGAAAAAAGTGATAGATATGCTACCCCATAAAATAGTTTTTTCATTACTCTCATATACCCCTCCAAAATTTATATTAACTTTATTTTTTGTAAGACTGTTTCCTTTCATGCCCATTTATACTTATTTTTTCTTTTTCCTCTTTTTTCACCTTCATATACATCCTTTCCATCTTTTTGCAATTTTTTAATCCCCTCTCATTCCATTTAGAAAATTTCCAACTTAACATCTCTACACCCTATGTTTTAAGGTGATTCTATTCTGAAAAAGAGTTTTGTATTTATTTAATTTTTTTTACTTCTATGATATAATTTCATAAAACAAGGGGGGTGCTAAATTTGTTCAGGTCTTTTTTTCTATTTTTTCTTATCTTTTTAAATACATTTTCACTGAATTTAACTGAAACAGAAAAAACTTGGATAAAAAATAATAGAGATAAAACTTTTTCAATTGATATCTATAGTCCAAACCATGTTTATCTATATACAAAAGAAACTGGAGAGTTAGCTGGAGTTTATATAGAGTTTTTTAAAAAACTAGAACAGGAAACAGGCTTAAAATTTAAAATACAGAGTTTGAATAAGGTAAAAATGAAAAATTTATTAGGTAGTGGTGAGGGGGATATTCTTTTTAATGTTGCTAGAACTCCTAAAAGAGAGAGATTCTATTTCTTTATCCCCACATATAACACATATAGTGTTGGGCTTTTTACAAAAAAAGGGGTCTCTATTGATTTAAATAATATCAATAACTTAAAAGTTGGACATATTGAGGGCACCTCTGATTCCATGTTGGTAAAAGAGTACTATCCTCATTTTAAAAATCTTATATCTATTGACAATAGCGAAAATTTTGGGTTTTGTTCATTGGACAACAATACAGTTGATGCAATCATTGGGAAAAGTAGTAACGATGTATTTAAAAATTATAACTTTACCCCATTAAATAGTATTCCATCCTCTCAACTTTGGATGGCTATAAATAAAAAACATCCTATCTTAAAGGATATTATTGAAACATTTAGAGTCAACTTTTCAGAAAATGATATTGTCAACTCTTTAAAAAAAGAGCGTTTAATTTTTTATAAACAACTTTTAAAAAATGATTCTACTATTGAAAAACTGAGGAAAAACTATACCAGCTTTAAAGTCTTAATCCCAGATTCAGGGGATATTGTCCCTCTTTTTTATTCCTCTAAAACTGGTTATAAGGGGTATATCATAGATCGTCTCAATGAACTTTCATACCTGACTGATATACCTATTAACTACATACATAATCCAAAGGATAACTATGATATTAAAGCTATAGATACCCGAATATTTAACTGTCCCGAGAGCTATTTTGTTCCATATTATGACTCTCAATTAGCAGCTTTTTCTCTTACAAATAACAATTTTATAGATACGTATTCAGATATTAAAAATAAAAAAATTGGATTCATATCCTGTGAAAACCTCAATTTAAATGAGATAAAAAAAATTACAAGTTCCAATAGCTTCAGATTTTTTAAAAATATTAAGACTGCACTTTTAGCTTTGATAAACAAGGAGATTGACTATCTCTATGGAGATTTTAAAATTATTTCTATGGCTATTTCAAATGAGTATTTAGAGAGTGACATTAAAGTGGCTGGTTTTTTTAATAAGATTACACCCATTGGTTTTGGAATAAGGATAGATCCTAATTTAGCTATTTTTATAGATAAGCTTTTCCCAAATCATCTATCTGAAAGTAGAATCCTTTACAGTGAACTTGTTATTCCCAAAAAGCTCTCACCTAACTATAAATATTTTTTAGTTATGTTTTTAGCATCTACAACTATTATAGTAACTCTTTTCTATTTCCTTAGAAAAGCCATTATTGCAACTAAAAAGGAGAAACTTATCACCCGTGCCTTAGTTGAGAGTTTTGAAACTGCCAATGAGTTAAATGATGAGGATACAGGAAATCATATTTTAAGAGTTAATTTATACTCAAAATTTTTAGCTGAGAAACTAAAATGTGATAAAAAATTTATTAAAGAGATAGGGGAATATGCTTCCTTACACGATATTGGAAAAATTGGAATCTCTGATACAATATTAAAAAAATCTGGTAAACTATCTCCATATGAGTTTGAAGAGATAAAAAAACATGTGCTTCTAGGAAAAAAACTTATTGATAAGATGCAGTTGAGCTCTATCGCTCAAAATATTGTACTATATCACCATGAAAAGTGGAATGGTGAGGGATACTACTATGGATTAAAGGGTGAAGAAATACCTTTAGAAGCTAGAATTGTGGCTTTAGCAGACGTCTATGATGCACTTAGACAAGAAAGGGTCTATAAGGATGGTATCTCTCATGAACAAACTATGCAAATAATAAAAAAAGAGAGAGGACAACACTTTGACCCCACTCTTGTAGATTTATTTTTGGTCTATCATATGGAATTTGATACAATATTTAATGAGCATTAATTTTATCAAAAACTATATCCCAACCCTTTTTATCTATATCTAAATTACACGGTTTAAAACCAAAATCTAAGTATATTTTTATAGCTACATAGCTACATGTCTGTGTGGAGAGGTATAATCCCTCTCCCATTTTTTTATTTTCAAATAGTGAGAGTAACTCTGATATTAAAGCTTTTGCTAAACCTTTCCCACCATGTTTTGGATCTATCGCTATCCAATGTAATCGATACTCTCTATTTTTATCTTTAGGAAAGTGCTTTCCTTCCCAAATAGCTCCTGTTCCTACCAAGTTTCCAGCTTTGTCCTCTATAAATACCATAAACTCTTCCAAAAGGTTCTCTTTTTTTAAAAACACCTCTTTAAAGTAATTTTCTCCTTCACTTCTATCTAAAATATGTCCTGAACCTACTTGAATATCAACCCATCTATCCATCATGCCAGGTCTATACATCACAAATCGATACCCTTCAGGTAATTTTTTTCTATTAAAACTCAAATCATCCTTTGTCATAATAAGATGAATGTTTTCCACGTTTCTATCCATTGCTTTCTCCCTTTTTAAAAAAATATAGCATAAATATTGTTGATATTACCCCTATGGACAGCGCTATTAAAAATCCTACTTTATTCTCTATCAAGGGAAGAGTTATTACTCCCCCATGGGGTACCATAGATTTTACACCTAGAACGGAGGCCGCCCCAGCTCCTATTGCTGCTCCTATAACTGTTGTGGGCAGTACAGCTATATCCTTCGTCAAAAATAGTAGTGCGCCCTCTGTAATTCCTAAGAATCCCAAAAGTATGGAGATTACTCCTGCCTCTCTTTCAGTTTTTGAAAACCTATTTTTCAGTATAAACTGTGACAATCCCAAAGCTAAAGGGGGTGTCGATATAGCCACTGCTATTGGTCCCATTATATCTCCTCTTCCATACTCTATGGTATTTACCGCATAGACATATGCCACTTTATTTATTGGTCCACCTAAATCCACTCCTATAAGCCCACCTAAAACAAAGTTCAAAAATATATTATTTTTATCATCTAAGCTATTTAAATATATCCCCAGCTCATCTAATACAAATTTCATTGGTTCCTGAAAAATATAGTAAAGTCCCATTCCCACAACTAGAGTTGAAAGTATTGGAATTATAACTATATACATTATTGAAGACATCTCTATTGAAATCTCTATCTTTTTTAGAGCATTTATAAAATACCCTAAAATAATACCTACCAATATTCCACCGAACATACCAAGTCCTATGACTCCAGAGAGATACCCTAAAATCAACCCTGGAATGAAGCCCACACTTCCTGAAATCTCCTTAGCTATATATCCTGATAAAAGTGGTGGTGCCATTAAAAAACTATACCCACTTAAATCTTTTAAAAATTGATTATTTGTATATAGCGATATAACTGATAAAATTCCCCCAATTATAAACACAGGAATAACTTGAACTACACTTTTTAATACCCTTTTTCTCATAAAAACTCCCACGTACTTTTTACTAAATAGTATCATGGGAGTTTTATTTCATCAATATATTAATAGACTTCTAACTATTGTTTTTTAAACTTTTTAAGAATATTTACCATAATTGCACTTATAAGTGATCCAACTACAATCGCTATAACAAACATAAGTTTATTATCCACAACTGGAAGTACAATTGGTCCTCCATGTGGAGCATGATCTGCAACTTTTCCTATAGCTGCTATAACTGCCCCCACTCCACTTCCAACCATTATAGATGGAATAACTCTAAATGGATCTGCTGCCGCAAATGGAATTGCACCCTCAGTGATTCCAATAAGCCCCATTGCAAACGCTGCCTTTCCAGCCTCTCTCTCTCCAATCTCATAGTTTTTTGGTGCCATCATAGTCGCAATTCCCATTCCAATTGGTGGAATACATATTGCAACTGCTATTGGTCCCATCACTGTTGGAACACCTTGAGTAATCATTGCTGATCCAAATAGGAATGCAACTTTATTTATTGGTCCACCCATATCAAAGGATATCATACATCCTAAGATAAGTGCTAAAAATACTGATCCTGCTTCCATACCTTTTAATACTTCAGTTAAAAGATTCATAAATCCACTGATAGGAGCTCCTATAAAATACATTATAACTCCAACTAAAGATGTGGAAACTAAAGGTATTACAAATATTGGCATAATAGGTTTTAAGCCCTCTGGAACATTCCATGATTTTACCCATTTAGCTATATATCCAGCAGCAAAACCTGCAACCATACCACCTAAGAATCCTGCGCCAACTGTATTTGCTAAAGCACCTCCAACAAGTCCTGGAGCAAGTCCCGGTCTATCAGCTATACTCATAGCTATATAACCTGAAAGTATTGGAATCATAAGCCCAAATGCAGCAACTCCCAAATCTAGCATAGATTTAAAGAATGGATTTGTAACATCTGCTCCTGATCCAGCCTTAATTCCTGATAGTGCTATTGAAAGAGCTATTAAAACTCCACCACATACAACCAGTGGCAACATATGAGAAACACCATTCATCAGATGTTTATATATCCCTGTTTTCTCATTTTTTGGACTCTCTTTTTTCCCATTAGAGGTTGATTTATAAATCTCTCCCTCTCCATTTAATGTTTTTTCTATTAACTCCTTAGGTGCTCTTATAGCCTGTTTAACTGGTACTTGAATAACCTTTTTCCCAGCAAATCTATCCATATCTATTGTTTTATCTGCTGCAACTATTACCCCAGTCGCTCTTTTTATATCCTCAGCTGTAAGTTCATTTTTAACTCCAACACTTCCATTTGTTTCAACCTTTATCTCCACTCCCAACTCTTTTCCTTTATTTACTAAAGAGTCAGCTGCCATATATGTGTGGGCAATTCCAACTGGACAAGCTGTTACAGCTACTACATATCCCTCTCTTTTTTTATCTGTTTCAATCTTTTCCTCTTTTTCCTCATTTAGTATCTCTATTATCTCAGCCTCTGTTGAAGCTTTTTCCAGTCTTTCCCTAATCTCATCATCCAACAGTTTGTTTGTCAACTTAGACAATGTTTCTATGTGTGAATCTGTTGCATCCTCTGGAGCTGCAATCATAAAAAATAATTTTGATGGCTCTCCATCTAAAGAGTTAAAATCTACTCCTTCTGACCTTCCAAAAGCTACTGCTGGTTTTCTTACAGCTTTAGTTTTTCCATGTGGAATTGCAATACCCTCCTCTAATCCTGTTGAAGATGTTGCCTCTCTCTCTTTTACAACCTTTAAAAACTCATCTTTATTCTCCAGTGCTCCGCCATTATCTAAAACTTCCACAAGCTCTTGCAGTATTTCATCTTTTGTTTTTCCTGTTAGCTTCAGTTTAATATATTTTTTTTCTAACATATTTTCACTCCCTTATGCCTTTATTTTCTTATGCTCTCAATATACATT
>NZ_DBGBQB010000224.1:0-2357 GCF_048470075.1 Cetobacterium sp. | reverse complement strand
GAAAAGAAGTGAAAAAAGGAGTGAATTTAAATGAAAAAGTTAAGTTTGACGAATAAGATTTTTATCTCGTTAATTTTGGGAGTTATAAGTGGATTGATTTTATATCCCTTTAAAGATAATATGGTTGTAAAGAAGTATGTTATAGACTTTTTCTTTAATTTCTTAGGAACTGGTTTTATTAGAGCGATAAGAATGATTGTTGTGCCATTGGTTTTCTGTTCATTGACAGTTGGGGCAGCAGGAGTAGAAGATATAAAAAAACTTGGAAGAGTTGGAGTGAAAACTTTGGCTTTCTATCTTGGAACTACGGCAGTTGCCATAACTTTAGCCTTAGGAGTTGGAACTTTGATAAATCCTGGAAAGGGTGTAGTTCTATCGCAAATTGCAACAAGTAATGTATCTGTGACTGAAACAAAACCTTTTATAGATATTCTGTTAGGAATGATACCGATAAACCCGATTGAAGCCCTAGCTAAAGGGGATATGTTACAGATAATAATTTTCTCTATTCTATGCGGTGTTGCTATGGCTATGCTAGGGGACAAAGTTTCTACAATAAGAAAAGGGATGGAAGAGTTAAATAACTTAGTTTTAAAACTGGTTGAAATAATTATGCAATTAGCACCATTTGGAGTATATGGGCTAATAGGTAAAACATTTGCAACACTGGGATACACAGCGATGTTACCACTATTAAAATATTTTATAGGTGTGGTTGTTGTTCTACTATTACACTACTTAATAACTTACCAAAGTTTACTGATCTTTGTGGCAAAATATAATCCAATAAAGTTTTTAAAGAAGTTTTCAGGACCTATGATGGTGGCCTTTTCAACATCTTCAAGTAGTGCAACTTTACCATCTTCAATGGAAACATTACAGGATGAATTTGGAGTATCGAAGGGGATTTCATCTTTTACACTTCCTCTAGGAAGTACGATTAATATGGATGGAACAGCTATAATGCAGGGAGTTGCAACAATTTTTATAGCTCAAATATATGGGGTTAACTTAACAATGGGGGATTTTGTAACGGTTATCATAACAGCGACTTTAGCATCAATAGGAACAGCTGGAGTACCAGGGGTTGGAGTGATAATGCTAGGAATGGTATTACAACAGGTTGGATTACCTTTAGAGGGAATGGCACTTGTAATGGGAATAGATAGATTTGTGGATATGTTTAGAACAACAGTTAATATAACAGGAGATGCGGTTTGTACACTGATTGTAGCTAAAACAGAGGGGGAATTAATAGGAGAAGAGGATGCGGCTACATCATCAGTTAAAAACAATAAATTAGCTTAATAGCAATAAAAAAGATACCTAGATTTTAGGTATCTTTTTTTAATCGCTGTGTGATTAAAACTAATTTGCAATATGAAGAATCTCTTTAAAATCATTAGGAAGAGGTGCTTGAACTTGGATTTTTTCACCACTTTCAACATCTGTAAAAATTAATTTAAAAGCGTGAAGAAGTTGTCTTTTAGCTCTTGTATCCTCTCCTCCATAAAGCTCATCCCCTAAAATTGGGTGACCAACTAAGGACATATGAGCACGTATTTGATGAGTTCTACCTGTGAATAGTTCCAATTCAATCAGAGTTAAATCCTCATTTGGAAAACGCTCTAAAACTCTCATATAGGTCTTGGCAGTTTGTCCTCCCTCTTCAGGAGACATCTCTTTTCTTCTAAGTTCATCTCCCTCTTTACCAATAGGTATCTCTATCATCATCTCATCCTCTTTAACAATCCCTTTTACAATGGCCTGGTAGAATTTGGAAACCTTCTCTTTATCACTTTGTAGAAATGCCTGAGTATAAGCATTTTTAGCCACAACAATAAGCCCAGAAGTATTCATATCCAAACGATTGAAAAATCTAGGAGGCTGTATTTTACCTGTTTGCTCCTGTAGATAATATATAACTCCATTGGCTAGTGTAAGATCAGTTTTCTTAGTTGTAGGGTGAACAACAAGATATGGATCTTTATCAATAATAAGTAGGTTTTTATCCTCATACATAATTTTTAAATCCATCTGTATAGATCTGATACCAACCTCTTTTTCTTTCTCTTTAACTAAAAGTCTAGCATTCTTTTTTACCTGTTTTGTTGTTTTGGTTCTCTTTCCATTTAGATATACTTCCACATTTCTAATCCCTCTGCCAGAATACCCTTTTTCTCTAAGGTATTGAGAGATTTTCATATTATGAAACTCAGCTTCGACGATAAATTTTTTCATAAGTCCACCTTTAAAATTAATATTGTTTTTAAATATTTTATAATGAAATTGAGAAAAAAACAATCTTTTGATTTAAATATGATAAAAAAGTGACCACTACAACACTAGTGTATAAG
>NZ_DBGBQB010000223.1:0-15455 GCF_048470075.1 Cetobacterium sp. | reverse complement strand
AATATATACAATTTCTATCTTTGTGAAAAAAATGGCTTTAAAAAGAATTTTTCTACTTTTAATTTCTAAAACTTTATGATATAATGAAGGTGAAATTGGAAGCGGATGAGTTACTGGTGTACTCAGCAGTCTTCAAAACTGTCTTGGCGAGTTAAATCGCTGATAGGTTCGATTCCTATACGCTTCCGCCAATTTTAAAAAGTTAAGCCTCACCAAAAGGTGAGGCTTTTTTGTTTTTCCTATCTACTTACTTAAAAAATCTCTATATATTAGGTAATAAACTGAAGCTGACCAACTAAAGTTTGAACAGTGTAGTCCCTCTCCTGTCTCTGGACTGTAGTTTTCTCTTATCACTCCATCTGTTAATAACCCTTCTGAATTTTCAAAAAGTTTTCTACTTAACTCTTGAGCCTCTTTTTTATATCCATAGTTATTTAAGCCAACTACTCCAAAATATGCTTGATCTAACCACACTGGACCACGCCAATATTTTACAGGATTATATTTTGGATTATCTTTAGCTGAAGTTGGGAATGGCAAGTATGTATTCATTACATTTTCATCCATTATATTTTCTACCACTTTTTTTGCCTCTTTTTTTGTGGCTAAATTTGCCCATAACGGAATATATCCCTCAGTCCCCTTTCCTCTATTAACAAGTAGTTTTTTATTTCCTTTTTCATCTATCTGTAAATCGTAATAATAACCTGTTTTTTCATCAAACATATTAGTATTTACATACTCTTTAATTTTTTTTGCAGATGCTAAGTACTCTTTTTTTTCAGTTGGTAGATTTAAAATCTCTGCCATATTACTTAAATATATTTTTTCAGCATATAGGAATGAGTTTAAGTCTACAGACTCCTGATTTATAGAGTATCCCACTAAAACTCCTTTGGCATCTTTATTCTCTAAAACCTTAACACCAATATCATCTGCTCCATACCCCTCCACATCGAATCTAACAGCATTGTCCATTCCACTTTCCCATGCTGCTGCTAATATTATCTCCTCTGGAGTATTATTTAATCTATGGACCATCCCTCCATACTCAGCAATACCATTTTTATCAAAATCTCTATTTGTATACCACCAATTATGATACTCTTTTAGCTTAGGATACATCTCTTTTAAAAACTCCTTATCTCCACTAACTTTATAGACTTCCCAAACAGCCCATGCTGCCAATGCTGGTTTAGAGTTTCTTTCATTCCAATTTCCTCCATCTCCATCCCTATCTTCATCCTTGTTATAGAAAATCGCATCTATAATTACACCTGCATCTTGAGGTCTTACTTTATCATCACTCTTAATTTGATAGTCAAATAGAGCCCTTATATTATTTTTAGCTAACTCCTCATTGAAATTGGCTGTAGCCACAGCTTGTTTCCAAGAATCCCATGCCCAAAATCCATTGAACCATTTATAGCTTACAGATGGAGTTATCCCATCATGCTTTATAGCACCAGCAGGGCTTCTCCAGTTTGTCATTAACGTATTTATAGCCTTTATAGCAGCTATATCATATCTTGAGTTAGTATCAGTAGTTTTTACTGTTTTATCTATATAACTTTGCCATCTTTTACCATTTTCATTGAAATATACTTCACTATTGCTTAATATCTCCTTCACTACATTTTTTTCCTTATTGGCTTCACTCTTTGAAAATGTATAGGATTCTGTTGTATAGGTAACCAACTTATCTTTTGGAGGTATAACTATAGATTCCTCAACTTGAGACCTATATGTATTATTTTTTATCTTTGTTTTTACTGGTAAGGAGTGCTTAATTTCAAATTGAGTATCATCATCCATCAAATAATCCCATACCAGTCTTTTCTCTTTAAAATCAACTATAACTCCATTCTCAGACTTTTTTAATGAGTTGTTCAATGTTATATAATCATACTTTTCACTCTTTGTATTCCATTTTCCTAATCTATTGTACATCTTTCCTGTCCAGCTCAATTGAAGATTCAAATTACTATCTGTCCTATTTACTATTGATGTCTTTATTAGAGCTGTTCTATTTGTTACAAAAATAAGTTCCATAGTCAGTGTTATATCCTCTAGCTCATAATTTTGAATCAACTTACCGGGAATATAATCAAACTTTACTTTTGCCTTTGATAAATCGTACTTTTTATTTGTCGCTTTATTTATAATCTCAATCCTATTGAAACTATCAGATAGGTTTGCAGCATACTCTTCAGCCAGATAAAATGGTCCTGCAAATCCACCATACATAGAGTATTTTCCATACTCTGGTTGATAATATCCATGCCAAGCTCCCAAATCTACAAAACTATTTATATAGTTAGTTCCTAACTTATCAGTTTCTTTTCTTGGAGCAAAATATGTAAACTCTTTTGGTTCTCCTTGGACATTTAATATATTTTTATAGTTCTCTCTACTTATACTTTTATTACTTTCTCTCTCTTTTGCTACACAGCTAAAAAATAGGAAACTAATTGATCCCAATGCTAATATTTTTTTCATCTTTTCTCCTTATACAAAAATTTATAGTACGGATATCATTAAATACCCGTACTTTTATTTTTTTATGCTAATTTATTAGATCTTTTCTTATCTAGTCCTAGAGCTTTTTTCTCATAACTATTGTATTTCCATAGAGCCCATCCCATAAATATTACAACTCCACCCACATTGTAAACCAGTGTTAACATAATACTTTGCCCCTCTGGGAAAATCGCTGCTACAAATGCCACTGAGAATATGCACAGTAAAAATGATGTCACTATCAGACCAAACTTTCTAGATCCCATTTTAAACTCTCTCTCTAAGTGATCTTTATTTAATCTCAAGTTAAAGTATGCAACCATTATGAACAGTGGTGGCAGAAGTGATGTCGCTGCTGTCATATTTATTATTATTCCCAATAGCTCATTTATATCTCCTGATCCAAGTGCTGGTATTAAAAGCAATGGAATAACTATTAAAAACTGAATCCATGTTGCTCTTTCTGGAATACCATATTTATTTAAAGCAACTGTTTTTTCTCCGAACATATCCTTTGGAATCTCTGAGAAGAAAACCTTAACTGGCGCTGATGTCCAAACTAAAAGTGCTCCCAGTGCACTTGCTAGCATAACTATCCCTATAAAGTGGTGAATTATCTTTTGACTTATTCCAAAATGATTTCCTAGACCTACAAATACCTGAAAAATTCCAGAGGCATATGATAGTTGATCCTGTGATACAAAAACATTTACTAATAGTGAGCCTACTGAATATAGTCCTCCTATCATTATTCCTGCAACTACTATCATTCTTACAAAAGCTTTTGAGCCACCTTTTAAATCATTTATGTATACCCCTATTGCCTCTGAGCCTCCAGCTGCAAAGAATATCCATGCCATAGCTCCAAAGAACTTCCAGTTAAATGTTGGTGTCATAGCTTGGATTGTTATAGGTGTTGCTGGTTGAACTCCACCAATTAATGCCCCTCCACAAAGAATAATAAATGCAAATGACATAAACAACATCAATGAACTACCAAAACTTGTAACTTTTCCTATCCATTCTGCACCCTTTGTTGAAACCCATGTAGACACTGTAAATATCAGTATTGATAACACCGATATTGTCATTGGAGTAAAGGTATACTCATATCCCCAAAAAGCATATGATGTATAAACTAATATACTTGGTAGAAGAGATGTAAAATAAAATAGATTTACAAACCAATAGGCATAAGCACTTAAAAATGCCCATTTAGGTCCTAGTGATGATTTTACCCATTGATAAACCCCTGATTCAGAATCCTTATTTAAGCTAACAAACTCTGAAATAATAAAAACAAATGGTATAAAGTAAAACAATGTTGCAAATAAGAAACCAGGGGCCGAAGCCATCCCGATCTCTATATTGTTATTAATTACATTTCTAAAATTAAATACTGCTGCTATTGTCATTGATAATAGTGAAAATTTTCCTATCTTTGCCCTTGTTGACATATACCCTCCATGATACTATTTATTTAAGAAATAATTATCCTCAATTGTTACTTTTAATATTACTTTTTTTAAATTTTCTGCACCTTTAAATCTAAAAGCTTCATCATTTTCAATTATTACTAAGTTTCCAGATGTTAGGTTTATAATCTCTCCATCCCCATGAAAATACTCTGTATCATTTTCATCTGAATATTTAATTTTTGTATCTAGCTCTCTCTTCTTGGCGATTTCCAGATTTTCTTTTCCCTCCACATAGTAGTGGATGTCCATATATCTTCTATGTCCTTTTAAATCTTGATCATCTCTATGATTTTCCGTTTTGAACATATAAACTAGTGAATCCCCAATGCTATGATATCTATTCTCTTTTATATTCGGTATGTTTTCAATGGCTTCTTTACATCTAATCCATTTTTTTCCACTTCTAAATATGTTTTTAAACTCATCAAAACTATTTAAAATTAACATTTAATCCTCCCTAGTAACTGTATTTAGATAACTCTTTACCTTTTATACTTCCTGAATTGTAAGGTAAGATTGCAAATTCATATTCAAAGTTATTCATATATACTCTATATGAATCTAAAACTTCAGATCCCCAAGAGTTTGAACCTAATCCTAAAACTTTATAGTCCAAGTTTAAAGTTATGTAGTTAGCTCTCTCTAACTCATTTATATGTTGTGCTTTATATATATTTTCTTGTGTATAGTTCCAAGCACTAAAGTTGATAGCATCCTTAGATTTTATAAAAATCCCCTCTCCAAAATGATCAGTTAATGATACCCATTTTATATCCTGTCTATTCCCATTATCCTGTGGGAATGGGTAGTTTGTAAATAAACCGTCCACACTATTTTTATAAATTCCAACTATATTTGAAACTCTGCTATCCTGATAGTTTTCTCCAGGACCTCTACCATAGAACTCAACATTTTGATATCTCTTATTTATTCCCATCTCCAGTCCTATTTTTGGAATAATATCATTGTACTCTCCATATTTTTCTCCCGATAACTTAAATGTTATATATCCATTTTTGTCTATTTCATATACATATGTGCATCTCATTCCAAAATTAAATACAGGTGGGGCAATTAAAGATTTAACTGTCACTATAACCTTTTCTTCACAAGATTTAAACTCTATATTTCTAAATTGTTCCTGTAAAATTTGTAAGTGATTAGGAATCCATAGATCGTTATGCTCCTGTTTATGATTATCTATCATAGGTTTAAAGAAGTTTAATTTAGGTGCTCTCTCCACTATATTCTCACCATTAGAAGTCCAGTTTTCTAATTTTCCATTTAATTTAGAGAATTTTATTTTAAAATTATATCCTTCTATAGCTAACTCTAATCTATTCTCCTTTATGATTAAAGCTGTACTATTATTTGATATGTATTTTTCTTCCTGCATTTTTCTATCCTGTAGTTTAAATTGGTAGATTCCTAACTCATAATTCTCTGAGCTATACAGTGTTTTAGAGTCTTTCTTAACTTTGAAGTTTACATAGACCTCTCTGTTATCATCAATTTTTTCATCTAATTTTACTTTAAAACTCTCTCCAGGATCTATATCTGTTCTTTTTAGAGTACCCTGGGATAGGATATCTCCCTCTGCCACTATTTCATAGTGAACAGTTATATCATCTAGGTTTATATACCAGTATTTATTTTCAATTTCAAACTCATCTTTACTCTCTGTAGCTCTTATTTTTACTGGACATATAACTTGTTTGTACTCTCTTAATCCAGGTCCTGGTGTTTGATCTGAGAATATCAATCCATCCATACAAAAGTTATAGTTATTTGGATAATCTCCATAGTCTCCACCATATTTATAAACTTCATTTCCATTTTCATCAAACTCTAATATCCCATGGTCACACCATTCCCAGATATAATGTCCCTGTATGTGTGGATGCTTATAAAATACATTTTGATACTCTGTCAATCCTCCTGGTCCATTACCCATAGCATGGGCATATTCACAAATAATTCTTGGTTTATCCATTGGATGCTCTCCAAAATAGTTCATCATCTGAACTCTAGAGTACATTGTACTTATAACATCTACAACCTCTCCATCCCTGTCCTCTTCATAATGAACCAATCTCGTATTATCTAACTCTTTAGCTCTTTTACACATCTCACGAATATTAACTCCATATCCTGACTCATTTCCTAAAGACCACATTATAATACTTGGATGATTTTTTTGAGCAGCTATATGTCTTTCTATTCTCTCAACATATACATCTCTCCACTCAATATCATCTGTTATCATACTTAAATTTCCAACATTTGCAAATCCATGAGACTCAACATCCGTCTCTGCCATAACAAACAGTCCATAGATGTCACACAGTTCATAAAATCTTGGATCATTAGGATAGTGAGCTGTTCTAACAGAGTTTATATTATGTTGTTTCATTAAAATAATATCTTTTTCAGCTCTATCTATATTTATTGCTCTACCACTTATATGATCATTATCATGTCTATTTACTCCATGTAGCATCAAGTATTTTCCATTTACATAGAACAGACCATTCTTTACTTTTATATCTCTAAATCCGACTCTTTGAGGTATTACTTCTAAAATATCTCCATTTTCATCTATAAGTTCTAAAATTAGATCATATAGATTTGGAGTTTCAGCAGTCCACTGCTTCGGTGCCTGAATCATCTTTTCTAAATTTAATCTCTTTATTTTATCAATCTCTATCGAATCTATTTCTTCAGAAAAAACCACTGTATCTTTATGGTTTAATGTCCATTTTAATCTATAATCTTTTTTTATAGTCTTTTCTAAACTTTCTATGTCTATCTCTAGCGATAACTTTGCATTCACATAGTCCTTATCAAAAGTAGTTTTTATAAAATAATCTTGAATATGAGTCTTTGTTTTTCCAACTAGATAAACATCTCTAAAAATACCAGCTGTCCACCACATATCTTGATCCTCTACATATGTTGAATCTGCCCACTGTAAAACTTTTACAGATAAAAGATTTTTTCCACTTTTAACATACTGTGATATATCAAATTCAGCAGTCAATCTACTACCTTTATTAAATCCAACATAGTTACCATTTACATATACTTCAAAGTAAGTTTCTACTCCATCAAATTTTATTATTACTTGTTTATCTTCCCATTTTTCATTTAGATTAAATGTTCTCTGGTAAGCTCCTGTTGGATTATCCGTTGGAACAAAAGGTATATCTATTGGAAAAGGAAACCCTTCATCTGTATATTGTAACTTTCCATGCCCCTCAAATTGCCACATATTTGGAACATTTATCTTTCCAAGCTCACTCATCTCAGTGTTATAAAAATCCTCTGGTACTAAAAATGGATTGTCAAAGTATTTGAAGTTCCACTGCCCATTTAGAAGCATAAAGTTTTTACTTCTGTCTCTTTGGTATGTTTTAGCTATTGTTTCATTTTCATAGCTAAAAAAGTATGCTCTTTCCCTCATTCTATTTTCATTCGTCTTTTTTATATTTTCCCAATTGTTCATATTTTATATATAACCTCCCAATTAAGTGCTTTTAAAGTTTTTTTACTACATGAGTGGAGTATACAACTTTTAGTCTATTTTGTCAATTTTTTTAGTAAAATATTTAGTAAAACTTTTACTAAAACTTTTTTTTAGTTATTGCAACATAAAAAAAATATGTTATTATATATTTAAGAATATATTTATAAATAGGAGGTCACATGGCAACTTTAAAGGAGATTTCAAACCTAACAGGGCTATCTTCTGCTACTGTTTCAAGAATACTAAATAGCGATCCAACTTTATCTGTGAAGGATGAAACTAAAAGAAAGGTTTTAGAAGTAGCCGAAAAAATTGGATATAGAGTATCTTCAAAGATAAATTTGCAGGAACAACTACATTTTTTAGCTCTTTTTAATTATAGTGAAGAGTTGGAGTTTAATGATCCGTACTATCTATCTATTAGATTTTCTATAGAGGAGGAGTGTAAAAATTTAGATATACATCTTGATAAAATCTACAATGGCAATATTGGTATCGCTGAAAAAAAATATAGTGGTATTCTATGTATTGGACAATTCAATGATATTCAAATAAAAAAAATACAAAAAATATCCAATAATATAATTTTTATAGATTCATGCAATAACAGGGATTTCGATTGTATAACTGCAGATTTAAAGGAGATATCTGAATGTATTGTTGATTTTTTTATTCAATGTAACTATAAAAAAATTGGTTATATTGGAGGTAGAGATTTTGAAAATGTTTTGGACGAAAGAGAGGAAGCTTTTATAAAATACTCTCTTTTAAAGAGAGTTGTTGATGAAGATAACTTCTATGTTGGAGATTTTACTAGTAGCTCAGGCTATAATCTTGCAAAAACTATGATTGCTAATAAAAATCTTCCAGATGCTCTTTTTATTGCAAATGACTCTATAGCACTAGGGGTTTTAAAAGCCTTAAATGAAAATAAAATTAATATTCCCAATCAAATAGCTATTATTAGTATAAATGATATTCCTGCTTCCAGTTTTAGTTTTCCTGCACTATCCACTATAAAGATTCACTCTGATCTTATGGGAAGTCAATCTGTGAGAATTCTAAAGGACAAAATTGAAAGTAACAGAACTAATCCATTAAAAATAACTGTCCCTTTTTCACTAATTTTAAGAGAGACAACCAAGAACAACGTCTAACAAAAAAGCCCTACTATATCTTGATAGTAAGGCTTTTTTATTTTTTAAGGGATATCACTTCCCATTCCATTTACCAGTATCTCAAACCACTCCTCTCCAGTAAGTTTGATATCACAAGCATCCACTGCTGATTTCAACCTGTCTACTCTTCCACTTCCACAAATAGGAATTAGATTAGCTGGGTGAGATAGATGCCATGCATAGACTATTGTATCAGGTCCACAGCTATATTTTTTAGCTAACCTCTCCAAAACTTTTCTTAATTCCACTGTATTTCCATCTCCAGATGTAAATATCTCTCCCCCAGCTAAAGGAGACCATATCATCATAGGAACTCTTTTTTCTTGCATTAAATTTATTGTTCCATCGTAAAAATGATGTGTTTTTAAAGGGGATAACTCTATTTGATTAGTAACTAATTTAAAATCTAATCTACTCTGTAAAAGATTAAAATCTGATGGTAAAAAATTTGAAACTCCCCATTCTAAAACTTTACCTGATTCTCTCAAATATGTTAAAGCTCTTGCTGTCTCATCGGCATCCATATACATATTAGGTCTATGGATTAACACTAAATCTAGATAATCTGTACTCAAATTTTCCAAAGATTTTTCAACACTTTTAACTATATGTTCATAGCTAGTATCATAGCAATGGAAAGTGTTTTCAGGCATATTTTTTGACACTAATTTTATTCCAACTTTACTTACTATCTGCATCTTTGATCTCAATTCTGGCTTTAATGAAAGGGCTTCCCCAAAAATTTTCTCACACGTATAACTTCCGTATATATCTGCATGATCAAAAGTTGTTACTCCCATGTCTAGTGATTTTTCTATATATCTTAGCAACTCCTCTTTAGACATATTCCAACTATTTAAACGCCAAAACCCTAGTGCTATTTTTGACATTTTTAATTTTTCGCTAATTTGTACATATTCCATAAAAACCTCCTATATATCAAATTTTGTTGCTCCAAGTATATTACTAAAATCTTCAAATGTCAATTGAAGCAAAAAAGAAGACCTTGGGAGAGGTCTTCCATTTTGACTATTTTTTGGTTGGCGTAAATAACAGCATTTACTTTCATATTTTAAAACAAAATATTTTGTTTGTCAAACTTTTTATTTTTTAAATTACAAAGGGAAGTCATAGTATTTTTTATAATAATGAAAAAATTTGCTAGTTAAAGAGATTAGAATTCACGATTTAAGAGATTCTCATCCTTTACTACTATTATATCCAAATGTTAATCCACCAGTGATTTTAAAGGGAATAGGTCATAAAAAAGTTAATCTCATTTTAACTATCTACACCTCAATTCTAGTGAAAAAATTATTGCAATGTTAAAAGAGTTATGATATCATAATCTTAATATTTTAAGTGCGCTTTGAGTGCACTTGTTAAAATGTTTTACATAAAGTTTGTATTGAACAAGCTTTGCTAAAGAGTTACTCATATATATCCGTAATACGGTCGGAAGTTTCTACGGCTAACCTTAAATTAGCCACTATGGGTGAAATAAATAGATTTTTTTATCTAGATTTTTTAGATTATCTATTTTTCACTTGTAGAAGATGAAAATAGATAATCTTTTTTTATTTTCTACAATAGTTTAATCCCAACTATATATTTGAGTAAAATTCAAAAAAAGAATTTTAGGAGGATTATTATCAATGAAAAAAAACAGATCACCATACCACTTAGACGGAGTACCTGAATTAAAAACGGCTCTACCATTAGGATTGCAACATATCTTGGCCATGTTTGTTAGCAACATTACACCTATTATTATTGTAGCTGGTGTTTTAGGAATATCTCCTGAACAAAAGACACTTCTTACTCAAGCTTCTATGTTTGTTGCTGGTTTAAACACTCTAATTCAAGCGTATACTATCGGTCCTATTGGAGCTAAACTACCTATTGTTGTGGGAACTAGCTTTGCTTTTGTACCTGTAGCTATCTCTATTGGAACTAGATATGGATTTGAAGGTGTTTTAGGAGCTGCTTTAATCGGAGGGATTTTTGAAGGTCTTTTAGGGCTTGTTATCAAAAGAGTTAGAAAGTACTTTCCACCTATTGTCACTGGTGTAGTTGTTCTTTCTATTGGACTTTCACTTTTACCTGTTGGAATTAAGAGTTTTGCAGGTGGAGTTGGAGCGCCAGATTTTGGCTCTTTAGAAAATCTACTTATTGGAACTGTTGTTCTTGTAACTGTTGTTTTCTTTAAACAATTTACTAAGGGTATTTTGAGTACAGGATCTATTTTTATTGGAACTATTGTTGGATTTATTGTGGCTTTAATATTTGGAAAAGTTAATTTGCAACCGCTTATTCAAGCTGATTATTTGACTTTACCTAAACCTATGATGTTTGGATTTTCATTTCATTTTGATGCTATATTAGCCATGATTTTAATGTTTATTGTATCTGCTGTTGAAACTGTTGGAGATATGTCTGGAGTTACAATGGGTGGAGCTGGAAGAGAGACAACAGATAGAGAACTTTCTGGTGGAATACTTGCAGATGGATTAGGAAGTGCTTTAGCTGCTATGTTTTCAGTTTTACCAACAACATCATTTAGCCAGAATACAGGTATTATTGCAATGACTGGTATAATGAGTAGATTTGTTGTTGCCACAGGTGCTATGTTCTTAGTTGTAGGTGCTTTTATCCCTAAAATAGGAGCTCTTTTCACAATTATTCCCGCTAGTGTTATAGGTGGAAGTTTAGTTATGGTTTTTGCTATGATATCGATTAGTGGAATTAACTTAATTACAAAGGAACCTTTAAAAGGTAGAAACTCTGTTATTTTAGCAGTTTCATTGGGACTTGGGTACGGTCTTGGAAATGTTCCTGAAGCTTTAACTGTTTTTCCTGAAAGTGTAAAGCTTATATTTGGTGGGTCTGGAATTGTTGTTTCTGGAACAATTGCTGTATTTCTAAATATAATTTTACCTCTAGAGAATGACGAAATTAAAGAAAAAGCAACTAAAGAAATGGAATTAACTAAAAAAGTTGCATAATAAATTAGATTAATTGGAGGTTTTAACTTGTTTTCTTTTTCAAAATTTTTTCTAGCCTCTTCTCTTGAAGAAGCTTACTCAGAACTTTTAAAAAATAAAAAAAATATTATTCTAGGTGGAACTTCCTATTTAAGAATGGGAAATACCCCTTGGAACACAGCTATTGATCTATCAAATTTAGAGCTAAACTATATTTTGGACCAAGGGGATTTTATCTCTATTGGAGCTATGACTAATTTTAGGCAGTTGGAAACGAACTCTCTATTAAATAGATATTTTGGAGATATTTTTAATACTGCTTTAAAAGATATTATTGGTGTACAATTTAGAACAAATGTAACTGTTGGAGCAACAGTTTTTAGTAAGTACGGTTTCTCTGATTTAATCCCTGTTTTATTGGCTTTAGATAGTAAAGTTAAACTTTTTAATGGTGGGATAATATTACTTGAGGAGTTTTTAGCTGAAAAAAATATACGTAGAGATATTTTAGTTGAGATTTTAATCCCAAAAAGAGAGTGTAAAACATCTTTTCAGTGTGTAAGAAAGAGTAAAACTGATTATTCTATTATAAATTTAGCTATTTGTAACTTTGATAACTATATATCTATCGCTGTTGGTTCAAGACCTGGTAAAGCTATCTTAGCTAGAAAAACTATGGATATATTCAACCAAAGTGAAAATATTGAAAAAGAGATTGTTAATGCTATGAAGCATATTGGAGAGGAAATTCCTTTAGATTCAAATATGAGAGGTTCTAAATCTTATAGAGAACTTCTATTGACAGCATTACTTAGAAAAGGAATTCAGGAGGTTTTAAATTAATGTTATTAACAACTACTATAAATGGTAGAAAAAAAGAGATTCTTATTAAAGATGATGACTATCTACTTGATGTTTTAAGAAAAGAGGGATATCTTAGTGTAAAAAGAGGATGTGATACTGGGGCCTGCGGTCTTTGTACTGTTCTTTTAAATGGATCTCCTATACTTTCTTGCAGTACTCTTGCTGCTAGAGCACAAGGAAAACAAATCTCTACTATTGAGCATTTCCCAAATGAAGCTAAAAAATTTGCATCTTTCATGACCACTGAGGGTGCTGAGCAATGTGGTTTTTGTTCTCCTGGATTTACTTTAACAGTAATCGCTATGATAAAAGAGTTAAAAAATCCCACTGATGAAGAGATTATGCACTATTTAAATGGGAATCTTTGCAGATGTAGTGGATATGTTTCCCAACTTAGAGCAATTAGAAACTTTATGGAGGATATGGTAAATGAAAATTGTTAATACATCTGTAAAAAAAGTTGATGGTATTGGTGTTGTTACAGGGAACCCCGCCTATACTGAGGATTTAATTTTAAACAACAATGTTTTAACTATAAAGTTATTAAGATCTCCTCATCCATTTGCTAAAATTAAAAACATAGATACTTCTATAGCACTAAAAGTGCCTGGTGTGGAGGCAATCTTTACTCATGAGGACACGCCTAAAACTAGATTCACTCTCGCTGGACAAAGTTTTCCAGAGCCTTCTCCATATGATAGAAGAATTCTTGATGAATATGTTAGATATGTTGGAGATCCAGTGGCCATTATAGCTGCCGAAGATGAAAGATGTGCTGAAAAAGCTATGAAACTAATTAAAGTTCAGTATGAAGTTTTAGAACCTATTTTAGATTTTGAAAAAGCTATTGATTCTCATGTTGTAATTCATCCTGAAGATGTGCATACTAATTTTGAAATTGGATATGAGAGAGAGAGAAATATCGCTTCTAAAGCCTATGCTGAAAAACCAGGTGTGGATGAGGGGTTTGAAAACAGTGATGTAATTCTTGAAAGAACTTACTATACACAGCCTCAAATACATGCAATGATGGAAACTTATAGGTCATATAGTTATTTTGATGTCAATGGAAGATTAACTACAGTGAGTTCAACTCAAATCCCTTTCCATGTTAGAAGACATCTCGCTAGGGCACTAGAGATGCCTAGCAGTAAAATAAGAGTTATAAAACCTAGAATAGGTGGAGGTTTTGGTGGAAAACAAACAGCTGTTTGTGAAATATATTCAGCTTTTGTAACTTTAAAAACTGGTAAGCCATCTAAAATAATTTATAATAGAAAAGAGACTCATACATGTACAACTACAAGACATGGAATGAGACTTGATGTTAAAATTGGTTCAGATTTACAAGGAAATATAAAAGCTATTGATATAAATGTTCTTTCCAATGCTGGAGCATATGGAGAGCATGCTCCCACTGTTACATCCCTTGTATCATATAAAACTTTCCCTCTATATGACACTGTTCCTATGAGATTCAATGCTAATATCGTTTATTCTAATACCATGAATGCTGGAGCTTTTAGAGGATATGGAGCTACTCAAGGTACTTTTGCAGTAGAATCTATCATCAATGAGCTAGCACATCATCTAAATCTTGATCCTAGTGATGTTAGAATGAAAAACCTCGTTGAACCTTGTGAAGGAAAGTATATAACAAGTGGAGATATTAAAAAATGTATTGAGATTGGAAAAGAAAAATTCAATTGGAAAGAGAAATCAAAACCTAGAGAAGTAGCTCCCAATAAAATCAGAGCTGCTGGAATGGCTGTTACAATGCAGGGTTCTGGAATTGCTGGAGTAGATACTGCCGCTGCTACAATTAAGCTTGGGGATAGAGGGGATTTCAATCTTATGGTTGGAGTTACTGATATGGGACAGGGGTGTGATACTGTTCTCACTCAAATAGCAGCAGAAGTTTTGGAGATTCCTATGGATAGAATATCTATTCACTCTGCTGACACAGATATCTCCCCTTATGATCCTGGAGCTTATGCTTCAAGTGGAACATATGTCACTGGAAATGCGGTTATTATTGCTGCTAATAATATGAAAGAGGAGATTTTAAAAGGAGCTTCTAAACTGTTCAATGTAGATATTAATAAGATTGAATATCTTGGAACAGAGTTAAAAATAGATGATAAAACTATTTCATTGGAGGAATTTGCTCAACGTTCTATATCTTTTGAAGGTATGAACCAGATTACTACCACAGGAACTTGGGGTGGTGAAACATCTCCTCCACCTTTTATTGCTGGTTTTGCCGAGGTAGAGGTAGATACTTTAACTGGAGAGGTTTCTGTTCTTGAATATTTATCTGTTGTTGATTGTGGTACTCCTATAAACCCTAATCTAGTTCAAGTTCAAGTTGAAGGTGGAGCTGTTCAAGGAATAGGACTTGCTCTTTTTGAAGATATTAAGTATGATAGAAAAGGAAGAGTTATTTCGGACTCTTTAATGCAATATAAAATTCCTTCAAGACTTGATTGTAAAAACATACGAGTTGAGTTTTCCAACTCATATGAAAAAACAGGACCTTTTGGTGCTAAATCTGTAGGTGAGGTTGTTGTAAATACACCAGCTCCTGCTATAGCAGATGCTGTTTATAACGCTACTAAGGTGAGAGTTAGAACCCTTCCTATAACATCTGAAAAAGTTCTAATGGGAGTTTTAAATATATAAAACTATTTTAGTGGGAGGAGAGTTATGGCAGAACTTTTTAATATAAAAAAGGGAGATATTATCTCCATTACAGGGGCTGGTGGTAAAACCTCATTGATGTTCTATCTGGCCAGTGAACTAAAAAAAAGTGGCACTGTCTTAATTGCTACAACTACTAAAATCTTCAAACCTGAATCAAAAGAAAATAATAGTTTTATTTTCATATATCCTGAGGAGATTGATT
>NZ_DBGBQB010000222.1:0-2222 GCF_048470075.1 Cetobacterium sp. | reverse complement strand
TTATTAATCCATTACTTTTAATTCTTGCTGGAAGATTTATTTTTAAAGAAACTTTAAGTAAACATCAAAAAACTGCAATCATTTTAGCTACATTAGGAGTATGCTATATGTCCATTATTTATCAAAAATTGCCATTATACTCTCTTTTAGTAGCAGGAACTTTTACAGGCTATAGTATTGCAAAAAAGAAAATCAAAATTGATCCTATTTTAGCATTAACAATTGAAACACTGGTATATTTCCCAATTGCAATTTTATATTTACTAATGATTAAAGGTGGAAAAGGAATAGAGGCAACAAATTTTGATAAAATATTGTTAATGGGAGCAGGAGTTGTAACAGTAATACCACTTTTTCTTTTTTCTTTGGGAGCAAAATTATCAAAACTATCATCTATTGGGTTTTTTCAATACCTTACACCCACATTGGTTTTACTACTTGGTGTCTTCGTATTTGGAGAAAATTTTTCAAGTGTACATACAATAACATTCTCTTTAATTTGGAGTGGTCTCATTATATATACTGCATCTCTTTTTAGAGCAAATAGATAACCTTATCTATCTTATCTGTAAAAAACAGCTTAGGCCTCAATAGGCTTAAGCTGTTTTTTTTTAATTCATCTATTATATCTATTTAAAATAATTTTTTCTTATAGTAAGCGTCAGCTTGATATATCGCTGCCACTGGGTTATGGCATAGCACTCTATCCTTTACAGCAAACACAGTAACTGGTGCCTCTGAATGCTTTATAAATAGTGTGTCGTGTCCTACGCAAAGACCAAATAAAATATTTAAATCTGTTTTTTCCTCATTTAGGTGCAGAGCTTGACCAATAGGATTACACATTATATCATTTTTTACATAGCTCTCTTTTTCCTCTTGTGGTATCCCTAAGAATCCCTTTAATATAGCTCCATTTTTACAGATTACAGAAACTACTTTTAACCCGTGGTGCTCCAAAATCTTTACAAAAGTTTTAGCTTCCTCATGTAGTCCTGTACAAAAAGCTAATCCTATACGCTCATAGCCACATTTTTTTGCAAAAGCTATTATCTCTTGAACACGAGTCCAATTTGTATTTCCTTCAGCCTCTACCAAAGCTGATTGAATAGCAATCGTCAAATCATCTCCCACATGTAATTCTTTAGCTTTGTTTTGCATCTCATCATTTCTACTTGGGCAGAATACCTTTGGCATCTTCTCTTTATCTTTTGTTAAGCACCCTCTTGTCACACATTTTGCACAAATACTCATTTTTTTCTCCTATCTCATTGTTTTTTATTTTTTTACTACTTATAGAACTCCTAAGTAGCTCATTCCATTGTAAACACTTATCAATATTATTCCGACAACCATACAAAGATATATCTTATCCACACCTTTTAAAGATAGTTTTTTTGAAATTATAGGTCCTACAGTACCTCCTAAAACTCCTCCTGCAACCATCATTACAAATGCTAACCAAACAAATTCAGGCATCCCTTTAAATAAAGTTTGTGCCACACTTATACCTTGTGAAAACAATATGATGTAGATTGAGTTTATAGCTGCCTCTTTAGAGTTAAGTCCAAAGAATAGATATAAAACCATCAGATTAATTGGTCCTCCACCTATTCCCAAAAATGAAGATAATGCTCCTAGAAAAAATCCAATAATCAATGATACAGCTTCACTTTCTATATCAAAAGGTTTTATTCTAGATTTTTGGATTGTAAATATTAAAACTCCAACAGTTACAACTGCTAAAACAAAAGATTGTACAGCTCCAGCCATATTTGGGTCTCCACTTGCCACTTTTACCCAATCAAAAAGCTGTTTCCCTAAAAGTCCTCCCACTGATGCTCCAATAGCCAGACAAGTTCCCCTTTTCTTCTCTGGTTTAATTCCAGCTTTGCTATTACGATATAGTGTCATACTTGTCATTCCAAGAACTGTGCACCCTGATAAAAAGCTAATTGCTGATACATTCATTGTCCCCATTGCATCAAGAACTGGCTTAATAATAACTCCTCCACCGATACCACTAATTGCACCTAAAATTGATGCACCTAAACAAACTAAAAAATAAAATATCTCCATTTTTTACTCTCCCTCGTGTTTTATTAATTTTTTATAACTCATTTTATATATTTTTAATATTTTTAGTCAATATATTGTTTTTATTTAATTTTTTTTGTTCAAATTTTAATCTTTTAGTGTTTTTTTAATGTGCTTTATTAATA
>NZ_DBGBQB010000221.1:0-3509 GCF_048470075.1 Cetobacterium sp. | reverse complement strand
TGGAAAAAGTGGTATATAATTACTCTTGTAAATAAAAGGGGTGAATAAAACAGATATGTTAGAAAAGAAAAGAACTAATAATAACTCTATAGTGGATTATTCAGCAAAGTTCTACCTATTTCCGCTACTTTTAATTGGTCTTGTATTAAGAAGTTTAGATAATCTATTTATAAAGTTAAAATATCAAAGATAAAAAATAGCAGCTCACAAAATAACGTGAGCTGCTTTTCTTTTCCCTTCATAACGCTGTATAATATACTAAACCTTTAAAATACATCTTTGAAAATCATTTCTATCAAGCTTGGAATGACATTACACATAAATTCCATAAAACCTCCACTCTTCTATCTGGAATAATGTTTCAAAATTTTAATATAATTAGTCAATTGAAAAAAGATAATTGAATTCTTGTGGTAAAACTTTAAAAAGAGTTTAAAATCAAATATTTTCTATAAAGGAGTGTATATATGAAAAATTTAATTATATTTTTAATACTGAATACTTTTATATATGGAAAAGAAGCAGCTTAAATTCCTTTATAGAGAGGTTGAATACAGAATTATTACAGAAAGAGAATCACTTAAAAATGATTTAATCCGTGCTAAAATATATTACTACTATCACAAACACAATAAAAAATACTACTATTATGATTTTAACTACAATATAATCTATTTAAATTAGGGAGGACATTATGTTAAAAAATGCTTTTATTGAAGATGCCTATAAAGATGTGCTAGGAGAAGAACTTGATAAAGAAAATCCTAATGAAGAGGAGGAATTTGATAAAGAAAATACTTTAGAAGATGATTACGATGAAAATGAAGAGTGGGAAAATGAATTTAATAACTTTTTCGAGGATGATGAACAAGATTTTGAAGAACTTAAAGATGCTGAAAAAGGATTTAGACACACTCATATCCCTGATCCAGATTTTAACTTTTAATAAAGTCCTTTTATTTACTTTTTTAATAAACAATAATTATAGACCTTCTAGATCAATGATGTAAATACCATCAAAATCTAGAAGGTTTTTTTATGATAAAAAATTAAAGGATTTTCTTTTCTTTATTGAAAAATAAAGTCAAGATAAGTTTACAAAAGGAGGAAAATTAGATGATTTATTCTTCAGAAGTAGAAAATATGTGTATTGTGAGTAGAAATGCAAATCACGGTCCAGCACCAATTCCTGAAGAAGGAAAATGGGTAAAAGCCAAAGAAATAAAAGATATCAGTGGCTTAACACATGGAGTTGGAGGGTGTGCACCACATCAAGGAGCTTGTAAATTGACACTCAATATTAAAAATGGAATTATTCAGGAAGCTCTTATTGAAACTATTGGTTGTTCTGGGATGACACATTCAGCTGCAATGGCATCAGAAATTTTACCTGGAAAAACAATTTTAGAAGCACTCAATACAGATTTAGTCTGTGATGCTATTAACGTTGCTATGAGAGAATTATTCTTACAAATTGTTTATGGACGTAGTCAAACAGCATTTTCTGAAGGTGGTCTTCCTATTGGAGCAAGTTTAGAAGATTTAGGAAAAGGAATGCGTAGCCAAATTGGAACTATGTTTGGAACACAGGAAAAAGGACCTCGATATTTAGAAATAGCAGAAGGATATATAACTCGTATGGCTTTAAATGAAAAAGATGAAGTTATCGGATATGAATTTTTAAATCTTGGGAAATTTACAGAGTCTTTAAAAAAAGGAGATGACTATAGTAAAGCAATTGAAAAAGCAATGGGTACTTATGGGCAATTTAAAAATGCTCTAAAATATATAGATCCTAGAAAAGAGTAAGGAGGAACAAATGGAATTATTTGAAAATTATGATAGACGTATAGAAAAAGTTAATTTAGCTCTCCAGGAGTATGGGATAAAAAATATTGAAGAAGCTAAAAAAATATGTGAAGATAAAGGTATTGATACACATAAGATTATCAATGAAATCCAACCCATAGCTTTTGATGATGCACATTGGGCATATTCTGTTGGTGCTGCAATGGCAATAAAAAGCAATTGTAAAAATGCTATTGAAGCTGCTAAAGTAATAGGAGTTGGACTTCAAGCCTTTTGCATTCCCGGATCTGTTGCTGAGGAGCGGAAAGTTGGAATTGGACATGGAAATTTAGCTGCCATGCTTTTATCTGAAAATACAGAATGTTTTGCATTTTTGGCTGGACATGAATCTTTTGCAGCTGCAGAAGGAGCTATTGGAATTGTAAAAAATGCTAATAAAATACGAAAAAAAGCACTTCGAGTTATTTTAAACGGATTGGGAAAAGATGCTGCTCAAATAATATCTAGAATTAATGGATTTACTTATGTACAAACTAATTTTGATTACTACACAAGTAAACTTTCAATTATAAATAAAATAAAATATTCAGAAAATGAAAGAGCAACTATAAATTGCTATGGTGCTGATGATGTTAGAGAAGGTGTTGCAATTATGAAATTGGAAAATGTAGATATTTCTATTACAGGTAATTCAACAAACCCTACTAGATTTCAACATCCTGTAGCTGGAACTTATAAAAAAGAGTGTATTGAAGCTGGGAAAAAATATTTTTCAGTAGCATCAGGTGGTGGAACAGGACGAACTCTTCATCCTGATAATGTTGGAGCTGGTCCAGCATCCTATGGAATGACTGATACAATGGGTCGTATGCATTCAGATGTTCAATTTGCAGGTTCTTCATCTGTTCCTGCTCATGTTGAGATGATGGGGTTTATTGGAATGGGGAATAATCCCATTGTTGGAGCAACTGTTGCCGTTGCTGTTGCTGTAATGGAATCTTATTCAGAGTTTATGTAAATTTTAAAAAATAAAATATATTTAATTCCATTAAAAGCCTATCTTCTCCCATAGGCTCTTTCTCCTTTTTTATGAACTATAATTTTTTTATTTTTATCAAAACGTCCCGAGAAAACCTATTCCTCTATTTAAGGAGAGGATGAATCGGGACAATCTTTTTAGTTTTCAGCTCTTTGTGATTCGATATACCACTTGATAGTTTCAATTGTTGCTCCACCAGTACTTAATATGCAATAAGAATTACTCCAAAACACAGGCTTCCAATTGATACATTTTCTATGATATTTTGTAATTACAACTAAGTGATAAGTTAAATTATAAATAGAATATCTATTCTTTTTAAAATCTGTATTCATAATTGTACTCTCATTTACAACTAATTTTAAATGTGATATTATCATAACATATAAAATTAAAAAATGGAGGTGAAATCTATGAAGACATATAACTTAGCTTTTAAATATAGGATATATCCTAATGAAACTCAAGCGAATACCATTAATCAAACTTTTGGTTGTACTAGACTTGTGTATAACAGATTTTTAGCTCAGAGAAAAGAATTGTATGAGACAGAGAAAAAATCTGTAACTTACAATACTCAAGCTAAAGAGCTTGTACCACTAAAAAATGAATTACCATTCTTAAAAGAGGTTGATTCAATCGCATTACAACAAGCACTTAA
>NZ_DBGBQB010000220.1:0-3433 GCF_048470075.1 Cetobacterium sp. | reverse complement strand
ATGGTGCGTCATACTGGGCTCGAACCAGTGACAACACGATTAAAAGTCGTGTGCTCTACCATCTGAGCTAATGACGCATTTTTATGGAGCGGGAGACGAGGGTCGAACTCGCGACATTCAGCTTGGAAGGCTGACGCTCTACCAACTGAGCTACTCCCGCATATTTATTCCATCTTACTATTTAATTGTTTTGGTGGCGGGGGCTGGATTCGAACCAACGACCTTCGGGTTATGAGCCCGACGAGCTGCCAACTGCTCTACCCCGCGATATATAAGTGGTGCCTGGGGCCGGAATCGAACCGGCACGCTATCAGATAGCTCAGGATTTTAAGTCCTGTGCGTCTACCTATTCCGCCACCCAGGCTTCCTAGTTGAAGGAGCTTGTCGCTTTCGCGCTTCGCTGTCCCTCACGGACATTAATAATAATATCATAAATTATAAATAAAGTCAACAAGTTTTTTTATTTTTTTTAAAGTTTTTTTTTAATTTGCATCTAATCCTTTGAAAACCATTGTAAAACAACGGTTTTCAAAAGGTTTATCCCTATATTTTTTTTATAAATTTTTCATAAAATTTTCTGACAGGTTCTAAAAGATTTAAAAAAATAAGTAAATTTACCAATATTTTTTTATAACCTTTTAAAGTTTTAAACTCTAAAAAATAAAGTTTTTTATTGTTTCCATGCCAACTTTTCCCCCACCAATGTATCCCGTAGGTATTGTCAGTTATTTTATCATAGGAAAACTCCTCAGTGAAATGATAGGGATAGAAGTACTCATATGGGTATATTTTTATTCCATCATCTAACTCTATAACTTTATTTTCTCCTACAAAGTTGTAATCTTTTTTCAATATATACTGAATTATAGCTGGTATTGTATATATATTTATATTCCAAATATCTTCACTGTAGAACTTTAACATTTTTTTAAAGAAAATATGCCCCTTTTTTGCTCCAATTATACCTGCACTAGCCTGATTTTTATCTTCCATTCCTAAAAACATCTCATCTTTTAAAAATGGATCTAAGGTCTTTAAAATTTGCATGTCTGAATCTAAGTAGATTCCTCCATTTTCATATAGCACCTTCACTCTAAAATAATCAGATAAAAATGCCCATAATTTTCTATTATAACACTCTTTTAAAAATATATTTTTCTCAATTTCACTATAAAAATCAAGGTTATCCTCATTCCATTCAATGATTTCATAATCAGGTAATTTTTCTCTCCATGAGTTTATACATATATCCATTATATTCGGTTTTGATCCCCTTCCTAGCCAAATGTAATGTATCTTTTTCTCCATGATTCCTCCTAAAATTTAGGTATTTTTTGAGTACTCCCTATATCTTTTCCCATTATTTTTCTCAATAGATTTGAAAATTTTGGAGTTATATATACCAAAATCTCTTCAAAATTTCTATTTTTTATGCCCTTTACCTCTTTAAAAATTGTTCTATAGTTTTTTAATTTCTCTTTATAATTTTTATTTGAATTCATATATCTATAAACAACAACTTTATAGAAACTTGGAAGTAATTTGGACAGAGCTTCTCTTCCATAATCATCTGTTTTGCCATATTCACTTAAAAGCATATAACAGATTTTTTCTAAAGAGTTTATACTTTTGTCTGTTACAGCGCTCATTATACTACCACTTCTCTGTCTATAATAGTAAAATGCAATATCTATATACTTAACCCTTTTAGCTTTTAAATATGCCATAGGTGTAAAATAGCTGTCCTCATGTATCAGATTATCATGAAAATACAGTTTGTTTTCACATATAAAATCTCTTTTATATATGTCATCAACAACTTCCTCTCTAAAACATTTTGTCCCTTGAAATAGAGTTAAAAAAAACTTAGTTCCCTTTCCAACTGTAAAATCTTTGATCTCTTGGGATCTAAAAAGAGGCTCTCCAGTCCTCTCTGCAGAAAAATATCTCATATTTCCTACCATTATATCCAAATCTAATTTTTGCCCCTCTTTAAAAAACTCTTCAAATCCTTTAGAATCAATTATATCGTCGCTATCAATAAAGGATAAATACTCACCTTTTGCATCTCTAATTCCAGCATTTCTTGCTGAAGATAGACCGCCATTTTCTTTATCTATAACCTTTGTTATCTTAGGAAATTTATCTCTATATTCTTGTAGTATATTTAAACTTCCATCTGTTGAACCATCATTTACTAAAATAACCTCATAGTCTATATTTTCAACACTGTATATACTATCTAAACACTCTTTTAAAAAGCTTTCAACATTGTAAACAGGTACTATAAATGTAAGTTCCATAGCTTTCTCCTATATATCTCTATTATTATTTTTTCATCAAACTCATTCAATATTTTTTTACGACCATTTTTACCCATTTTTTTTCTCTCTTCATCTGATAAATTAATAAATTTTTCTATTTTCTCAGCTAGATCCAAAAAATCCTTTACTTTTACCAAATATCCACTTTTATTGTTCTCAACAATCTCTTTACAACCCGTGACATCTGTAGCTATTATAGGTTTTTCCATACTAGCAGCTTCCATTAAAACTTTAGATATACCCTCTCTATATGAAGGTAGAATCACACAATCAGACATATTTATTATGGCTTCTACGTCCTTTCTGTGTCCCAGGTACTCTAATATACCCTTCTCTTCGTACTCGTCCATTTTAGCCTTATCTATCCCGTTTGCTGCGCTCCCACCTAGAGCTCCTAAAAATAGAAACTTAACATCATATCCTTTTTCTTTTATAAGTTTAGCTGCTTCCACATACTCCCTTACACCCTTATCATAAAAAGCTCTAGCAACCATTAAAAAAATCAGATTTTTATTTGGGTCTCTTGGAACTGGAGAGAATTTTTGTGTATCAACTCCCTCACCTGGAAGAATGAATAGTTTTTTTTCATCCACAATTTTTTCATCAATTAAACGTTTCTTATCATCCTCATTTAATATCCATACCTCTTTTGAATATTGTAGAGATATCCTATACAATGTTTTGGCTATTTTAGATATTAATCCACCCTCTACAAAAGAGTACCCCAGTCCAGTTAAAACAGCGATACTTGGTATCTTAGCTCTCTTGGCAGCCAATGTTCCATATATATTTGGCTTAATTGTATAATGAAAGATTATATCTGGTTTTTCTTTTTTATAGATATCCACTAACTGAAGATATAGCTGAAAATCTTTTAATGGATTTACTCCTCTTAAACTCAATTCAATTGGAATATGCCTAATTCCTAACTCCTTTGGAAAATCTATTCTAGAGTCATTTGGAGCTATTGCTACAACCTCATGCCCATCATCTATCAAAGCCTTTATAACTCCATATCTAAATATATATATATCCCAAAGAACATTAGCAGTAAAAAATATCTTTAACTTTTTCATAAAATACCCCTTATCTAATACTGAATTAATAAC
>NZ_DBGBQB010000219.1:0-2130 GCF_048470075.1 Cetobacterium sp. | reverse complement strand
ATAAAATATAGATTAATTTTGGCTTTTCTTTTGTAAAAATCCACGCTATATAGGGCACAAAAATAACATTTGCACCAGTTATGAAAGCATTTTTAGAGGAAGTTGTATAGACCAATCCCACAGTTTGAAAAGCAAAAGCTAAAAACAGAACCAATCCTGCAATCACTCCTAAATTCATCTCATTTTTTTCAATTTTTATCCTTTTTATTCTCATAATTATAAACATAACTATTGCTGTAATAAAAAATCTTATTCCTAAAAATTCAAAAGGCCTTATTCCACTATCTAAAATTATTTTTGTAGCTGGAAACCCACTTCCCCAAATCATAGCAACCAAAAGTAATAATAACTTACTAAAACTCTCTCTTTTCATAACTCGTCCCCCTTAATATTATGTTTTTTGTGTCTCTTATCTACTAAAAAAAAATAGCACCGTAGTACTATTTTCTTATTTTTATAGGTATATTTGCTATTAGTGCCGTTTCTCTTCCAGTTTCAGCCTCTTGAGAAATTTCAATATTTAAAGAGTCCCTATCAATATCTACATATTTAGATATTACCGCAATAAGTTCATCCTTTAAATTTTCAAGCATTTTAGGAGACAACATAGCTCTATCATGTATCAGTACTAGTTTTAAACGGTCTTTAGCTACTGAACTAGATTTTTCTTTATTTAAAAAACTAAAAAATCCCATATTTCGCCTCCTTTTACTTCTTAAACATCTCTTTTAACTTATCAAAAAATCCAACTTTAGGATCTAAATCTAAAAACTCAACATTTTGCCCCAATGTCCTTGATGCTATATTGATATAAGCCTTTGCTGCTAAAGATTCACCCTTATAGACTAATGGTTCACCTTTATTAGTAGAAATAACTATATTCTCATCATCAGGTACAATTCCAATTGGTTTAATACCAAGTATATCTGTCACGTCATCTACACTTAACATATTTCCATCTTTTACCATCTCTACTCTTAAACGATTTACAATTAATTTTGGATTTCTAATCTCATTTGCTTCTAATAATCCAATAATACGATCTGCATCTCTAACTGCGGAAATCTCTGGAGTTGTAACCACATACGCTTCCTCTGCCGCTGATATTGCATTTTTAAATCCTTGCTCTATTCCAGCTGGACAATCAACTAATACAAAATCATATTCAGCTTTTAATACCTCTATTAACTCTTTCATCTGTTCTGGAGTAACAGCATTTTTATCCCTAGATTGTGCCGCTGGTAACAGATGTAAATTTTCATTTCTTTTATCCTTTATAATAGCTTGTTTAGGTTTACAATTACCCTCTATAACATCGATTAAGTCATAGACAATCCTATTTTCTAATCCCATTACAACGTCTAAGTTTCTTAAACCGATATCAGTATCAATTAATAGTGTCTTTTGATTTTGCATAGCCAGTGCAGCCCCTAAGTTTGCACTACTTGTTGTCTTCCCTACTCCACCTTTTCCTGAAGTAATTACTATAACTTTTCCCATAATTCCTCCTGCTTTTCTCTTATATTTTTACCATATGTTCTAGAGTCGCTTTGTTAAATTTTTCAATAAAAATATTCCCATCCTTTAAATATGCCACTTCGAAATCCATAGTTTTTTTCACTTTATTAACATCTAACACATTTGTACTCGGATTTTTTGCAATAATCTGCCCAATTTTTATCTGAATAGGATTTAATGAAAAAGCACCTACAAATGCTTCTGAACCATCATTTTCTCCAGCATATACTGTCCCATTAAGGTATCCCAATACTATTACATTCCCTTTGGACTTTATAACAGCTCCTGGGTTTACATCTCCAAGTACAACTACATTTCCATCAAACTCAAGGTTATGACCAGAACGTAAAGTTCCCTTATGAAATTTTGTAGTCCCCTCATCTGTTATATCTTTTATATTATTAAATGGAAGTTGTCCACCAGGAAGTTGAGAAAAAGTTGATTTTTCAGAAAAAATAAAAGCTATTTTTATATTAGTCTCTTTATTTATTACTCCGATTAAAATATTTTCCTCTATTTCTGTTAACTTTCTATTTGTAAATTCAATGGCTATCTTTGTATCACCTATAAATGCCTCTGCCTGTTTAATCTTTTCAGAAAACTTATCTTTTA